>CAYMFD010000018.1:0-12016 GCA_964389475.1 uncultured Saprospiraceae bacterium
GTTGAGAACAACTTCGTAGATGAGCTATTAGCTCAGCTTGGTGACTTCGTGTTCTTCGATGCTAATGGTAACGGTCTACAAGATGTGGACGAGGACGGTATCAATGATATCACGGTTAACTTGCTAGACGCTAGTGGAGCACCACTACAGACTACGACCACTGTTAACGATCCAGTTACAGGTGAGCCTGGTTACTACCAGTTCACTGTGGAGCCAGGTGACTACATAGTTGAGTTCGTAGAGAGCGACGGTTATGTATTCACGCAAGCTGACATCAACGATGGCGATACGGATGCTACTGATGATGACAACGATAGTGATGCTGATACAGAAACAGGTAGATCTCATGTCATCTCAATTGAGGCAGGAGAATCTGAGCAAGACATTGATGCTGGTCTATTCTTACCACTGTCACTTGGTGACTTAGTATGGTTAGATATGAATAACAACGGCGTCTTTGACGAAGCTACTGAGTCTGGTATCGAAGGAGTTGTTGTCATGCTGTGGTCTGATCCTAATAATGACGGATCGCCAGATGAGCAGATGATGGATAGTGATGGTGTTATGATGGAGACTGTTACAGATGAGAATGGTAACTACTTGTTCACAGGACTAGCGCCTGGTAACTATATCGTTCAGATCACGACAGCAAACTTTGATGCAGATCAGCCACTTGATGGACTACAGTCTAGTACTGGTAATGATCCTTCTCCTGATCCAGATAATGATGTTAACGGAGACGACAACGGTACATTGTCACCACTACTTCTAGGAGTACTAAGTGGTACGATTACACTAGAGTCAGCTGACGAACCAACTGATGATGGTGATGCAGACAACCTTTCAAACTTGACTGTAGACTTCGGTTTCTACGTGCCAGTGAGACTTGGTGACTATGTATGGGATGACGTCGATGGTGACGGATTCCAAGATCCAGAAGAGGAAGGTATCAATGGTGTTACTGTAAATCTATTCGATGAGAATGGAGCTCTAGTAGCAACAGTGATGACTATGCAGAATCCAGAAGCTCCTAGTGAGCAAGGGTACTATCAGTTTGATGATATCGCTCCTGGATCATACTACATCGAATTCGAAACTCCAGTAGGGTTTATCCCAACTAGTCAGAATGCGCCTGATGCAGGTGATGTGAATGACTCAGACGTAACGGATGCAAACGGACCTGGTACTACGGACTTAATCGTTCTTGAGGCTGGTGATGATAACCAGACAATCGATGCAGGATTCTTTATCCCTGCTAGTATCGGTGACTTTGTATGGGAAGACAATGGTGATAATGTACAGAGTCCTGGTGATGTAGGTCTTAACGGTGTAACTGTTATGCTCTTCAACAATGACGATCCTACACTGCCATTCCGTACACTAGAGACGATGGACAATCCTATTACTGGTGAGCCTGGTTACTATCTATTTGATAGTCTACCTGTAGGTAACTACTTCGTAATGTTTGACCTCCTTGATGGTTACTCTTTCGTACAGCCTAATGGTGTTACTCCGGATCTTACGGATGTAGACGATGAGGTAGACAGTGACGTGATTGACTTCTCAACTGGCCGAACTGGTTCATTTGATTTGACAAGAGGTCAGAATATTACAGATGTTGATGCAGGATTTGCTCCTCCAGTACTTCCTATCGAGCTACTAGACTTCTACGGAAGACACCTAGAGGACAGCGAGCTCAATAGACTGACATGGATCACTGCAACGGAGATCAACAATGATCGATTTGTACTAGAGAGATCTATCAACGGTAGTGATTTCGAAGCTATTGTAGAAGTAGAAGGTGCGGGTAACTCTGCAGGACCGATCACTTACAGTCATGAAGATCAAGACCTACCTACAGGTGGTCTATATGTCTACAGACTTAAGCAGATTGACTTCGACGGTACATACTCTTACGCAGACAAGCTTGTTTACCTTGAGGTAGATAAGAAGACAGAAGTTACAGCGGGTGTCTATCCTAACCCAGCAACTAGCTGGATACAAGTTGGTGTTACCACCGATAAGGATGAGGACATCACAATTGGTGTCTACGACCAAAGGGGTCGACTAGTGATTGATCAAGCTATTATGACTTCAGCTCCAGCAGGAACTACTGAACTTACAGTACCTGTTGCACACTTACCTTCTGCAACTTATGTTGTGCGAATACAAGTTGGTAATGAGTTGTTTAATGAGAAGCTTCTAATTATTAAATAAGAACCCTAAGACTTAGGCTTTGTGATAGGGCGAGATTGGCATTATGCCGGTCTCGCCCTTCTTTATTGGGGGTATTTCAAGATTTAGGTTTATTACCAAATAGCCGGGAGTCTGCTTTGAATAATTAGCTCCTACGAGTTAGGTCAGTGGCAATCAAGAGCCGTCGCTCTACAGCAATGGTGGTATACTAGCACTAGCGTGTAGATGGTCGATACGCAGTAAAGGGTGCTGACAGTAAGCCCGTGCACGATAGATTGCTGGAGCTAGATTACATTTGTGAGGATGAAGCGGTATAAGATTACACTCGACTATGATGGCACTGACTATGCTGGCTGGCAAGTACAGCCGGGAGGAGTGACTACTGTCCAAGGCGTCCTTACCGCAGCACTTACTAAATTATGTGGCCATAGTCAGGCGGTAGCGCTAGTAGGATGCGGTCGTACAGATGCGGGTGTCCATGCGCGAGATTACGTAGGTCATGTGGACCTACTCTTGGCGCCAGACTTATCGCCGTTACAGCTGGTCTTTAAGCTCAACAGAATGCTGCCTACCGATGTCGCGATCAAGCGTGTAGAACCTGTAGTCAGTGATTTTCATGCTAGATATGATGCCACTAGTCGCTCTTACAAGTACTACTTGCATACGAGCAAAGACGTATTTGCTACCCGCTTTTCTACGGAGTATCCTTACAGGAGGTCCGACCTGGATATCGACCTGCTCAATGCGGCGGCCGCTATCTTAGTTGGTGAGCAAGACTATACGGCATTTTGCAAAACCGGTGGCGATGTCAAGCATCATCGCTGTGCGGTGACTAGCGCATCTTGGGATGTTCTATCCACAGATACTATGGTCTTTTCTATCTCGGCCAATCGCTTTTTGAGAGGCATGATACGCTTGATCGTAGGTATGTGTTGCAATGTGAGTAGGGGCAAACTCACAATAGATCAAGTCAGGGATGCTCTGGATAGTGCGGAACGACTACCTCTAGATTGGTCGATGCCTCCGCAAGGTCTAATCCTTACAGACATCAAGTATTGATGCAGTAAAGATCTCGGTGTTGATAATTTCAGATTATCAAACGACCTTTCTGATTTCAGATATATTCTTTTACTTCCGCTCTCATCAATCAACATAGACCTCCCTATGCATAGAGTGGGTACTTACTCATCAAGCTATTGACCTTGTGCTTGATATCTGTATGCAGTTTTTCATTTTCGGCATCTTGGAGGATGTCGTTGATCCACACGGCGATCTGACCACAGTCTGTAGGACCTAGGCCTCTTGTAGTGATCGCTGCGGTACCTATGCGTATGCCTGATGTTACGAATGGGCTACGGGTATCAAATGGTACCATGTTTTTATTGATCGTAATATCCGCATGTCCTAGTGCCGCCTCAGCGATCTTGCCTGTTACCTCGCCCTTACTACGCAGATCTATGAGCATAAGGTGGTTATCTGTACCACCGCTTATGATCTTGTAGCCATTATCGACGAAGACAGACGCCATAGCTTGAGCATTGGCGATTACACGATCTGTGTAGGCAGCAAAGCTAGGGTCCAGCGCCTCACCAAAGGCAACGGCCTTAGCCGCTATGACATGCTCTAGCGGTCCACCTTGCATGCCAGGGAAGACACCACTATTGAGTATGCTCGACATCTTGATAGGAGTGCCTTTTTTAGTCGTCCGTCCCCAGGGATTGACGAAGTCTTCTCCCATCATGATGATACCACCTCTAGGACCCCTGAGGGTTTTATGCGTGGTACTGGTCACGATGTGGCAGTGGGTCATAGGGTTGTTGAGCTTGCCTGATGCGATCAGTCCAGCAGGGTGAGCTATATCGGCAAGTAGTAAGGCACCGACCTCGTTTGCTATGGCTCTGAAGCGCTGGTAGTCCCAGTCTCTACTGTAGGCACTCGCTCCGCAGATAATCAGTTTAGGCTTTACGGCTAGCGCCTTGGCGTGTACCTTGTCCATGTCTATGAGACCAGTATCCTCCTCGACACCATAGAAGTGTGGCTTGTATACCTTGCCACTATAGTTAACAGGGCTACCATGACTGAGGTGTCCGCCATGTGCTAGGTCAAATCCTAAGATCTCATCTCCAGGCTCTAATACAGCGAGAAATACAGCGGCATTGGCCTGAGCACCAGAGTGGGGTTGGACATTGGCGTAGGCTGCACCGAAGAGCTCCTTGAGCCGATCGATAGCTAGTTGCTCTACTTGATCCACGACCTCACAACCACCGTAGTAGCGCTTGCCAGGGTAGCCTTCAGCATACTTATTGGTCAAGCAAGATCCCATAGCTGCCATTACAGCAGGGGAGGTGAAGTTCTCTGAGGCTATCAGTTCGATGCCTTCTTGCTGTCTTTTGAGTTCTAATTCTATTAGTTGCTGTACTGCCTTATCCATATGCCATGTTTAGTATGGTAAAGATATCCGCTACGAGTGATAATGTGTGTGCTTACTAGCGGTAGTTTGATCATTACCCACAATTGCAATACCCAGAAATGACACAGCCATTACTGCTAGAGGGTTGGGTAAGACAGAACGCCGCGGGGTGGTAGCTATGTGCAGGTATAGTTCGTGCTTACAGATAGACTTTATCCGTCGACTCTCAGGCTAAGCAGACTCCCACACGCGTGACTCCGCCGTACTTAAAAAAACGTGATTTATTACTCGACGGTCTACTTCTTCTAGCGTTAGTTTCCTACGGCCCATGACCTTCTCGGCTACAGTCAGCATCTTGTCGACTCTATTGGTGCTAAAGCCAGAGCTACCGCCCCAGGAGAAACTAGGTATATAGTTACGTGGATATCCATCGCCGTATATGTTGCAACCTACGCCTACCACGGTCCCAGTATTAAACATCGTATTGATGCCACACTTACTGTGGTCACCCATGATGAGGCCGCAGAACTGCTCGCCCGTCTTGGCAAAACGTCGATCGACGTAGTCCCAGAGCTTGACCTCGCTGTAGTTATTCTTTAGGTTACTCGTGTTGGTATCTGCGCCTAGGTTACACCACTCGCCTAGGACACTGTTGCCAAGGTAGCCATCGTGGCCTTTGTTGCTGTAGCCTAGTAGTATGCTGTTGCCGATCTCTCCTCCTACCTTGCACCATGGACCTATCGTGTTGGTGCCATATAGTTTTGCTCCCATCTTGACAGTACTATTGTCACCTAAGGCTAGACCACCCCTGATCATAGAGCCCTCCATTACTGTAGCATTGCGGCCTATGTAGATGGGGCCACCTTCTGTGTTGAGAGTAGCACACTCTATCCAGGCTCCCTCTTCGATAAATAGATTTTTGCGCTTGCCTATCAGTTGGTTACTAGTGCTGAGGTTGGCTGACTTTCTACCTTTCGTCAAGACCTTAAAGTCCTTAGCTAGCTCGTCTGCTGCTTTGGTAAACAGATGGTAAGGCCTTGAGACCATATCGATGACATCGTCTAGCCCGCTGATATCCATGCCGCTTAACTCGTCGATACTTTCGTCATCGATCAGTTGCTGAAACTGTTTTTGGTCTAGTCTAGCGGCGAGTAGCTGATCACCGTTTAATAGAGCCTCATTATTCTTGAGATCCTTGACCAGTGACACTATCTTTTCATTGGGTAGGAGTGCACCGTTGACCAGGAGGTTGTCCTGCTCTATGTGGATAGGATACTTGCCTGCCAGATAGTCTTGCGTAATGTAGCTGGCTTTGGCCGTTAAGGCATACTCCCACTTCTCTCTGATGGTCAAGATACCGGTACGTAGCTCGCATACGGGACGGGTAAATGTGAGTGGGAGTAGGTGATCCCATTGGTCACTGTCAAATAAAATGATATTGTTCATATAGTACTAGGTAGGGACTATGTAAGGGTATAACGAACAAAGGCCCTACAGTATGCAGGGCCTTTGTCTATTATTTTGAAGAATGCTAGAAATTACTTCGCAGCAAACTTTGCAAACTTCTTGTTGAACTTGTCAATACGTCCTGCAGTATCTACAAACTTCATCTTACCAGTGAAGAAGGGATGCGAAAACGCAGATATCTCCATCTTAATCAGAGGGTACTCATTGCCGTCTTCCCATGTGATCGTATCACGAGCTGGTGCACAGGATCTAGTCAAAAACGACTCATCATTAGAGATGTCTTTAAATACTACTAGTCTGTAGTCGTCTGGATGTATTCCGCTTTTCATAGCTGTATCTTTTTCTTATTCGGAGTGCAAAAGTATGCTTTATAAACTACCTGTACAAGACTTTATGGCTTGAGAACTATAAATCTCTTAGTAGCAAGCTTGACACCTTCTGAGTCATGCACCGTATAGATGTAAGTACCCTTGCGTAGATCCTCTACATTGGTATTAAAGGTAGAGCCTGATACGATATCAGCATCGATAGATAAGACCTTACTACCAACGATGTTATATATAGCGATTTCGTAATTGTCTGACCCGAAAGCACCCATGTCAAATGTAATATTGCCTAGTGTAGGGTTAGGGTAGGTCGTGATCTCAGCGCTAGTATAGGTTAGTTCTTTGCTACTAGAGATAACCCCGTTGCTCTTGTAAGTTGCACTCACAAGTACATCATCTACACCATACGTGACACTGAGGATAGGCTCTTTCTCTGTAGCAGATAAGAAGTTATAGGTCGTCGTGGTCGTCTCACCGAAGAGCTCGCCCAAGTCACCTAGACCGCCTAGTAGCAATCCACCAACCTCCGTCCAGTTACCTAGTGCATAGAGAAACAGCTTGGTATTAGTCGTTGTCTCTACCCGCTCCCGCAGCACTTCGTAGACGCCTCCAGGTATGCTTACCTCGCCGTAACCGTCTACAGTCGTCTCACTAGTCGACTCTAGGCTCACACGTAGACTGTCAAAGAGGTTGAAGGGTGGCGGTATTAGTGCTAGGATCGAGTCAGGGATGACACTTTGAGGTGCACTGACGAAGCCTTCGCTACTATCTTCGAATACATCGTTGTAGGTAATCGGCGCCTTAGCGTATACGGGCACATCGCTGTAGCCTAGAGGTATGTCTATCTCACCGAAGCCGAAATTTTGGTTGCCACGACCTAGCTCGTCAATACGGTTGTTAAATACGTCGTAGTAGGTCTCACCAGGAACACTTGACTCTGTGGATACAAGCTCTGCCGATGGGAAGTCCGCCGCATTAGCGCCTTCGCTGGCATTAAAAAAGACGGTGACTCTCTCGGGGCCACTTCCTAAATTTTCTAAGTCAAAGAAGAAATTCTCAGCGCCGGCACTCAGGTCTGCACTTATGTTGGCCGTAGGGCCCAGCTCGATGACTCGTAGAGAGTCGCCCGATGTGGGGAAGACGCTATTGGTGATTGTGATCTGACCTGTCACAAGGCTCGCGCTGATCACTAGCACGCAAAGTAAACTGAATCGATAAAGATTTGACATAAACAACATTTTAGGCAATATACGAAAGAAGCCACAACAAAGATAACCTAAGAAAATGACTGCATCTCAACAAGTTTTGCATAAGCGCCACCAGCAGACACTAGATCATCGTGATTACCGACCTCTAGGACCCTTCCACTATCTATGACAACTATTTTGTCTGCAGCCCTTATGGTAGATAGACGATGAGCGATAACTATTGTCGTACGACCGACCATCACCTGCTCTAGGGCCTGCTGTACCATCAGCTCTGACTCTGCATCTAGAGCGGATGTGGCCTCATCTAGGATGAGTATAGGCGGGTCACCAGCTACCGCCCTGGCTATAGTGAGCCGCTGTCGCTGGCCGCCACTAAGGA
The DNA here is from genome assembly GCA_964389475.1 of uncultured Saprospiraceae bacterium. Taxonomy (GTDB): domain Bacteria; phylum Bacteroidota; class Bacteroidia; order Chitinophagales; family Saprospiraceae; genus CAYMFD01. The sequence goes on from CAYMFD010000018.1 coordinate 7,987, forward strand.
GGGCACCTCTATCACCTACCAGCGTGTCATAACCCTGGGGTAGTGCTGCGACGAAGTCCGAGGCATGTGCTATCTCCACGGCTCGCTGGATGGCCTGCTCGCTGTAGTTATTGCCCAGGTCGATATTATTACGAATGGTATCGTTAAATAAGATGGCATCCTGACTTACGATCCCAAATAACGATCGCAGGCTATCTAGCGATAAGGTCCTGATATCGATACCATCTATCTTGATGGCGCCTGCAGTCACATCGTAAAAGCGTGGTATAAGATCCGCTAGGGTGGTCTTGCCCGCACCACTAGGTCCTACGAGGGCGACTACCTCTCCCTTGTTGATGTCCAGATCGATACCATCAAGTACTTGCTGTCCGTCACTGATGTATTTAAATCCTACACTACGCAGCGATATCTGCTGCTTGAGGCCACTAGCCTGCTGGTCACCGCTGCTGTCAGCTATGTGGTTAGGCGTCTGTACGAAGTCCTCTACACGGTCTAGTGCTGCGAGACCTTTTTGCACATTGTAGTAGGCTTTGCTAAAGGACTTACTAGGCTCTATCACCTGAAAAAACGCAAACAAGAAGGCGAAAAAAGTAGCTGGCGCTAGATCTCCTGCGAAGACCTGCTTAGACCCAAACCACAGCAAGACCGTCACCGTAACGATGCCTAAAAACTCAGATAGTGGCCCACTCAGATCCCGCCTCCAGACTAGCTTGGTAAGCGTATCTCGATGTTGATCATTAGTTGCCCGGTACTTATCCGTAAAGTAGTCCTCCGCACCGAAGCCTTTGATGATGCGTATGCCGCCTAGGCTCTCCTCAGCAATAGCATTGAGCTCGCCTAGTAGTCCTTGCGCCTTGTGGCTGCTCTTCTTAAGTGTACGCGAGATACCACCTATGATCACGGTGACGAATATTAATAGCACGAAGACGAATAAGGTCAGCGCTGGGCTTTCCCACAGCATATATCCTATACACCCGATGATGACTAGGGGACTTTTAAAGACCGCTTCGATAGCGTCTAGGATACTTCGCTCTACCTCCACGATATCTACGGTCAGCCGACTTAGTAGGTCACCTTTCTTTTTATCAGCAAAGAACGATAGGGGCAGGTGCATGTACTGCTTATAGAGGTCGCCTCTGATGTCCCGCAGTATGCCATTGCGCAGCGGTGCTACGAAGAATAGGCTTAGGTAGCGAAATACATTCTTGAGAAAGAATACACCTATGATACTACCACATACAGTCAGTAGGGCATGCTGCTTACCGTGGTCGATGATCAATCGACTCATGTAGTAGTTGATATGATCTGTCGGCGACGGCTGTGCTGGTAGATCGGTTACGGGTGGCACCTGATCAAAGAGGATCTGCAAGAAGGGCACGATCAGCGGCACACTGGCCACGGTCAGTATCGACAGCAGGATGTTGCTGACTATGGCGGCTGCAACTAGTCCCTTGTAATTGCGAGCTCTAGCTAGCAATGTGCCTAGAGCAGACATACTTTATTCGGATGGTTTTTCGAGCTCGAATGTCGTCAAAAACCCAGTGTGGAAGTTACCCGACTTAAAGTCTTCGTCCTTCATGAGGGCTTTGTGAAAAGGTATGGTCGTCTTGATACCTTCGATAATAAACTCATCCAGGGCTCGCTCCATCTTTTTGATGCACTCCTCTCTAGTCTGCGCCTTGCAGATGAGTTTAGCGATCATACTATCGTAGTAGGGTGGTACGGTGTAGCCGGCGTATACGTGTGTGTCGACCCGTACACCATGTCCCTTAGAGCTATGAAATGAGGTGATCTTACCCGGGCTAGGGCGAAAATCGTTGTAGACATCCTCTGCATTGATACGACACTCTATGGCGTGCATCATAGGTATATAGTCTCCACCTTCTATGGGGAGCCCTGCAGCGACCTTGATCTGTTCTTTGATCAGGTCATGGTCTATTACTTCTTCTGTGACGGGATGCTCGACCTGTATACGGGTATTCATCTCCATAAAGTAAAAGTCCCTATGCTTGTCGACTAGGAACTCTACGGTACCGACGCCTTCGTAGGCGATGGCCTCTCCAGCAGCTACCGCCGCTTTACCCATCTTTTTGCGCAGTTTGTCCGTCATAAAGGGAGACGGACTCTCCTCTACGAGTTTCTGATGTCTACGCTGTATACTGCAGTCTCGCTCTGATAGGTGGATGACCTTACCATGTTGATCGCCGATGATCTGTATCTCGATGTGGCGTGGCTCTTCGATAAATTTCTCGACGTAGATGCCATCATTAGCAAAGGAGGCTCTCGCTTCATTTTGAGCCATCGATAGTTGCTCTTCAAACTCTGACTCCTCCCATACGATACGCATACCCTTACCACCACCACCAGCAGTCGCCTTGAGTATGACGGGGTAGCCTATTTTCTTAGCAGTCGCCTTACCATCAGGTATGGACTTGATGAGTCCTCCACTACCAGGCACGACGGGCACCTTGGCCTTGATCATCGTATCCTTGGCTGTGATCTTATCACCCATCTTGCGGATCATATCAGCACTCGGTCCTATAAACTTGACACCATACTCTGCACATATCTCAGCGAAGTCGGCATTCTCTGCTAGGAATCCATAGCCAGGGTGTATCGCATCTGCATTGGTAATCTCTACGGCTGCCATGATACGAGGTACATTGAGGTACGACTCCGTAGACGAGGCAGGTCCTATACATACCGCCTCATCGGCAAATCGTACGTGCAGACTCTCTTCGTCCGCAGTACTGTAGACGGCTACCGTTTTGATACCCATCTCTTTGCAGGTACGGATGATCCGTAGTGCTATTTCGCCTCTATTGGCTATCAGTATTTTCTTAAACATGGCTGCTTACATTGATAAGGTGTCCATACAACTTGCGTTGTCGGCTAGATATGCAAGGGGGGCTTTTTTGTACGCTAGTACTATCCCTTAGGGTCGACTAAAAACAGTACTTGACCGTATTCGACTGGGCTCGCATCTTCGACGAGCACCTTCACTATTTTGCCGCTTACCTCACTCTCTATCTCGTTAAAGAGTTTCATAGCTTCTATGATACAGACTGTACTGCCTTCGTTTATGTTGTCACCAACCTTTGCATAGGCAGGCTTGTCAGGCGACGGCGATCTGTAAAATGTACCTACCATCGGGCTTGTGACCTCTAGTAGTCCTTCATTGGTATCTTCGGCAGGTTCTGCCGCAGCCGGTGCGGCAGCTGCCGCAGGAGCCGCCGCGGGTGGTGCTACCGCCATAGGAGGTGCCATCGGTGCTGATTGTGGCATCAGCACATTCCCACCAGTGACGGTCTTGCTGTATTGCTTAGTTCTTATTGAGAGCTTAAGGTCTCCTTGCTCTAGCTTAAACTCTGTGAGGTCTAGGCGATTGACAAGTTTGATTAGGTCTTGTATTTCTTTGGTCGTCATACCTTTAGGATTTTACGCGTTCTACGTACGTCGCCGTACGTGTATCGATTTTGATCTTATCACCTTCGTTGATAAAGATGGGTACCTTGATTTCAGCACCTGTTTCTACCGTCGCAGGCTTACTTACATTGGTGGCAGTATCTCCTCTCAGACCTGGCTCGGTGTAGGTGACCTGCAGAGCGATGTACTGAGGCATACTGATCGTCAGTGGCGTCTCCTTCTCTGCGTGAAAGAGGATCTCCACATCACTACCTTCTTTAAGTAGGTCCGCATTATCGATCATCTTGCCATCTATACTTACCTGTGAATAGTCCTCCATATTCATGAAGTTGTAGCCCATATCATCTTTGTAAAGGTACTGGTAGGTTCGTCGCTCCACCCGTACGACAGTAATCTTGTGACCAGCTGGCCATGTATTGTCTAGCACCTTACCAGTGGTGAGGCTCTTGATCTTGGTACGTACGAAGGCCGGACCTTTACCCGGTTTTACGTGTAGAAACTCTACTACCGAGTAGATGTCATGATTGTAGTCTATGCATAGACCATTTTTGATATCTGACGTTGATGCCATACAGGGTGTTTGTTAGTTGCTGTGCAAAGATAG
>CAYMFD010000018.1:12116-47854 GCA_964389475.1 uncultured Saprospiraceae bacterium
AGCATCTTATTGATAACAAAAAGAAACTCCGTGGAGTCTTGCTCTACATCTAGATTGACATGGGCATAGTACTGGGTGGCATGTACCTCCGCATCTGTTCTACCACAGCCGTGTATATGTATGGACTTGCCAAATCGCTTACTTAAGCATTGCTCGATCGTCTGCTGTACTGTAACGACGTCGTGCTGGGTCTGCCAGCCTCTATATCTAGCGCCATCATAGCTGAGGTGTAAAAAGTATCTGGGCAAGTCACATATAATTGATCTCGCCCAAAGGTAGTCACTACTTCGTGGTCACATACCAAGTCAATTTGAACCTGGCAACAGCCTCGCTAGATTCTACCTACAGCATATTAAAGCGATGCCGTACAGCCGAGGTGGTCAGAAGCATCAACTTCCGGCGATTACGGACTCTGATACGTTCTTTGGCGATGTGCTTGGCCGTTGTCTTCTTGATCTTTTTAAATAAAGTACGGTAGTAGACATACGCTAGGTAGACACCAAGACGGACACCTACTGGTAGTTCGATGATACCTAGGTAGGCGTGATTAAACTCTGATTCGATATCGTTTTCGATCGTCTCTTTCTCTTCGTTAGAGAATGTGCGGAAGTCAATGTTGGGAAAGTAAACTCTCCCTCGCTCCTCATAGTCACTTTTCATATCACGGAGGAAGTTGATCTTCTGAAAGGCACTACCCAACGACTTGGCGTAAGGGGCTAACCTATCGAATTCTTGAGCATCAGGACAGAAGACGCGAAGACACATCAGACCGACCACCTCAGCACTACCATAGATATACTTCTCTAGGGTCGGCTCGTCGTAGTCGCGATCTGTGAGATCCATCTCCATACTATCCAGGAAAGCATCTATAAAGGAGTGATCTATACTATACTGATTTACGACTTTTTGGAAGGCATGTAGGACAGGATTAAGACTCAACTTGGCATTGATAGCCCTGTAGGTCTCTTTCCTAAAGTCATCTAGCAATACCTTCTTATCATGACCATGGAAGGTGTCAACGATCTCATCTGCAAATCTTACGAAGCCGTAGATGTCGTATATGGGTGCTCGGTATTGCTTGTCAAATACACGTATGCCCAGACTAAAGGACGTGCTGTAGCGTCTAGTGATCAGGCCACTACACTCTTGGCAGACTTTGTCGTATAACTGTATTGCGTCCATATTCTTATCGTTGTCGTCTCGTTATCAAAGGTACTAGGCTCTTCTTTTCATGATCTCAGCAGCTGCCACCTGACCACTGATGATCGATGGCGGCATGCCGGGGCCAGGAGTAGTAAGCTGGCCAGCATAGTATAGGTTATTTATCTTTTTGCTTTTCATCTTTGGTTTTAGAAAAGCAGTCTGTAGCAGCGTATTGGCTAGACCATATGCATTGCCCTTAAAGGCATTGTAGTCCGCCTTAAAGTCATCTACGGAGAATGTACGCTTGTACGTAACATCGTCCTTGATATTGCGGCCTATCTCTTGCGTCATACGGGCGAAGACTTCGTCGAGGTATTGATTGTGTAGGTCTGGTCGTTCTTTGAGTCCTGGCGCTATCGGTATCAGGACAAACATATTTTCCTTGCCTACAGGTGCCACCGTGGGATCGGTCTTACTGGGTATACAGGTGTAAAATAGCGGATCATCAGGCCACTGCGGATCGGTATAGATATGAGCAGCATGCTTGTCAAAGTCGGCATCAAAAAATAGATTGTGATGATGCAGGTTCTCTACAGGCTTGTCTAGACCGAGGTAGAAAAGTAGGCTACTAGGGGCCATCGCTCGGCTATCCCAGTATGATGCGTCGTACTGTCTATCTTCTGGGTTGAGTAAGTGCTGGTCTACATGGTGGTAGTCGGCACCCGCTACCACGTAGTCGTAGCTCTCCTGCCCTTGGTCTGTAGTGATGATGCAGGACTTATCGTCTTTGCCAGACTTGATGTTGGTCACCGGCTGACCGGCTAGTATCTCTACGCCGTTGCTGCGACATATATCGACCATGCCCTCGATGATCTTATGCATCCCGCCTACAGGGTACCAGGTACCTAGTTTGAGGTCAGCATGATTCATAAGGCTATATAGTGCCGGTGTTTTCTGCGGTGTAGCTCCTAAGAATAGTACCGGGAACTCTAGTAGCTGGCGTAGTTGCGGGCTTTGAATGTTTTTTCTGATGTGGCTGCTGATACTCGATAGCATCTGCAGCTTAAACATACTCTTCATCACCCGCACATCAGCGAAGTCCATGACAGAGTGTCCAGGCTTCCACACGAAGTCGGCCATACCTACGCGATACTTGTACTCCGCCTCCTGCATGAACTGGTCTAGCCACTTACTGCTACCGGGTTCTATCCGCTCAAAGATGTCCTTAAGGGCAGCGTAGTCGGCTGGCACGTCGATCTTGGCCCCAGCGCCGTAGTATATGGTATAGCTAGGGTCTAGTCGCTTAAGGTCGTAGTAGTCAGAGGTCTTTTTGCCGAAAAGGCCAAAATACTGCTCGAACACCTCAGGCATCCAGTACCAGCTCGGCCCCATGTCAAACGTGTATCCACCTTCATGAAACTGCCTCGCTCTACCACCCAGCGTTTCGTTCTTTTCGTAGAGGGTAACCTTGCAGCCCCGCTTAGCAAGTACTCCTGCTGATGCTAGACCTGCAAACCCCGAACCTACTACTGCTACTGTTTTCACTTGTTTAGTTTAACTTTTATGCTGATAAAGTTAAACACATAAAGTCGGTAACGGCCTCTTTTGTTTAATTCTATCACTTCTTGTTTTGATTTGTGGTCTTTTGCTTTCGACTTGGCGACACGTCATTTACGGATCGCCGTCATCTTGCTTTAACTAGTATGCTGCCCCGCTTTGTCTTGCCTATTATCCTGAGTCATGTCAGTCGGCCCTGTCGCAGAGATACAGTGTTTAATACCATGTGCAGGTTAATATGCTATTATAACATCGTAACGTGGGGTATTGATTCAATAATAGTCCGGGTAAATGGCCTTACTTATGAGCATAAAAAAAGGGAATTGCCAAGTGACAATTCCCTTACTATAAGTTGATGTGATAGACGATTACATCTTACCACCATCGTGCTCATCCTGCCATTTCTTAAGCTCGTCCCACTGACCATCAGCAGCCATCTTGGCTTGTATAGGCCATGATGTAGGATCATGCATAGAGTAGCGTGATCCAGCCTCAGATAGTATACCCTTAACGGTCGCTACTTCTGATGCAGCAAGTGCAGCAAAGGTCGGGATACCATTATTAGTAAGTAGCTCAGCAATCTTAGGTCCTATGCCCTCGATCTTTTTGAGGTCATCAGGCTTGTCTGCTTTCACAGCTTTGGGCTTCTCAGCCTCGACTGCTTCTGCTTTATCCTCTGGGGCTGCGTTAGCTGGAGCCTCTTCTAGTGGTGCTTCTACAGCTTCCTCTTTCACTTCCTCCTTCTTAGGAGCAGGTGGTGGAGGGGGAGGAGTCGATCCTGCTAGCTCTTGCTTGAGTTGAGAGAATACGTCTAGATCACCTAGCGTCGTTCTTTCAACTTTGCTCTGCGTCTTCTTCACAGCCTTAGCTGTCTGTACTCTTTCCTCTTGCTTCTCAGCTTTGACAGATGCATCCGCCTCACGCTTGATATCGTACACATAGTTCGTGTGTGATACGATGATACGCTTGTCGTCTCTGTTAAACTCGATTACTTTGAAAGTAAGTACCTCCTCTGCTTGTGCATAAGTTCCGTCTTCTTTCTTAGTATGCTTGATAGGCGCATATGCCTCGAGTCCGTACGGTAATTGTACGATAGCACCACGATCGTCTTTCTTGACGATAGTAGCCTCGTGGTACGATCCTACTGGGAATACATTCTCGAACGTATCCCATGGGTTCTCCTCTAGCTGCTTGTGACCGAGTGACAACTTGCGGTTGTCTAGATCTAGCTCTAGGATAGTTACATCGATGACCTCACCTACTTTAGTAAACTCTGATGGGTGTCCATAGCGCTTAGTCCATGATAGGTCAGATATGTGGACCATACCACCGATGCCGTCATTCAACTCTACGAATACACCGTATGGCGTAAGGTTCTTAACCTCTCCTTTGTGTACGCTATTGAGTGGGAATAGTGCCTCGACGTTAGTCCAGGGGTCATTCTCCAGTTGCTTGATAGAGAGAGACATCTTTCTGTCCTCTGTATCAAGGGTTACGATCTTAGCATCGTATGTCTCACCTAGTTTGAAGAATTGGCGAGCATTGACCGGTTGGTTACTCCATGATACCTCCGAGACGTGTACTAGTCCTTCTACGCCAGGGATGATCTCGAGGAATGCACCGTAATCTTCGATGTTTACGACCTTACCTTTAACGGTACCACCTTCTTTGATCTCTGCATCTAGTGTCTCCCATGGGTGTGGAGTCAGCTGCTTGAGACCTAGAGATATACGCTTCTTGCCTTCGTCGAAGTCAAGTACCACGATATTAACCTTCTGGTTAAGCTCTAGCACCTCGCTTGGGTGATTGATACGACCCCAGCTGATGTCCGTGATGTATAGTAGTCCGTCTACACCACCTAGGTCCATAAATGCACCGAAGTCTGTGATGTTCTTGACCACACCTTCTAGTACTTGACCCTTCTCTAGGCCACCGATGATCGCTTCTCTCTGCTCTGCGAGATCGCTTTCGATAAGTGCCTTGTGAGATACGACAGCATTCTTGATCGCTTCGTTGATCTTAACGACCTTAAACTCCATCGTCTTACCTACGTACTGATCGTAGTCGATGATCTGCTTGATATCGATCTGTGATCCTGGTAAGAATGTCTCTAGACCATTACAGTCTGCGATGAGACCACCTTTGGTCTTACTGACGACAGTACCTTTAATGATAGTACCATTCTCGTAAGAGTCTTTGATATCCTCCCACGCTTGTAGCAACTTGGCCTTACGTCGGCTTAGGATCAATTGACCTCTATCGTCTTCTTTGTTCTCTACGTATACTTTGACAGTATCTCCAGGCGCTAGGTCTGGTGTATCTCTAAATTCGCTGAGAGATACGAGTCCGTCTGACTTGTAGTTTACGTCTAGTACCACATCTCCATCATGGATAGAGTTGACTTTTGCCATTACGAGGCTATTCTCTTTGATAGAGCTTAGCGACTTCTCATACTCTGAGATGTACTTCTCGATTTCTTTCTCAGTATAGTTGAGGGTGTGGCGATTACCGATTGACCAGTCAAACTCGTCGTGTGGTGTTTCTGGCTCAGGTTCTGGCTTTGCAACTTTCGGTGCAGCCTCTGCAGTCTCCTCAGAGACTTTTTCTTCTTGAGCAGTAGAAGTTTCTGTTTCAGGAGTTGCTTCTTGTGGAGCAAGGTCCTTTTCTTCGTTTTCCATCATCGAAGTGGATGTAATTTGTATATCTGACTTGACAGATAGGTGTTAGGTATAAAATCTCAGGGCTATCGTCGCCGCTAAGGAGGTGCAAAAGTACTGCTTTCCCATGGATTACCTCAGCCTTTTTTGCGTGCCGGTAATATTCTGTCATTATTGATGCTGGCAAAACTTATTGATACTTCGATTGTCCTATCTTTCGCCTAAATTCTTTAAAATAGATTACATGAGCGAATTACGACCTTGGTTAGCCCATTACCCTCCCGGAGTCCCTGCTAATATCGATACGACAGAGTACGCTACGATAGTTGATTTTTTAGACGAGGTGCTCAAGAAGTATGCACATCTGCCGGCGTTTACCTGCATGGACGGTACGCTGACCTACAAGGATCTAGATGTCAAGAGTAGACAGTTTGGCGCTTACCTGCAGAGTAGAGGCCTCAAAGCTGGGGACTGTATTGCGCTGATGATGCCTAACCTCTTGCAGTATCCCATAGCTCTATTCGGAGCATTGAGGGCAGGGCTCGTAGTCGTTAATACCAATCCGCTCTACACGCCTAGAGAGATGAAGCACCAGTTCGTCGATAGTAATGTCAAGGCAATCATCATTGCAGATAACTTTGCGGCCAATCTGGAGAAGATCCTCCCTGACACTAATATCGGTGTCATTATTACCACGTCGATAGGCGAGTTACTGGGCCTCGTCAAGGGTAAGATCGTCGACTTCGTAGTCAAGCGAGTAAAGCGCATGGTCCCATCTTACAATCTTCCAAATACTGTCAAGTTTGGTGATGCCATAAAGGCGGGGAAGAAGTTCTCTATCACACCATACCAGGGAGGGCCTGATGATGTAGTCGTTCATCAGTATACGGGCGGAACTACAGGTGTCGCTAAGGGAGCCATGCTGACCAATAGGAACCTGGTGGCCAATATGTTACAAATACGAGCATGGCTCAAGACGGCAATACCCGAGGGTTGTACGACGATCAGCCCACTACCGATGTACCACATCTTTGCCTTCACGGTTAACTGTCTGTCCATGCTCTGTGCAGGGGCTCATACGGTACTGATTACTAATCCGCGTGACCTAAGTACGATCGTGAGTGCCTTTAATAAGCACAACATTACGGTGATGACCGGCGTCAACACCCTCTTTAAAGCACTGCTTAACCATGAGCCATTCAGAGCTCTCGACCACGGCCTCAATGTGACGGTCGGTGGTGGTATGGCAGTACAGACCGCTGTTGCTACGGAGTGGCAGGAGGTGACAGGCTGTACCCTCAGCGAGGGGTATGGTATGACAGAGGCTAGTCCGGTCGTAGCGGTAAATCCGATAGACGGTACGGCTCGTACAGGCAGTATAGGGATACCCATACCTAGTACTGACGTACGCATAGTGGACGAGGATGGCCAGGTATGTGGATTTGGTGAGGTCGGCGAACTGCAGGTAAAAGGACCACAGGTAATGGTAGGCTATTTTAACAAACCAGAAGAAACAGCTGCAACCCTGGTAGGTGAGTGGCTATCGACAGGTGACATGGCCCGCATGGATAGCGATGGTTATCTAGCTATCGTGGATCGTAAGAAAGATATGATTCTAGTCTCAGGATTTAATGTCTATCCTAATGAGATAGAAGATACCATATGTACGCATGACAAGGTGCTGGAGTGTGCAGCCATAGGCGTCCCTGATGAAAGGTCAGGCGAAGTCGTAAAGGTATTCGTCGTCAAGAAAGACAAGTCTCTCTCGGAGAAGGAGCTAATTGCATTCTGCAGAGAGCAGATGACGGGCTATAAGGTGCCTAAGTCTGTCGAGTTTAGAAAAGACTTACCCAAGAGTAACGTGGGTAAGATCTTGAGAAAAGAACTGCGCTAGTTGCTGTTCTTTAGTGCAAAAGCGTCTGCCGCATACTTGCTACTGATACTGCGTAGTTTGGTATAGAGGATCGTGTTGTCACAACTACTGTATACGCCTACTCTAGTCATACCCTTGTGAGGTGTGGTGAATGGTCTGTGACCATCATCTCGTAGGCTTTGCAGTAGTTTATTGACATTGGGCTGTCGTGAGAATGATCCGATGATGATCATGCAGGCTTCACTGCTTGCCGGGTCTCCAGTCTTTAGATCAGTTTTCGTAGCTGGTTGTGGTTGTATGTTGTTTTCTATAGGTGTGTCACTACCTATAGCGACAGTACTTACACCGGTAGTGGTGTCTGCTACGATCGTGTCTGCAGCCACTATCGCTGATAGCTGAGTGGAGTCTACGATGGCTGTACTTTCTGCTGCCTTTGTTCTCATAGAGTTATGCTGAGATACTACCACTGGTGTGATAGGCGCTATGCGTTCGGGCTTGACGACAGTCCTATCGTCGGTCGTCATTGCGAGTGGGGTATACGTCTTGTCCGATATGGTAATGGGTGTACGATCATTGACCGCTGTGATATCACTAGATAACTGGCTCATGACACTAGGTGCTGCACTTTGATCAGCGAATCCTTGGTATATGCCAAATGCAGCAAAAAGTAATATTACAATGATCGCAATACCTATGTCTATCCGTTCTTTCTTGGGAGTGGCAGTAGAGGTATGCATTGGGTAGTATTGTGGTGGTTAGGGGTAGAGTAAGAGCTAGATGGCAAGTGTCGATAGTTTTTGACCATTGCCACCTAGCTGCTTTATATAATGTTAGAAAGGTGTCGTGTAGTACCTAGACTACTTACTAGCGGTTGATCTTGTTAAAGAACTCCTGCATCTGACGTCCAGCTGCTTCTCTACCGCCTAGACCGAATGATAGTGCAAACGCTACTGCAATGGCGCCTAGGGTAAGACCAAATGCGAGGTTCACAATGCTCTCAGCAATACCCATCGTGTGGAGGGCGAAAGCTAAGAAGATACCTAGTATAGCAAATCGAGCGATTGGGATCATCCATCCGTTACCTTGGCTAGCAGAGAGTGCTTTGACAGCTATGTTAGACATAAATACGCCTGCTAGAAGTACGACCAGACCGAAGAAGATCTTACCAGCTATGTTAAGTACAGTCCCTAAGATCTCACTTAGTTGACCTAGCTCGAGCTTGTCTGCTGCAGCGATGAGTCCAGTAAACATGATAAAGAAGAAGATGATATTACCGATTAGGCGAGAAGGTTTGCTACTGCCAGTCAGCTTAGATATGCCTAGGTTTGATGCTAGATCGTCGAAGCCAATATTGTGCAATAGGTCTGATACGAAGTTGGTAACGAAGCGACCTACGATGTAGAATACAGCTACTAGTATACCAGCCGCAAGTATCATAGGCACCGCTTCTAGCAGTGACGATAGCATCTCAGTCGCAGGCTCAGATATAGCCTTCATGTTTAGCGTATCAAGTGCTATGATCAGGATAGGCACGAATATTATAAGAAATACAAACTGCTTAAGGATCTGGCTAATGTTAACACTGCCAGCGTCTAGACCCATACGATCAGAGTAACCCTCTAGCTTCTCTGATACGAATGCTGTAGCCTCGCTACCGATCTGCGCTATTATATATCCTGCAAAACCGATGATACCAGCTGCTATGATGTTAGGTATGTAGCCCAAGAACTCACCCACCATATTCTCTAGAGGTGCTAGTACACTCTCTACCCCTAGTAGGTTGAGTACGATGAGTAGGGTTAAAAGCACGACTAGGTAATAAAGTAGCTTACCTACGAATTTATCGATTCTGAAAGAGGTGTTGAGCTTGGCGCCAAGACGTTCGTCGATCGACGTCTTTGACATAAGTCGTACAGCTATTCTGCGTACGATACCCGCTATGAAAAATCCAAGAATTAAAACGAGTAGGGCACCTAGTACGCCAGGTATAACGTCGCCAAATCTTGAAGAAAGTGAGGTAGTAAGGTTTTCTAAATAGTCCATTGATATAGTAGTTAATGATTTGAATGCTGGATACAGCTATGCGCTGAGATCGGTCTTTTCCGGGATCTATAGCATGAAGACGTTAATAAAACCTAAAGGTCACAGGTCGCAGTCAGTTAAATCTTTCAACGACTCTTTCTCTCGATGTAATATTTGTCAGCACATCGCTTGACGGAGAGTTCTGTGAGTGGAAAGTGATGGAAGAGAAGAGAGAAAATGAGAGAAGAGATCAAGAGAGAGGTTATTACAAGGACTTGAGTTTGAGTCTGTCTTTTGGGACTGTGCTTCCTATTATTTTACCGTGGTTCGACCATTAGCTGATTGTGGTTACGCCGTCAGCCGATGCTGGTTGCACCCGCTCGGCAGCAGGCAACAATTTAATCGTCTGCAGTGGCTCGCAAGTCGCGATTGACGGCTATGGCTGCATTAAGCTCAAAGCCGATCAGCAGTATCGTGGCATTAAACTGTAGCCACAGTAGTATCACGATAAGAGCACCTATCGATCCGTACAGCTCATTGTATCTGCCGAAGTTATTGACGAAGTAGCTAAAGCCTACGGAGGTAAGTATGCTGCCGGCGGTAGCTACAATGGCACCAGCGTTGAAAAACTTAGTCCTGCGCATCAGGCTCGGCCCATACTTGTATATGACCGTTATGCCCGTATATACGATCGCCGTAGAAGATAGGAGGCGCAGTCCAGCGAGCCAGCCATCAGCTAGATCGATACCCATGAGATTAAGCACGTAGTCTAGGGCGGACTGTCCTATAATGATGAGTACGATCGAGACTATAAGTAGTACGACGAGGAGTAGGGTAAGCGCCAGTGCTACTACTCTTTTGCGTAGGTAGGATCGCTTTTTGAAAGTATCGTAAGATTTATCAAAACCAATCATGAGGGTAAGCATGCCACTGCTGGCAAAGAAAACTGACAGTAGTACACCTATAGATAGTAGACCGCCCCGCTTGATGGATGCTATATCGTTTATCACGCCTGTCAGATAACTACTCGCCGAGGCGGGCAGGGCACTCTGTATCGCTTGATTGACCGTATCGACGTAATATTCGCTGTAGGGCAGTAGAGGTATGAGGGTAAATGCAAATATGATCGTAGGAAAGATGGCTAGAAAAAAGCTAAAGGCTACACTATTAGCCCTAGTAGATATGCCATCCCTTTGGGTCTCCTGGATGATGAAGTAGAGGATGTCGTAGATCGGCACGCCTTGTAGACCGGGCAGACTATGCTGCTTACTCCACTTAAGTACATTACCGACGATCGGTAGGTTGGCTATGCGTTTACTCCACTTTTTCACGGGGTCTCGAAGTAGGGTAGGAGTGGTGTCGTAATCATAGTAGGGCAGCTCACTCGTTTGTTAGTCTTCATATCCACAAAGAAGAGCTTTACGTAGCCCTCATTGATGAGTTGATCCTGGGCATTATAGATACTATGATTAAACGTAATCATCTTAGTCGGCACAGTGTCTAGTGTCGTCCTGATCGTCAAGAGGTCATCGTAGTAGGCGGGTCGCTTGTAGCGGCTATTGAGCTCTGCGACAGGCATCATTACCTGGTGATCAACCTCTAGCGTCTTGTAGGTGGTGCCTATAGACCGCATCAGTTCTACTCGGCCTAGCTCATACAGTAGTGGATAGGTACCGTAGTAGAGGTAGCCCATCTGATCGGTCTGGCCATACAGTATCCTATATGTCGTATCGTGAGTATACATCTTGTCAGGCTTATAGAGGACTACGCTGTATCGGGCAAGTCATACAGTGCGAGCCGCCTCTGGCTCTGCTTAACTCGCCACTTGGTAAGGTTATGATGGTGTTTTTGATCGACTCAGGCTCTATGACACCATTGTCTATCGACTCGATGATCGATTGGGCTGTGACTACTCGGTACCCAGCCTTGACGAATGCTTCTGCTGTCCTAGAGTTCCTGTCATAGGTGATGGCAACTCCAGGTCGTAATGCCACTAGATTGCAGCTGTCTGTCCACTGCTCTCGCTCTTGGTAAGGAGATACGCCTCCTCCCGAAAAGACGAACTGCATCTCGGCATTAATCTCTCGCACAAAAAACTCCTTGATACTACTATAGATTCGGTGCTCTCCGGACAGGTCATAGACATGTACATTAGAGCCCTTACCATCATAGACGATAGGTTTAAAGCATGCTACATGGTCATTGCTTATGCGGGTAAATAAGGTGTCGATATGCATAAAAGATCTGTCCTCTGGTATGTTAACCATGACCAGATTTCTTATCAGTCCTTTCTTAAAAAGATAGTCTCGTATGGACGTAAAGGCATGCTCAGTAGTTCGCTCGCTTACTCCTATCAATAGGTAATCTTTATCGATCATCATAATGTCTCCGCCCTCTATAGATACGGCCTCTCCTTGCTTGGATGGCGGGAATAGTTCTGTATCATTGATATTGATGAGTCGGCCCTCATCTGCGAGACTGGCGAATAGCTTGTGAGTACGGAGGATGTACCTCGTGAGCAAGTTTTCTCTTTCTCTTGCATTTTTGGCGGCCTTGGTGATGATGATATGGTCCTTGACCGTCACTGCGATATCTCTTGTAAAGATAAAATTGGGGATCGGGTCAAAGTAGATCGTATCGCTTTCTACATCATAGCCACTAATCAAGGTATCAGCTAGCCTAGTCTTATCCATATCGAGGAACCGCGCCTTATAGGAGAGCGGGAGATCTTCGGCATATAGACACTTGTCTAGCAGTTCGTCGATATAGACGTCGTCTGAGTGTAGACTTTCTCGCAGTAGGTCGGTAGTTTCGATTACCGCATCATTGCCTAATATCTTGCGCAGAAGGGTGGAAAATACATCGTGCTCTTGCTGCATGGTCGGCAGGTGGACGATGTCATCGAAGAGGAGTTCTTCTGCTCGCTTGGGGGTGACCCGACTGATACCGCTATCGGGCCGATGTATGATGACCTGCTTTAATGCAGCGATCTCAGAGTCTACGTGTATGCTCATGTGTATCGTATTATTACTGGTGGTAATTTAGGGCAGCAGTAGGACCTGCCTCGTGGCTCGAAGATATTAAATAAAGAAGCCCTGCTACACATGATGTGCGGCAGGGCTTTAAAATATTTGCAAACCTCAATAGAGGCGTGTGATTAGTTTTTCACACCTAATGCCTTAAGTGTCTCATAGTCTAGCTGACCTACAGGTAGGTTGTTAGCTTTCTGGAACTTAACTAGAGCAGCTTTAGTAGCGCTTCCGACTACACCGTCAACACCAGCTGCACCGATGTTATAACCGCGGTCTAGAAGAGCTTGCTGTACTCTGCTGTATAGGTTAGTAGTGATGTCTCTCTCACATACTACCTCTCTCCACTCTGTAAATCCACCAGCCTTAACTAGTTGACGACGAGAGATTGTCTTAGTCTGACCAGGTACGTCGATTGATCTTGTAGATGCAGCGTTAGCTAGCTTCTTGTAAGATCTTGTTGAGTACTTAGCAGCTACTTCAGTACTGTTAGTAGTAGCATCTTGAGTTAGCTTCTGGTAGCTTCTAGTGGCATACTGAGCGGGTACTTCTGAGCTGTTAGTAGAAGCATCTTGTACTAGCTTCTGGTAGCTACGAGTAGTATACTTTGCAGGTATATCAGAGCTCGTAGTAGTAGCATCTTGTACTAGTTTACGGTACTTACGTGTTACATATTTAGCAGGTACTTCTTCTACAACAGTAGTTGCAGGAGATACTAGCTTCTGGTAGCTACGAGTCTCATACTTAGCAGGTACTGTAGTACTTGTAGTACTTGCAGGGCTTGCAAGCTTTTGGTACGTACGAGTACCATACTTAGCAGGTACAGTTGTACTGTTAGTAGTTGCAGGAGATACTAGCTTCTGGTAGCTACGGGTAGTGTACTTAGCAGGTACAGTTGTGCTGTTAGTAGTTGCAGGAGATACTAGCTTCTGGTAGCTACGAGTCTCATAGCGAGCTGGTATTTCAGTCGTACGAGTACAGTCGTCACCATTGTCTGTGTAACCTTCGTCACATCCTACACGTACTTGACGTGTGTAAGTTCTAGTCTGAGCTGGCTGCTCTACTAGACACCATACTAGACAGTCATCAGGATTAGCTGATAGACAGTTTTTGTCTGCTTTTTTCTTGACCCACTTAGTTGATGCAGGTGCTACTTGTACTGTTTCAGTTACAGTTTCGTATTTAGCTGGCTTTCTTTCGATAGTTGAGCTAGCCTCTTGTACGAGTACTTCTTCAGTTACAGTTTCGTACTTAGCTGGCACCACAGATAGTGTAGAGTAAGCCTCTTTCTGTAGTACTTCTTCAGTTACAGTTTCGTATTTAGCTGGCACTACAGATAGTGTAGAGTAAGCTTCTTTCTGTAGTATTTCTTCAGTTACAGTCTCATAAGTAGCAGGTACTGCTGCTAGTACAGAATAAGCTTCCTGAGAAAGTACTTCTTCAGTAACAGTCTCGAACTTAGCAGGTACTACCTTTAATACTGTGTAAGCCTCTTTCGCTAGCTCCTCGACAGTCGCTGTCTCTAGCTTCGCAGGGATTACACTGATTTGGCTACCAGCTTCTTTCGCTAGCTCCTCCACAGTAACAGTTTCGAATGATGCAGGTACAACGCTGAGGATAGAAGACGCCTCTTTAGCGAGTTCTTCAACGGTTACAGTTTCGAAAGATGCAGGCACAACAGATAGGTTGCTTGATGCTTCTTTTGAAAGCTCCTCTACAGTTACAGTTTCGAAAGTTGCAGGAACGATCTCTACACGTGAAGACGCCGCTCTAGTCTGAACTTCTTCAGTTACTGTTTCATATTGATCTTGGATTAGACACTTAGCATAGCATTTGCCTGGCTCAGATGGCATACCTGCCTCTGGTTGTGCTGTAGCTACGAAAGCTGCCAAGAGAAATAAAGAGCTGAAAATCAGGTTCAATTTTCTCATAATAGAATAAGGATTTGGATTAATGAATAAACTTAAAAATATGTTGTTCTTGCTTTGGGGCATGTCACAGTATCGGTGAGCAAAGGTAGTGTTTTACTTGCTGATTTCTAGGAACATGCAACAATGATATTTGCGATAAATCCTGAACGTCGTTATTGCGCAATAAGAATTTGATTTTGTTGCGGTCTGCGGTATAGGTCTCCGTTTCTTCACTGCCTGTAAAAATAACATTTTCAGCAAGTGAGGTTGGGATCCCGTAGTAAGTGCTTACTTGACGTGTTAAGTCACTGACTAAGGAGGCTGTAGGTGGGTTTTTAGACATATGGATCTTGTGTAATTTTCTATCCAACAATCCTTTTGACAACATCCTTAAGACAAAGTCACTACTGTCGTAACAATTCTTTAGTACGCAGTAGATGTCATGATCATCTAGTAGGCTAAAGTCCTCTAGGTGTTCTTTCGTAATCATCTCATTATCAGTCGATTTGCTTCGTCCTAGAAAGCCTTTTAGTGCTGGGGTGAGTGTCGTGCTATCAGCGACACCATCCGTGGATAGGTAGTGTTGCCAGAAGTGAATGAGCATTTGCTCAGCACTCAATACGGTTTTATGGAGATAGACCTGCCAATACATAATGTTCCTCGCGATCAGAAATTTTTCGATGCTGTACAGCCCCTTCTCTTCGATTACAATCTCGTCATTAACCACTCTCAGCATGGTGATAAGACGATCGTATCCTATGATTCCTTCCGCTACGCCGGTGAAGAAAGAGTCTCGGCTGAGGTAGTCCATACGGTCCATGTCTAGCTGACTGCTGACTAGCTGATGAAAGAACTTTCTTTCGTATTCATCGGTAAAAATGCGGATTGCGAGGCCCAATCGGCCACCAAACTCCTCATCAAGTACCCGAAAAAACGCGAGTGAGACCGCCTCATGGTCATGTGGGATGATGGAGCCTTCTAGCGCATGACTAAAGGGACCGTGCCCTATATCGTGTAGTAGGATGGCAATACAAGCGGCCTCGGCCTCGGCTTCGCTGATGTCAGTACCTTTGGCTTGTAAGGTGCTTATCGCTCTGGTCATAAGATGCGTGGCACCTAGTGCATGGTGAAATCGTGTGTGTACAGCCCCAGGGTAAACTAGGTAGGTCATGCCGGTCTGCGATATCCGCCGTAGCCGCTGAAAGTATCGATGCTCTATAAGGTCGTAGAGTATCGCGTGAGGAAATGAGATGAGCCCGTAGATCGGGTCATTAAATATTTTGATTTTATTATGTGTCGCCATTGCACTATGTGTAGACCTGCGTCCGTTAAGTACGGCCAGAGGCGCTTAGGCTGGTAAAAGTAGCTATAGACGTCGTAACGAATAGAAAACCAATTACATACTTTGACATATATGGACAATCCGATCAAGATATTATGGGCCGATGACGAGATAGACTTGCTCAAGCCTCAACTCTTTTTCTTAGAGAAGAAAGGGTATGAAGTAGTCACCGTCAGCAATGGTCACGACGCAGTCGAGTATCTAGAGGGTGATCCATCTGTCGACGTCGTATTCCTCGATGAGAGCATGCCTGGCCTGTCTGGTCTAGAGACACTAGAGCGGATCAAGGTCATTAACGCCTCGCTGCCGGCTGTCATGATTACTAAGAATGAGGCAGAGAACCTCATGGAGGAGGCAATAGGTAGCCAGATCGATGACTACCTGATCAAGCCCGTCAATCCCAATCAGATACTCCTCACGCTTAAAAAGCTGATAGACAACAAGCGCCTCGTGAGCGAAAAGACGGCTACCGAATACCAGCAGCAGTTTAGGCAGATAGGCGTCGATATCAACGATAGTCCCGACCATGAGGAGTGGGTCAAGATATATAAGACGATTATCAACTGGGAGCTGAAGCTCGATGCCTCCGATAATCCGCAGATGAAGGAAATACTGGATATGCAAAAGGCAGAGGCCAATAAGCAGTTTAGCAAGTATATGGTCCAGTACTACGAGTCGTGGATCAAGAAGGGGGAGGGCCCGGTACGGTCGGATAGCCTCCTGCGTGAGAAGGTCTTTACGCAGATGGATACCACTAAACCGGCTGTTTTATTCTTGCTAGATAATTTACGCTACGATCAGTACTTGATTATAGAACCTATCATTAAGGAGATGTTTCGGATAGATAGTCAGGACCACTTCTACAGTATACTACCTACAAGTACTCAGTATAGCCGCAATTCCATTTTTGCGGGTATGATGCCGTCTGATATCCAGAAGACCTACCCTGATATGTGGTTAAACGACAATCAGCCTGGTGGTAAAAACAATCATGAGGGTGACTTTTTGAAAGGTCAGGTCAAGCGAACCTTTAGACAAGATATGAAGGTCGGCTATCACAAGATTACCAATGTGCAGGCCGCCAGAAATATGAGCGAGCATATTATCGAGTACCTCCACAATGACTTTACGGCGATCGTCTACAACTTCATCGACATGCTATCTCATGCTAGGACGGAGATGGAGGTCCTCAAGGAGCTGGCAGCAGATGAGACTGCATACCGATCACTGACACTGAGTTGGTTTAAGAATAGCCCACTATATGCTGCTCTGAGCAAACTGGCTGAGCAAGAGGTCGAGGTCTTTATCACAACAGATCACGGTACCATCAGGGTGCAGCAGCCGAGTAAGGTCATAGGAGATAAGGAGACATCGACTAACCTGAGATATAAGGTAGGTCGCAACCTAGCGTACGATGATAGAGACGTGCTGGCCTTTAGAGATCCGCATGTAGTAGGGCTACCTAGGCCCAATATGAGTAGCACCTTCATCTTTGCCAAGGAGGACTACTTCTTCCTATACCCCAATAACTATAACTACCACAACAAGATGTACCGAGATACTTTCCAGCATGGCGGTATATCGCTAGAAGAGGTTATCTGCCCTGTAGTCAAGCTGAGTCCGAAGTAGGGAAGCACATATAGAGCCTGCCTTGTTGAATATCGAGTTGTAGTACCGATTAATCCTACCTACTACTTATTGTCAAAGGTATATGGAAACTTCCCCGGGTAGTTCTGGTAGTATCCTTCTAGCACGACGGTACCCTTCCTCTCTTTAAGAAAGGTAACGAGGTCGTCAGCTGATTGGATATTGGTCTGGTTGGCCATCGTGACTATGAAGCCAGGTTCGAGGTTGGTCTGATCGATTGTACTACCAGCGTAGACGGATACCACATAGGCACCGCTGAGCTGCATGATCGTCTTCTCTGAGCTATCCATATCCCGTATTTCTATACCAAGGTCGATGAGAACTTTGTCCTTGCGTACAGCGACGAAGTCTGTAGTATTGAGGTTGTTTTTAAGCGTTACCTCGGCGGTAGCTCGCTTGTTGTCACGCAGATAGATGACGGTAAGTATATCGCCAGGTCTGTAGCGGCCTACTTGCTCCGTAAACTCTGGTACACCACCGATCTCGACATCATTGATACCTACGATGACGTCACCGATGACTAGGCCTGCGTCCTTGGCAGCGCTACCGCTCGTAAAGCCGGAGAGGAGTACACCATTGACCTCGACTAGGTTGATATCATTGGCGATACTAGCGTCTACATTGTTGATACGGACACCCATCCAGCCACGCTGTACCGCTCCGTACTCTATGATATCAGCAATGATCTTGCTGGCCAGATTGATAGGTACGGCGAATGAGAAGCCTTCATAGCCGCCAGACTTAGTAAGGATAGCCGTATTGATGCCGATGAGCTTGCCCGCTGTATTGACGAGAGCTCCACCGCTGTTGCCAGGGTTGACTGCCGCATCGGTCTGTAGGAAGGACTCGATACCTTCCGTACCCATTAGCTCGATGCTCCGTCCTTTAGCAGATATAATACCCGCCGTGACGGTACTCGATAGCTTGAGCGGATTGCCGACTGCTAGCACCCACTCACCGACCTGCACCTCATCACTATTGCCAAAGGCGAGGTGGGGTACGTCTTGCACGTTGATCTTTAATACGGCAAGGTCGGTAGCTATGTCAGAGCCGACTACCTCTGCGAGGAACTCTCTGCGGTCATTTAGTATGATCTCTACCTTATCAGCGTCGTCTATCACGTGCTTGTTAGTCACGATGTAGCCATCCGTAGATACCAATACACCAGATCCTGTGGAGCTGTTGTATACACGATTTAGCCGCGTGCTACGGTCAGATACGGTGAGGGCTCTGATAAATACGACAGAAGGTCTTGCGATATCAGCTGCCGTGGTAAAGCTAGTCGGCGTACTGCTCGAAAACTGACTGGCTAGACGATCATTAAATAGTATCTCCTGCTGGGCTACTCTACGGGCTCGCTGCTCCACCTGCTCGATGATATGCTCACTAGGTGCCGTAAATAGTATGGTGGTGAATCCTCCCAGTAGGCCGCAGAAGAGACATAAGATAGTGAGTCCGAATAAAGTGCTAGGAGATAGTCGCATGGGTAATAAATTGAATATAAAGGTAGACCAATTACCACGTCTGTGGGTGAGTTATTATTGCAGAGTATCCATCATGCTATATAATGGTGGGGATAGATCCTTTATCGCTGGGATGTCTTTACCTTCATAGTAGCTTTAATAATCGTAACAATTATCACATGTCTACAAGCATACCATTCGTCAAGTACCACGGCACAGGCAATGATTTTGTTATCATCGACCAGAGAGCGGTCGCCTACATTGCGTACGATCAGGTAGCTTTGATAGCACGGATGTGCCGCCGACACTTCGGCATCGGTGCTGACGGCCTTATGATCCTTGCGGCGTCTGATGAGGCAGACTTTGAGATGGTCTACTTTAATGCTGATGGAGGGCGGTCTACCATGTGTGGTAATGGAGGGCGGTGCATCGTCCACTTCGCCAGAGAGCTAGGGATCATCGATGCCCAGACTAGTTTTATAGCTATCGACAAGCTGTACGAGGCTAGGATAGAGGGGGATGCTATCTCACTGCGGATGCCTGATGTTGACTCGATTAGCAGAGATGGGGATGCTTATGTCTTAGATACAGGTAGCCCGCACTATGTCAAGTTGGCTGATGAGGCTGCCCACGCTGATATCGTAGATTATGGAGCCTCTGTCAGGTATAACGATAGGTATAAGGCAGACGGCATTAATGTAAACTTACTTACAGCTCGATCAGGAGATATACTAGTGACGACCTACGAGCGAGGAGTTGAGGATATGACGCTTAGTTGTGGGACTGGAGTGACTGCTGCGGCAATCGTAGCCCATAAAAATGGAGCAGTATCTCCTGTGGCAGTGAGTACACCTGGGGGCAGACTAGAGGTTTCTTTTAGTGAGAAAGGCGGCGATTACCATGATGTATGGCTGACAGGGCCGGCACAGCGAGTGTACAGTGGCGTATGGCTAGGCTAGTTATTGGATAATCTACGTGTTGCAGAGTCGACTAGCTTTTCTACGATAAGATCGATCATTTCGATATCAGGCAGTATGCTCGGATTATCATCGGTAAGCTGGTTGTCGATGCTGAGAGAGGTAGACTGCAGGTGCTGGTTTTCGGCGAGCAAAAAAGTGCTACAACCTAGGCTTACGACAAATAATGCTGCAATCATCAAGGAAGTGGGTGAGAGATGCTTTTTCATTTGGTGGGGGGCGATGAGTAATGACTGTACAGCTAGTAACGAGGTCACCTAAGTAAAAGTTACAGTGATCATAAAAAAAGCATAAGACCTACTTAGTAAATCGTGTAATACCCTGTCTTGAGATAGCTGCCTTGAGGAAAAGCGATAGGGTGATCTACATCGTGAAAGTGTGTGGCGTCGAGTTGAAACTGGCGACCTGTAGCAGATAGCCCAGCCTCGCAAGCTTCAAAAAAATCCCTTGCCTCAACCCTCGCACTACAACTCGCTAACAGCAATGTGCCATGGCGCTGTACGAGCTGGCTGGCTTGCTTGGCGAGTCGCTTGTACTGCTTGATCGCTAGTTCTGTCTCCTCTTGGCGTTTGGCAAATGACGGAGGGTCTACCACCACGATGTCGAACTTCTGCCGCTGACTCTGGAGTAGATCTATAGCCTCGAAGGCATCCATCGCCATGGTCTCATGGGTGCATTGATGATCATTGAGTGAGATATTGTACTTGGCGATCTCTAGTGCCTGACGACTGATATCGACACTTACCACCTTGGTCGCACCACCCGCAGCCGCATGGGTAGAGAAGCCACCCGCGTAAGAGAAGATATCTAGGACCGTCTTGCCCTTACTCATCTGTCCTACGCGGTGCCTATTGGCCCGATGATCTAAGAAGTAGCCGGTCTTGTGTCCATTGATCACATGAGCAGAAAACTTGACACCATGCTCTACAAAGTGTACGAGTGGGTCGGTCAGTCGTCCTCGTACGCAGACGCCATTGGCGAGTTGGTCATCCTGCTGTAGTAGTCTACTGCTGCGCTGGACGATGGCCGCAGGCGCAATCACCCGCTCTATGCTATCATATATCTGATTGAGATAGGGTAGCCATACGGCGCTGTAGACTTTTACGACGCATACACTGTCGTAGACGTCTGCGACTATGCCGGGCAGTCCGTCATTTTCTCCATGTAGCAGGCGGTAGCCATTAGTGTCGCTGGCTATGAGTTCGCTTCTGATTTCGTAGGATGCTCGTACCTTACCTTCCCAGAATAAGGCGTCTATCTGAGCAGGCCCTTCGTGGTATATGACCTTGATTCTGATCGGTGACACGGGGTCATATAGCCCTATGGCCATCACCTTGTTTTTCTTGCTACCGTAGATGATGCAAAGGTCGCCAGGCTGCCCTTCTTTAGAGAGTTTTGTGATCGACGAGGCATAGACCCAGGGGTGTTGAGCCCTGAGTGCCCTTTCACCTGCTTTGCTGACCTTGACTGCTATATTACCCATTCGATAGGCAAAGGTAGCTCGTTACCAAGGCTCCAAGACTAATAATGCCTATGCTTATTTATCCTTCTTCTTTTTCTTCTTGAATGGGTTGAAGTCATTGAGCTTATCCTTGATCTTGTCCACCTCCTCTTGCGTCTTATCGCCTAGGATCTCTTCGGCCTTCTTTTCTAGCTCTTGTTGTATGGAGTCTGTCACGACCTTGCCAGCTGTTTCCTTGATGATCTCTTTGGCTTTCTCCTTTGCCTTTTCTTTGGCCTTGTCTACCTCTTTGTCGATCGCTCTATTGACGGAGTCCTTAACCTCTTCGACGATGGTCTCTACACTATCTCTCACGACTTTCTCGGCCTTCTTGACAGCCGTTCTTACCGTATCCTCGACGGACGCTTTGACTTCCTCCACCTTATCGGTCGCAGCCTCCTTGAGAGCGGATTTGAGGTCGGGGTTATCAGTGGTGCCTACAGGCTTGATCTTGATAGTCGGGTTGGTGATACTACCGCCTAGCGTGGCGAGTATGTCGATGTAATCGCCCGTGCTGATATCCAGCCCTAGTCTACCCGCCTGACTCTCGAGTAGCTGTAGCCCTTGGTCGGCAACTGCTCCCACGGATGACTGCTTGAGGAGTTCGCGGGGTATCTGCATGAGTACCTCGTAGTTCATGTCGGTGGTAAGGCTGTGGTTACCGCTTACGACCATGTCTATCTCCTTGTACTTGACCTCTTGTGGTTTGAGCTCGAGCCTCCCGTCTTTGATGGTAATCCAGTTGCGGGTGTTTTCGATAGCGAGTTTTTTGAGCTCATTGACACTCAGCTTATCCGCTAATCGCTCTACGGGTTGAAAACCAGCAAGGCGACCATTTAGCGTCTCGATATAGCCACTAGCATCTATAGAGTTGAGGTCTGGCATCATACTATTGTTGAGCTTGCCCTCCATGACTAGTGTACTGTTAAAGATACCCTCTACGTAGCGCATGATGGGTGCGAATGCCTTGATCGGTGATAGGGTATTGTATGCCTTGCTAAAGTCAATCTGATTCATATTATACTTAAAGGCATAGGCGGGCTCGCTAATATCCTTGGTATCGTAATTACCAGAAAACTGCATATTACCACCTAGCGTCTGGGCACTTGCTTTGGTAATCTCGGCAGATTGGTTGATGACGTCGAGGCTGCCTACCATAGACTTAAGCACTAGATCATCATACACAAATGTGCCTATGTCAAAGTCACTATGTATCTCTAGATCTGCCGGTATAGGCACGACGCCTTCGGCATCCGCCTCATCGCTGTCAGCCTCTGTCGAGAAGTCCCGCATTACTAGGCGGTCGCTTGTCACCGCAATATCACCTGTGAGTGGTCCTCGGCCAGAGAGGTAGCTAGATAGGTCGTCGAATCGACCTTTGACAGATAGATCACTCTCGCCTACTTTGGTCTGGCCATTGTCGATGATGAGGGCATCTTGCTTGAGTGAGCCACTGGCCTTTAAGTCTACTAGGGTGTATGGCGTGTAGATCAGCTCGTCAGCCGTGTAGTCGATATTTACCTGGTAGGCAGACAGGTCTACTGTCGTAGTTGCCGCAGTAGTGGTGTCTGTAGTCGTCATCCACTCATCGAGGTTGACCGACTTACTACTACCACGACCTGTTAGTATCAAGGGCTTTTCGTCGACGATGTAGCTGGCTACGTTATCTACTTTGACGTCGAGGCTGAGGTCAGAGCTGCCTACTTGCCCATCCTGTACGGTGAGCAGTGCCGTCTGATTATCAAATTGTACATCTGCAGTAGGGATTGATACAGCCTGCATATCCGTCGTCTTGACCTTCAGGTCTCTGGTTGATAGATCTCCCGATAGGGTGGAACCCGCGATCTCACCAGATTCGATACTAGCAGCATCTATATCAAAGGTCATGTCTGCCGTCATCTGGCCGCTGAGGACTTCTATGTCTGGGTGGTCTAGTGTCTGCTTAACAGCTGCTAGGTCTATTGCTCCCTTGAGGTGTCCTTTAGCGCTGGTACTACCCAGTGCATCTTTGATGTGCAGTTGACCATCTATAGGCTGTCCGTCTATCTGTAGTGTGAATGGCTCAATATCTACGCTGAGGTCAGACAGATCGGCTCGTGTAGACGAAATAGATGCATTGACATTGACATTACTGATCTTGTGGCTACTCCCGCCATAGGCTAGTTGGCCGTTGCTGAGTACTAGGTCAGCTTTTATGGCAGGGTAGGTGTTACCACCTGAGCCATATAGACCATTGATCTTGGCATTAAACGATCCTGTGCCAGCTGCGTCTACGCCTTGGTATCTAACCTCATCATACACGAACGGGATGGCACTTGCCACATCGGCGAATGCGGTGCTAGGACTAGACAGGTCTAGGTTGATTTTCATACCATTATTGACAAGCTGTATTGTACCATCAGCGTTGAGGGCAAGCTGGTTGACCTTAAGGGTATTTTCTTGTATCGTGTATAGCTGCTGAGACTGATCTACGGCGATATTAGCATCCAACTGTAGGCGGGCCTTACGTAGGTAGGTGACGTTATCCATCGATACAGAGGTCTGATCTATGTCCGTATCCGTGTCTAGTACGAATGCTACATCGCTAAACGAGCCACTACCGGCATGATTGACACCCTTCATTACTACCTGAGTAGCACTTGACTGGTCCATGTAGCGGAGGGTACCATCTATGATTTCATATTTTTTCAAATCTAGGGTATAAGCTAGACTACTGGTATCTGTACTGGTAGAGATGTCGTAGTTAGCACTACCATCTAGGAGTATGGATACATGGATGGAAGGTCGGACTATTTTCACAAAATTAACCTCATACGGCCTCGTCTCTGACCATAGCGACGGTAGATTGATACCTACCTGCAGTGCATCCGTAGCTAGTAATTGCGTACCGTCGAATCTCCCCACACCATCGATCGTCAGGTCATTGACACTTACGTTTAAATCCGGAAATGACTTGAAGAAAGAAAGGCTGATGTCATCAAAATCAACCTTAGCGTCTAGGTTAGCTTCGGCAGCTAGCTTGACCTCCTCCACTATCTCATTTTTAAATATAAATGGTAGTAAGGCCAGGGCTATGACTAGGCCTATGAGAAGGTAGATGGTGTATCGGAAAATGATCTTTATAGCTTTCATAAACTGTATCTATATCTGGTTGATGCGGAGGGATCGTACATTTACACAAATCATAACGAAAGGATAACAGTACAAGTGCCTACGCAATATAGTACCACAAATAACCCCACTCTGATCGATATAGACGGATTGCAGACCTCTTTTGTCACAGATGGCAAGCGTCAACCTGTGATTTATGATATCTCTTTTTCGATAGCTAGAGGAGAGGTATTGGGTATAGTAGGGGAGTCAGGGTCTGGTAAGAGTGTTACTTGCTACAGTATCACTCGATTGCTACCGTCCAAAATAGCACAGATCGATAGCGGTAGCGTAGTATTTGACGGTGTAGACCTAGTCCAACTGTCGGAGGACGAGATGCGCAAGTATCGTGGCAGCAGGATAGCGATGATTTTTCAGGAGCCTATGTCTGCATTAAACCCGGTACATCGTTGCGGGGCTCAGGTAGATGAGATGCTACGGATGCATACGGCCCTTAATCGTGCAGAGCGATATGATAAGGTGATCAGCCTCTTCGAAAAAGTACAGTTACCCACGCCAGAGGATGTCTACACCGCCTACCCGCACCAGTTAAGTGGTGGTCAGCTACAGCGTATCATGATCGCCATGGCTATAGCCTGTGAGCCCGACCTCCTTATCGCTGATGAGCCCACAACTGCCCTAGATGTAACCGTGCAGAAGGAGATCATCGCCTTGCTCAAAGAACTACGAGAGGAGACAGGGATGGCTCTGATCTTTATCAGTCATGACCTAGGGGTGATCGCAGAGATAGCGGATCGTATACTCGTCATGCACGACGGTCGCATAGTAGAGTCGGGCCCAGTAGGTCAGGTGATCGCTCAGCCGCAGGAGGCATATACGCAGGGTCTGGTAGCCTGTAGGCCGCCACTCGCATTTAGGTTAGATCGATTGCCGACGGTGGGCGACTTTCTCGGGGATGCGTCCTTGACTTTTGAGACCTATAAAAAACAGCATACGGTAAGCGAGGCGCAGTACGGTGAGCGACTTGCGACGGTGGATGCGTCACCAATATTGCTACAGGTGACTAACTTGAGCAAAGTGTACGGTAGTCGAGGTGGATTGTTTAGCCGTAGTCAGGGCACCGTCGCTGTCGATGACGTAAGCTTTGACATACGACAAGGGGAGACCCTAGGTTTGGTAGGTGAGAGTGGGTGCGGCAAGTCGACACTAGGCAAGACGATACTGAGACTACTGCCAGCCAGCTCGGGCAAGGTACTATATGACGGGATAGACCTGCTGGGCCTCACAGAGCGGCAGATGCGTCGTCAGCGCAAGGCGGTGCAGATGATCTTTCAGGATCCTTTCTCATCGCTTAATCCCCGCATGACGATAGGTCGTGCCATACAAGAGCCCATGGAGGTACATAAGCTGCATGGTGACCAGCGTAGGCGCAAGGAGGTGGTCATGCACTTGCTAGAGCAGGTAGGCCTGGAGGGCGATCATTACAATAGGTACCCTCATCAGTTCAGCGGTGGGCAGCGTCAGCGGATCTGCATAGCTCGTACGCTGGCTGTAGAGCCGAGATTTATCGTGTGTGACGAGTCGGTCTCTGCACTTGACGTATCGGTGCAGGCGCAGGTGCTCAACCTACTCAATGATCTTAAGGCGCAGTATAACCTCACCTTTCTATTTATCAGTCACGACCTCGCCGTAGTCAAGCACTTCTGCGACCGTATTATGGTCATGTCTGGTGGTCAGATAGTAGAGGTCGGTGATGCCGAAAGCGTATTTAACCGCCCACAGTCTGCCTATACCGAGCGACTGCTAGAGAGTATACCTGGTCGCCACTTGTAAGGGGCATGAATTGGGCTGGTCGTCAAGGCTGTCAAGACGGATTATTTGAAGTAATTATTAATCCGCTTACCAATATTCTTCACCCAACCAAGGCCATTCCCCTCGTAGGTCATCAGTATCCATCCCTTAGCGCTATCGATGCTGGGCAGCGTTTTATGGACGTAGGCTAGGGCTTCCTCGGCAGTACAGGAGTAGGTTGTGATAGCCGCTGATCGATTGATCTGGTAGGCGACTTCTTGGCTGGGTACGAGCAGGCGGTCCGATAGTTTGCCAGCGATAAGGCCAGCTCGCACCACTTTACCGGTCTTTCTGAGAGCTAGGTACTGATCCATGAGTGACGGTTGTAGGAGGTATAGCAGCCCCTTAGGAGTTGTGATGGCGGTATAGGCGAGGGGAGTATCGGTCACGAATGGCGCTACTACGTCTCGCTGCTTTCTCGATAGGTAGTCATGTTTTTTAGCCTGTCGCAAGTGGGTTGTTTCTTCTTCGTCCTCTTTTTTGCGGAGTACCGCTATATACTGACCTTCTCCTTTGATACGTCCTGGTATCATAAGGTGTCCATACGATGTCTTGACTATGCCGTCATACTGACTGAGATCCATGGTGACGAGGTTCCATTGACCACCTTGGAGCAGTTGGTCGATCTGCTGATCATTCTCTAGGTCATTGTACGTGCAGGTCATGTAGATGAGGTAGCCTCTTGGCCGCACAGTAGGAGCTATGCTAGAGAGAATGTCTGCTTGCCTAGTGACACAGCGATGTACATTCTCTACAGACCACTCTTCTACAGCACTGGGGTTCTTGCGCCATAGTCCCTCTCCAGAGCATGGAGCATCGACCAGTACGAGGTCGTAGGTGACTTGGCTCTTGGCTATCTGCTCGGCTTTTTGCTGGGTTACCATGATGTTATCATAGCCGCTTTTAGACAGGTTTTTGGCGAGTATGCTAGCTCTACTCGATATCACTTCGTTGGCCGTTAAGGTACCCTTGCCAGATAGCCAGTCGGCTAGTAGTGTCGACTTACCGCCTGGGGCAGCACATAAGTCTAGTAGGGCGGGGTCTTCGGGTAGGTCGATAGAGGATAAGGCCTGGCATAGGATCATGCTGGAGGCATCCTGTACATAGTAGGCGCCAGCGTGCCAGTCCGGCTCCTGTGGGAACTTGGGTCTCGTGGAGAGGTAGCGACCGCTATCGCACCATAGTACTTGGTCGGTGTACTGGGTAGTGAGATGGCGACCCTTGTGTGGGTGCAGGCGTATGCATGTAGATACATCTTCAGGGCTCAGAGCACCCAGCTCGGTAGCAATATCGTCAATAGGGTAGGTAATGCTACCAGGGAAGTCAGCAGGCAGTAAGGTCGTCATCATGTAAGCGCAATACTACGACTACATCTATGGACATGGTATCACTGGTCCCACTAATATTGCTCCGCCATCAGATACGCTGACCTTATGACAAGTGCCACTCACAGACTGCAGGATGATACCATTGCCAGCACCACCTAACTCGAAGTCACCTGAGAGAAGGCCAACTTTCGGTGCTGAGGGTAGCGATGCGCTGACAGGTACGAGCTGATTGGTGATGTCGATCGCTAGCCTTACTGCGCTACCACCTGTCTGTGGCTGTAGGTAGACACTCCTATTACCCGTAACGTAGATGGATGATCCATTGATACTCGCATTGCCTGCATTGCTGGCTGGCGTGGTAGTCAGTGTAGAGCTGTTAGAGGCATAGAGGCGGTACTTATTGCCACCCGCACTGGTCAGGAGGATACCACCACCGGCGCCTTCGATCGATAGGTGACCGTCTACGGTTGCTGGCGGAGCCATGTCATCTCGATCTGTAAGGCCGAAGTAGCCGTCTCCGCTGGAGGCTGCGGTGTATGTCTGCCCGCTGTCGCTACCTGCGAAGGTTAATATCGTAGCTGGTAATGCTGTGACATCGCTGCTGGTGGCACTGGCAAAGGGTACCGTACTTTTTGCGACCTTGAGGGTAGTCGGACTCGCCCATGTAGTGAGGTCTGTATCTAGGTAGTGGACCTCGATACTGTAGGTAGCATTATTGCCTGTAGACACGTATATACTCTTGTCACTCAGGTGGTCGGATGAGTTCGCTATGGCTGACTTGCCAGAGCCTGCGCTATGGACCTGCACGTCTACGCAGGATAGGTCTATGTTATCTGTATTGGTAATAGATACGATGACCTCGTTGTCGTCAGAGTAGTAGTGTGCTGTGCTACCCGCAGGTATCGGCGAGCCGTAGCTAGTTGTGGTACTGGTCTCGATCCTGGCCCCACCGCTCTGTGTGAGGCGAGTCCTAGGGATCCGATTAAAGGGCTGATCATCTAAAATAGTGCCATCGCAAACGCTTGTTCCAGAAACGAAAGTTACAAATGCTGCATCAAATGCAGGTGTAATACCGCACTGCAGAGCATCAGCACCGACGGCTGTACCATTATTGTTAAAGCACAGATCGATATACAAGGACGAGACACCGTCCCATACCCAGGTCTGGTCGAGGGTAAAAGTATTCCAGCCCAGGGAAGTGGTCACGTCGTCTGTAAATACTGGAGTCGTAGTGATCCAAGATGAGGGTAATGTTGACCCAGACACATGTGCTATACCAATTGTATAGTCTTCAAAAGGGCCGGAACTATTTTTGCTAGCGACATTAAAAGCTAGCTCTTGAATGGGGCCTGCGGTCATGCCGAGCCCTATTAGTTCACTGGCTGGTATAATAAATCTTGATTTCGCTTGACTATTATTGCCAGCGAAAAATATGCTGGAGAGACTCTGAAAAGGCAGATATGTAAACGTACCACCTGCACTACAGCAATTCGCAGATATTTCATCTTGTGCATCGTCGATACTGATCGTATGTGAGCCTATGGCACCTATACCACCTGTGCCTGACGTTATGTTGAGATCAAGTATGATGGTCTCAACGCCTTCTAGGACGGCGTCATCGTATATGCGTACCATCACATCCTGGTCTGTGTCCGTGGGCCCAAATGTCACGGTCGTTGTCTGTACATCATAGTCTGCTGCAGATGCGGTACTCGATGCTCCTGCACTGACACTGACCGATATGCTAGTGCCTGGCGTACCTCCTCGTACTACATTGAGCAATACATCTTGATAAGGTAACGAACAAGGACCTCCAGCATTAGAGTTGCTGGTCGACTCGGCTATGGTAGTGGTAGCAGCACTCCACGAGATGGTGGGTGGCCCTAGCTGACAGGGGCTATCTAGGCAAGGTAGGCTCGGGTAGTAGGCCTCTATATCCGTAATGCTACTAGCCGCCCAGACGTCACTGGCATTACCCAGATTATCCCGCATCACAAAGTCGCCAGCAGTAGTAACATGGTCTAGATTAAAGTTATGGCCCACCTCGTGTGCTACGAGGCGGCGATTTTGTGTTATGTTGCCTAAGTGCTCACATACGTTATACCTAAAATTGCTACAGATCTCACCCACCCATGCAAGTCCTACCACAAAACCATCAAAGTCACGATTAGACCAAAGCGTCGCATCATCATGGATAAATGCTAGGTTGCTAGGTGCCCAGGCTGTAAAACTGTTTAAAACGTCACCAATGTTGGTCGAAGATGTCCAAGGGTCACAAGTGTTGCATGTACTTACAAACTGTCCGCTGATCTTAAAGTAGATGACGTCCGCAAACTGATTGTCGTAGAGGTCGTTCATCTCATTTGTAATAGCAACACCGAAGGCTTCGACATTGGCAGTGCTACCTAGGAGCTGCGTCATGCTGTAATCGTGGCAGATGGCGTAATCTACCTGAAAACAACCACCCATCATAGACTTACGATTAGCCGCCTTGCTAGAGTGGTCATCGTGGTGTCGGTGTGTCTCTGTGACGCCACACTTACCCGCTGCAGTGTCGTCGACGTCTGACTCGAAGTAAGAAACGTAGGTGTCCTCATCGGCTGACTCTAGGTGAAGCCTTGCGGGTTCTATCCATAATGAATTGGTCCCTAGGTCTATCGAGGCCATTAAATAGGTAGGTGATAGGGTTAGTGTTACAGGTAGTCCCTCTGCTGTATGTCCCTTGAGCGGTATCGGTCGCTGGTGCTCAAGGCTGGTTTTACTATGGTTTATACAGTCATAGTCCTTAGCATAGAGATCAACTTCCTGTACGTATAGATTATGTTGTAGGAGGTTGATCTGATACGTGTTTGAGCCATCATTGTTTATGCTCTGGTACAGTGCCTCAGTGTCGATACTATGGGTCTGATAGGCTAGTAGCGGTGACTGTGATTTCTGGGTCCACTGACTGAGACATAGGTGACTGGTCAGTAGCATTAGGACTAGTGATGTTGTCTTCATATTGGGGTGGGTCTAATTTTTTTTTGTGGGGTAATCGCTACTCATTACTTACAGTACTGTGTAGCAATCCTCAAAGTAGGGAGACGATGAGGTGAACTCCAAGACAAAGTGTAATGTATTTTACATTTGTCAGGGTATTCACGGATAGTTGTAGCCGGCTTTTCTAGGGTATTATTTAGTGCAATCACTATGCCTGATGTCGTGAAAAGTGCCATCGGTGCTAGCTACAGGTGCTTTAACAGCTGCGACTGATGCTTGGGAATATGGAATGATAAGAGGTGGTTTTTGCACTGATCCCAGAGCTTGACATTTCGTTACGCATGTCAAGTGGTGTTTCAAAAAAGAAAAAGTCCTCATGCAAACAAGTGATGAGGACCCTGAGATAGCTGTGGGGAGTCAGTCTACCACAATACTACAATGAGTTATTCTTTGGCACATATCTCGTGCTGGGGTATGACTAGTAATTACGTGATAGACTAGTGAGCAGATCCATTTGTTTTATCACGCTGGCCTTGCGACTGCGGCTGATGATAAGGGAGGTTGATCCTATCAAGAGGCGGCTGGTCTTAGTATCTACCTCAGTGATATATTGCGTATTGACGACGTACTTGCTATGTATGCGCAAAAATGACGGCGAGTTGATCAGCTCTTGCCAGTACTTAAGTGTCTTGGAGGTATACAGCGATCGCCCATCAGCTAGGTGTAGACGAGTATAGTTGCTGTCCGCCTCTAGGTAGACTATGTTGCTCAGTTCTGCATAGCGGTAAGTACCACGAGAGGGTATAGAGACACGTCTTGACAGTCCTCTCCCCCTGTCAGCCCTAACTTGATTGTATAGTGAGGTATTAGTGTCTGTTCGGTGATAAGATCTGGCAGTCATGGCGCATGTAGTTTTATATTGTAGGTATAAGTCTACTTATGCTGCTAAAAGGTGACCCCGTAGAACCATCTTTATTTTTACACCTCTATTTTTTAGAAAGAAGATGGCGTTAAACGCTTTAAAATCACCAATGTAGGAATTGAGGGCCGTCGGTGTAAGTGGGACTTAGCGGGTTAAAATCGTCTTGATGCACCTAGCGGACAGTATGAGCAGATGCTTAACGATACCATTTTGCTACTTTTGCACTCGCTAAAGAAGGAGTCCGATAACATGTCAACAGTCCAAAAGTTTTGCAGTATCGCCATACTGCTGTTGTTTAGTGCCCACTTGTTTGCTCAGGTAGGTATCGTAAGAGGTAATGTATATGACAAGGAGACGGGTGAGCCTGTTATCTATTGCAATGTATACCTAGATGGTACGACCTCTGGTGCTACCACTGACCTAGATGGGTTCTTTACCATCCCTAATGTGCCAGTAGGTGACTACGACCTCCTAGCTACATACATTGGTTATGATACGGTATCTGCACCGATTGTCATATCTGAGAAGAAGATCGCCTACCAGAGTCTGTACCTCGATCAGAGTGGTGTAGAACTAGGTGTTGTCAATATATCAGCCGCCAAAGAGCAAGCTCGAAGCACGGTACAGATCTCCAAGATCAGCGTATCGCCACGACAGATCAAGGCCCTGCCGAGTACTGGTGGAGAGGCCGATATCGCCCAGTATCTACAGATCATACCTGGGGTAATCGCTACGGGTGATCAGGGTGGACAGATCTATATACGTGGTGGCTCGCCAGTGCAGAATAAGATCTTACTCGATGGTCTCAATATTTACAATCCATTTCACTCGATAGGTTTCTTTTCTGTTTTCGAAACAGAGCTCATCAGAAACGTCGATGTCCTCACGGGTGGATTCGGTGCCGAGCATGGTGGCCGTATCTCTGCCGTGGTAGACATACAGACTAGGTCGGGTAACAAAAAGCGCCTTTCCGGCCAGGCGAGTGCCAGCCCGTTTATGGGTAAGCTACTGCTAGAGGGCCCACTTACTAAGTACAAGGAGGGTGGTACGGATGTCACCTTTGTACTCAGCGGCAAGCAGTCTATCATCGACGAGACGTCTCAGACGCTTTACCCTTATGCCAGCGAAAATGATAGCATCGGTCTACCATTTAACTTCAGAGATCTCTATGGTAAGGTCAGTATCAATACCAAAAACGGTAGTCGATTTAATTTCTTCGGCTTTGACTTCTCTGACCAGTTTAACAATCCCCGAGTCGCTGATGTAGGCTGGGAAAATCAGGGTGGAGGATTTAACTTCAAGGTGATCCCTGTATCCAGTAACATCGTATTCGGTGGTCTGATTGGTGTCACGCAGTATGCCGTAGGTATCGACGAGGACGATGGCCGACCTAGGAATAGCGATATCTCCGAGATTACTGCAGCAATTGATTTCAGCATCTTTGGTGAGAACAATAGCTTTAACTACGGACTAGAACTACGGTCCATCAGTACCAACTTTGAATTCGTCAACCCCTTTAACGAGCGGCTAGATCAGGTACAGAATACCACTGAGATAGGCGGATTCTTTAAGTACAAGCAGATCATCGGTGACCTCATAATAGAACCATCGGTAAGGTATCAGTACTACGCCTCGTTGAGTACATCTGCCATAGAGCCACGATTTGGTATTAAGTACAATATCTCTGAGGATATGCGCTTTAAGGCGGCAGGTGGTATCTACACGCAGAACCTGCTCAGCACCGACACAGAGCGAGACGTTGTCAACCTCTTCAATGGTTTCCTCACTGGTCCAGAGACGGATATCGAGGATCTGGACGGTACCCTTACCAAAGAAAAGATCCAGCGTAGCCGACACCTAGTCGCAGGTCTAGAAAAAGATATAGGATCGCATCTACAGGTCAATGTAGAGGGATACTACAAGGACTTTCCCCACCTAGTAGTGGTTAATCGTAACAAGATCGACGCGGGTCAGAGTGACTACAGTGTAGAGGTGGGAGATGCCTACGGACTAGACTTCAGCGCTAAGTACGAGCGAGGTCCACTATATCTGTGGGCTACCTACTCGATCGGTAAGGTGCAGCGATTTGACGGTCGCCAGGAGTTCCCTACGATATTCGATCGCCGCCACAATGTCAACTTACTCGGTACTTACGCCTTTGGCAATAAGAAGAGCTGGGAAGCGTCCGCTAGGTGGAATTTCGGTACTGGCTTTCCATTCACACAGACACGAGGATTTTTCAATGATGTAGCCTTCGCTGATGGTGTAGGTACAGATGTCAATACTACTAATCCAGACAATGTGGGTATCATCTACAGCACCGATCGTAATGGTGGTCGACTACCTAGCTACCACCGTATGGATGTGAGTGTGACTAAAAAGATCGATATCACCAAGCGCTTTGGGGTGGATATCGTAGCGTCTGTGACCAATGTCTATGACCGTCGCAATATCTTCTACTTCGATAGGGTAGAGTACGATCGTGTAGACCAGCTACCTATCATACCGAGCATAGCAGTCAAGGCTAGATTTTAGGGGGTGACTTGATTTGCTCGCTTTTGCTTAGCTTAGCGAGACATCAAAACACGTCAGTCATGCCAACTAATTTTTACTGGTTTTTCATTGCAGCCCTTGTGCCACTGATGGTCGGGTCGCTGTATTATGGTCCCATCCTGGGCAAAGCCTGGATGTCTGCTAATAACTTAACCGAAAAAGACCTCGACGACGGTCGCCTACCGCGCATACTAGCGCTTACTTATGTGATGGGCTTATTCATCGCTTTTTTCATGCCTGTGGTTGCGATACACCAGGGTAGTGTATTTGCCTTGATGATGCCAGAAGTTATGGAGTCAGGGTCTGCTGCACAAGCTACGTTTAATAGTCTCATGGCAGATTATGGCGATAGTTACCGCTCGTTTAGTCATGGTGCTATACACGGTATCATGCTAGCACTCCTGCTTGTGTGGCCGGTACTTAGTATCAACGCTATGTTCGAGAGGGCTGGCTGGAAGTATGTCGCTATCCATGTCGGCTACTGGGTCATAACGCTAGCGCTTATGGGTGGACTGCTGTGTCAGTTTTTGGACTATCCGTTGCCGAGTTAACGTGTAGGGTCAGATATGGGATATGAGATATCAGATATCAGATGGGAGTACACGATACTTTTCTTCGACAGCTGAGGTAGGAGAACGGAGATTTCGATTGCGCTGCGCTACAGTCAAAACGGCAGACGACAGCTGAGGCGCAACCTCGCTGTTGGAGTGTTACATTGACGTCCCAGTTTTCGCTTTCGAAGTCTCAAAATACAACAGATTCTTGGCGGACCTGAGGGCCGAGGGTAGCATGTCAAATAAACCTTGCTGTTCGAGCTCTACTTCTGGGACTGGGGCTGTGCAGCACGATACTATTCTTCGACAGCCGAGGCACAACCTCGCTGTTGGATGACTAAATCGTCGTCTAAGGACGCAGTGTTATTCCTAATACGGAGTAACGATATACCAATGTCAACCTATGGATCAACCTGATCAGCAGATACTCGTAGACCTAGTCCGGTGGCAGATGCCATATGGTAAGTATAAGGGTAGGGTGCTGTATCGCTTGCCAGAGTCTTACCTAGTCTGGATGAACCGCAAGGATGCCTGGCCGGAGGGTAGGCTGGGCATGCTCCTCAAGAACCTGCTCGCCATAAAGATCAATGCCCTAGACTATCTCCTGCGGGACCTGGATCAGATGCTGGACTAGGGGTGCAGGAGACCTCCTCAACTAGAATCTAGAACCAGGCTTTAACCTTATTCGAGCTCTACTCCCAGCCCTAGGGACGTGCAGCACGATTCTATTCTTCAACAGCGTAGGCAGGAGGTGGGAGATTTCGATTCCGCTGCGCTGCACTCAATCACCTTTGTACCTGAGTTCTTAGCGACGTCCCGATTTTGCCTGAGGATGAATTGATCATCCCAGGTTTCGCTTTCTAAGTCTCGCTGCACCAAGGGTGCTTGGCGGACCTGAGGGCCGAGGGTAGCATGTCAAATAAACCTTCCTGTTCGAGCTCTACTTCTGGCGCTAGGGACGTGCAGTACGATTGTATTCTTCGACATGTTAGACAGTAGTCGGTATGAGCTGGCTGTTTGTGATCTGCTTTGTGTAGGCTACATAGGATTGCCACTTACCGTCTGCTTTAGCGGACGGCTAGAGGTAAGTGTCCTGTGGAGGCTTTAGCCACATTAACTGATACGGTATTATTGGTAGAGGTGACGAAATCACGTATCAAGTGGCATGTATTTATAGATTTGACGACAGAATAGTGTTAATTGTTGTCGATGTTTGTTGTGATGCATGGAGATTGTACTATATTGAAAACAGGAATTATTTTCTAACCCTTTTACCGATGATATAGTGATAGATCTACCATTGCTAGAGTCGCCAGTAT
>CAYMFD010000019.1:0-19038 GCA_964389475.1 uncultured Saprospiraceae bacterium
ATAATAGAGAGACGTGGAGCAAGAAGTAATATATAACGAAGACAATATCAGATCCCTAGACTGGAAGGAGCATATACGTATGCGACCAGGGATGTACATCGGTAAGTTGGGAGATGGTTCGTCGCAGGACGATGGTATATACATCTTGCTCAAGGAGGTAATCGACAACTCGATCGATGAGTTCTTCATGGGTCATGGTAAGCGCATCGACATCGACATCGCTGATGGTACGGTACGTGTGCGAGACTACGGTAGAGGCATACCGCTGGGTAAGGTCGTCGACTGTGTAAGTAAGATCAACACGGGCGGTAAATACGATAGCAAGGCCTTTAAGAAGTCGGTCGGTCTCAATGGTGTCGGTACCAAGGCCGTCAATGCCCTGTCTAGACACTTCCTCGTGCAGGCCTTTAGAGATGGAGAGACCAAGGCGGCGACGTTTGACCAGGGTAATCTCATGGACGACCCTAAGAAGTCAAAGGCAGGTGAGGACAATGGTACTTACATAGAGTTTAGGCCCGACGAGACCATATTTAAAAACTATCGCTACCGACCAGAGTATGTCGAAAACCTCCTGTGGAACTATGCCTACCTCAACGCTGGCCTCAAGCTAGTCTTTAACGGTAAGACCCTCGTATCGCGTAATGGTCTCAGAGACTTGCTAGAGCGAAAGACCAATGTAGAGGTACACCGCTACCCCATCATGCACCTCAAAGGCGACGATATCGAAATCGCCATCACCCACGGCCAGCAATACGGCGAAGAATACTACTCCTTCGTCAATGGGCAGAACACCACCCAGGGTGGTACCCACCTACAGGCATTTAGGGCGGCCATCGTACGTACGGTGCGAGACTTCTACGGTAAGAACTACGACACCAAGGACATCCAAGCCTCCATCATAGGAGCCATATCTGTACGCGTCGAGGAGCCCGTATTTGAGTCACAAACCAAGACCAAACTCGGATCGCACAGCATAGGCCCAGATGGTCCGTCTGTCAATGCCTTCGTCCTAGACTTCGTTAAGCGGGAGCTGGACAACTACTTACACAAGCATAAGGAGACTGCAGAGGCACTACAGAAGCGTATACAGCAGTCCGAGCGAGAGAGAAAAGAGATCGCTGGCATCAAGAAATTAGCCAACCAACGAGCTAAAAAGGCCAACATACACAACAAAAAGCTGCGTGACTGCCGACTGCACTTGACCGATAAGGCCAAGAAGAAGGCTACCGTAGAGGACAGGCGTCTAGCCACTTCGATTTTCATCACAGAGGGAGATAGTGCCAGTGGATCGATCACCAAGGCGAGGGACGTCCAGACTCAAGCCGTCTTCTCCTTGAGAGGTAAGCCGCTCAACTGTTTTGGTATGAGCAAGAAGATCGTCTACCAAAACGAAGAACTCAACCTACTGCAGCATGCCCTTAACATTGAGGACGGCATCGAGTACCTACGTTACAACCAAGTAATCATCGCTACGGATGCCGATGTCGATGGTATGCACATACGCCTGCTGTTACTGACGTTCTTCCTGCAGTTTTTCCCGGATCTCGTCAAACAGGGCCACCTGTTTATACTGGAGACGCCACTATTTAGAGTGAGGGATAAGAAGCAGACATTTTACTGCTACAGCGAGCAGGAGAAGCAGGATGCGGTCAGTAGCCTGAGAGGTAAACCAGAAATTACCCGCTTTAAGGGTCTGGGAGAGATCAGCCCTGATGAGTTCGGTGGCTTCATAGGTGACAACATCCGACTAGAGCCCGTAATGCTACATGACGGTACCAGCATTGATGATATCCTCAGCTACTACATGGGTAAGAATACACCACAGCGCCAGGTATTTATCATTGATAATCTCAAAGTAGAGGTAGATGAGATAAAAAGTGAGGACGAGGTGATCGATCTTAAAGACCAACCTACTAAACCTGAGCCCAAGATCAACACAGCCAAGATCGCTGCAGATATCCTAGGTTGATACTAGGTCTGGAGAGGTAAGCTACCTTGACTTGCTTGCGTAATAACGACTGAGAGGGTTAGGTTCTCGAACCATAATGCGGATTATACGTTAATCCCGTCATGGATACAAGCAATATAGCGGGATGGTCAATGGGCCTCATGATATTATCAATCGTAGTAGCGGGTATAGCTCCATCGGCGACAACAATATTATTTGCGATGACATTCATAGGCATAAGTATGATCTGCCTGGTAGTGGGTGTGCTCGTCGATAAGACACCCATAGTGGAGACCAAGAGTATCGAGAAGAACTACGGTCCTGGTAAAGAGCACGACGACAACTACACCTACTAGTGGCACATTACAGGATGCTTAATTGCTGTCCAAAAATCTAGCTCAGCGGGCATCTCTACCACAAGTCCTCTGTAGATCATAAAGACTCCAAAGCACAGCGTAA
Source organism: uncultured Saprospiraceae bacterium (assembly GCA_964389475.1). Taxonomy (GTDB): domain Bacteria; phylum Bacteroidota; class Bacteroidia; order Chitinophagales; family Saprospiraceae; genus CAYMFD01. The sequence goes on from CAYMFD010000019.1 coordinate 2,408, forward strand.
CATAAGGCAGCACCTTGCGAAAGCTCAATCGTAGGCTTACAGGTACGATCCCCTCTCCGATCGTCAGCGCAATCATGGCTGGCACTGTACCTAGCCCAAATAACAACATAAAAACACCGCCCTCAACTATCGAAGGACTGGCTAGCGAACCTGCAAGTGCTAGGTACACTAGCCCACAAGGCAATAAACCATTGACCATACCGAGGACGTACCTAGGCTGGGCGGTGGTGCCCTCGTAGATTTTGGAAAGCAGTGTGGTAGTGCCGCGTCGTATCTGCTTACCGATGTATGTACGACCTACGGCGGTATCTACATCCACACTCGTCAAGAATGACAGTACCATCGCAATACCCACAAGGATCGACAGCCACTGCTGTATGCCTGCTACGAGCATGGCATTACCTACGAGACCAAATAGTAGTCCTAACAGCACATAGGTTGTCGTCCTACCTAGGTGGTAGGACAATCCACTGTATAAAGCGGACCACTTGGTACCGCCTCCAGAGGCGAATGTCATAGCCAGAGGGCCACACATACCGATGCAGTGCAGACTACCGAAAAGACCCAATGTGAATGCGATATATAGCATAATGCCTAGCGCTAGAGGTATAAGTCTACCTCACGATAATAGGTCTTACCGGCCTCCTGCCAGTCGACCTTCAAGCGCCATCTACCTGGAAGTAGGTCGCCAGTCTCGATCAGCATCTCACTCTTACTAATGGGCATATCAAAATCATGCTCGCTACCAGATGGTCTATACCATTCTATGTTGCCAGTGACTAGCGCATCGGTATCAAAGTGTAGGATTACCTCATCCTCACCTGCGGTATGTGTCACATTGAGGTTATCAGCCGTTCGACTACGGGATTCCTTATCATACTGATCTTGGTAGGCAAGATCCTTGGCATAGTAGTCATCGACGACTAGTGTATGATCTACGCCGAAGGAGGCTACCAGTGCTGTAACTAAGACACCTACGAATATGACGTAGAAGACAAAAATGCCGTGTCCCCAGTGGAAATTTTTCGCTTTCATATCTCAATGCTTTTTAAGTTATTTCGTGTTAGTAGGACCCATAAATGTGGTCGTCGTCTGATCGATGACCTCGTCACCATCCATTACCCTGATCTTGAGTTTGGTCTTGCGACTATTGACTAGATCTTTGGGAATTTTGATAAAAACGGCCCCCTCAGAGACCTGTCTAGCTATAGAGTGTGGCGCCTGCCCTACAGGATCAAATATAATCTCAGGGTGATCGACCACCTCAAAAGTAATGACGGTCTCTAGGTCTGTCTTATTGATTAACTGATAGTTGTACAGATTACTGATGTAGCCATCATTTTGATCGTAGTACAGCGTACCTGGTGTTCTCAACATGAGGGTCTCTATGCTAGACCTATTGAGAAAGAGGAAGCCCTCGAGCCCGATCAGTATCACTAGCACCACCGAGTAGGCGGCAACTCTCGTATTCCATATCGAGCGAGTACCCTTGACGATGGCCTCTTCACTATCTATACGTATGAGGCCAGTAGGTTTTTCGATCTTGACCATCACCTCGTCACAGGCATCCATGCATGCGGTACAGTTGATACACTCTAGCTGTATGCCATCTCTTATATCTATGCCGGTAGGGCATACCTTCACACACAAGCCACAATCTATGCAGTCGCCTTTGGCAGCCTCCGCAGCTTTGACCTCTGCCTCTATCTTGGCCAGCATGGCATCTGTAGGGCATACAGGACCTCCGCTAGCACATGTCGAGCACCCGTTGTCGCAGGACTTCTTCTCTTGAGCTGGCTTCTTCCTATTACTCTTCTTAAGTCTACCTCTTGGCTCACCACGTACGAAGTCATAGGCTACAGCCAGACTCTTATCGTCGAGTAGTACACCTTGCAAGCGACCATATGGGCAGATCGTAATGCAGACCTGCTCCCGCATAACTGTAAATACGCCGAAGAATACGATCGTAAATACGACCATCGCTATGAAACCACCTAGGTGCTGCGATATGGGCTCTGTAATGATCTGTCGTACCTGGTCTACTCCTATCACATAGGATAGGAAGGTATGCGCAATTGCGATTGATATCAGGATAAATATGGCATACTTAAGCGTTCGTTTTCTGATTTTTTCTGGAGTCCAGGCAGACTTATGGAGTCTCTTCTGAGCACCGCTATCTCCCTCAATCCAGTACTCGATACGTCGAAAGAACATCTCCATAAATATCGTCTGCGGGCAGATCCACCCACAGAAAAGCCGACCAAATATGACGGTAAAGAGCACGATAAAGATCAGACCGATCAACATGGCCATCACGAAGAGGTGAAAATCTTGAGGTGCAAAATAGACACCAAAAATGATAAACTCCGTCTCTAGAACATTAAAAAGGAAGAGTGGTCGACCATTGTACTTGAGAAACGGTCCAACGAATAGAAAGGTAAGTAGGACGTATGATAGAAGTTTACGCCAGTCATAAAACTTACCATTGGGCTTCTTAGGAAAAAGCCAGATGCGCTTACCGTCTGCATCGACTGTAGCTAGCGTATCTCTGTACGTACCAGCTGCGTCATCGATGGGAGGTACTTGCCCTTGATCTTGCATGAGTGCTTTCGTTATGGTGAGTGAGTGAATGTGAGCGATCGTCTGAGTGTGGTATGTGGGGCGACAGACAACTTTGCTGCCGCCCCATCTACCATACTCCTCTAATTAACTTGGGCCTTAAGGGCATCTGTACCCTCTTGCCATAGGCTACCTTCTGGCTCCTTGCCATTGGGTGGATCTGTACCGGCTAGGGTGAGTATATAGCTAGACACCTGCTGCATCGCTGTAGGTGGCAGTTGCGCCTTCCACGAGATCATACCCTTCTCTGGCACACCGTACTTGACAGTTTTAAAGACATTCTGAATACCACCACCATGCACCCAGTAAGGATCTGTGAGGTTAGGACCTACGCCACCCTCACCTAGCTGACCGTGACAAGCACTACAGCTCGCTTTAAAGATACTTTCGCCAGATGATAGAGAAGCGGCATCTGCTAGCATGACGACATTAGACTCGTCCACGGCATTGCCTTGAGTAGCTAGGTAGGCAGCCTTAGCATCCTCTGCCATAGCTATCTCCTGGTCATACTCCTCCTGTTGAGAAAGGCCAATATCTGAGAAGTGAAAGACATATACGTAAGCACCAGCCCAGAGGATGGTGATGTAGAACATATAAACCCACCATGGCGGTAGACGGTTATCGAGCTCTTCGATACCATCGTAGTCATGGTTAAGGTTTATCTCTGACTCCTTATCCATAGGCACGAGGGCCCACATTTTTTCAGATAAGTTCTGTAAGAATGTCGCTCCGCCTTCAGCCTTCTCAGGTATAGCGATACCGTGTTCTTTAAGGTAGTCATGCGTCTGTGATATGATGACGCGATTGAGGGCTGAGTATAGTGCTAAGACGACACCAGTCAGTAGTAGCCCAGCGACTACAAAGACCATATTGTCGAATATCCAAGACAGCGCTACCTCTGAAAACTTGACTTCATCTGTTGCTGCTAGAAGGGGCTGACTTCCTGCTAGTACGGCTAGTGATAAGATTGATTTTTTCATAGTGAAATGTGTGTGCAGTAAGAAAATAGCTCCTAACCGATAACGGCATTGTGCTTAGTACCATCATCGTCTAGCAGTGGCAGGTCAGAGACGCGGCGCAGCTCGCCCTTGTCTTTCTTGAATGCTAGGTAGGCGGATAGAGAGAATATGAAGAAGAAGGTACAGAGGGCGAATAAGGCCATCCAGTTGATTTCTCCTGCTCTTTCTAAAATATATTTATACATGATTTCTTGCTTTTAGTAATGTGTGAGTATGCTACTGCTCTACGATCTTGGTAGGGTTAATATCTGTACCCAGGCGCTGTAGGTAGGCTATGAGTGCGACGATCTCTTTAGTCTCTAGACCTTCCTGATCTACACCTTGTTCGTACAGCTCATCTGCGATAGTAGTCGCCTGCTGCTCTAGTAGTGCTATGGCATTATCGCGCTGGTAATCGGTGTAAGGATCACCAAGCATACGAGACACATCGATTTTGGCCTGCGTGTACTTGCTATTGATATCCTGGTCGAGCAACCATGGGTATGGCGGCATGATACTACCAGGTGACATAAGCTCAGGCTCCATCATGTGGTTGTAGTGCCAACTATGCGGATACTTACCACCTAGACGATGTAGATCGGGACCAGTACGCTTACTACCCCATAAGAATGGTCGGTCATAAACGAACTCTCCAGACTTACTAAACTCTCCATATCGCTCTGTCTCTGATCTGAATGGTCTTACCATCTGAGAGTGACAACCTACACAGCCCTCTCTGATATAAATATCTCGACCCTCTAGCTCGAGTGGCGTGTATGGCGTAACTGTAGCAATCTTAGGTACATTCTTATCGATAACCATCATCGGGAATATCTCTACGAGTCCGCCGATCAGCACTAGCACGGCACTACCGACTAGCATCTGTATAGGTCTTCTCTCTATCCATCGGTGCCAGTGCTCACCCTTATGCGCTACGTATGCGACTCTTGGTGGAGCAGATACTTCGACATCTTTGATGAGGGTACCAGCCTTAGCAGTCTTGATGAGGTTATACACCATTATTAAAGCACCTGCTAGGTAGATCGTACCACCTAGAGCTCTTATTCGGTACATCGGTATTACCTGTGTGACTGTCTCCAGGAAGTTACCGTAGGCGAGTAGGCCATCTGGCGTAAACTTCTTCCACATCATAGACTGTGTCCATCCTGCCCAGTATAAAGGCACTGTGTAGAACATCGTACCCAGTGTACCTAACCAGAAGTGGGTGTTAGCCAGCTTGGTAGAGAATAGCTTAGTGCCATATAGTCGAGGCCATAGCCAGTATAGTACACCGAAGGTCAACATACCATTCCACCCGAGTGTACCTACGTGTACGTGACCGACTGTCCAGTCTGTGTAGTGACTGATGGCGTTGATAGATTTGATACTTAGTAGCGGTCCTTCTAGCGTAGCCATACCGTATGCGGTAACAGCCACCACCATAAACTTGAGTACAGGATCGCGGCGAACTCTATCCCATGCACCTCTTAGCGTCAATAGACCGTTAAGCATACCACCCCATGATGGAGCGATGAGCATTAGCGAAAACACACTACCTAGCGACTGAGCCCAGTCAGGCAAAGACGTATAAAGAAGGTGGTGAGGACCTGCCCAGATATATATAAAGATCAAGGCCCAGAAGTGTATGATCGATAATTTGTACGAGTACACTGGACGATTGGCAGCCTTGGGTAGGAAGTAATACATCAACCCCAGGTAAGGCGTCGTTAAGAAGAAGGCCACGGCGTTGTGACCATACCACCACTGCACTAAGGCATCTTGTACCCCTGCGAATACAGGAATACTATCCCACATACTTACAGGGATCTCGAGGTTTTTGATGACGTGGAGGACCGTTACGGTTATCCAGGTGGCTATATAGAACCATACAGCTACGTAGAGGTGATTTTCTCTACGCTTGAGGATGGTACCAAACATATTGATACCAAAAGCTATCCACACAAGGGCGATCGCTATATCGATAGGCCACTCTAGCTCCGCATACTCTGATGCACTCGTATATCCGAGTGGCAGTGTAAGTGCTGCTGCAACAATAATTGCCTGCCAACCCCAGAAATGCACCTTTGACAAGGTGTCGTTAAACATCCTCGCCTTCATCAAGCGCTGCAAGGAGTAGTAGACTCCCATGTAAATACCATTACCTACAAATGCAAATATCGCTGCATTGGTGTGTAATGGTCTTATCCGACCAAATGTCAGATACTGCGTAAAATTAAGCTCGGGCCAGATCAGCTGTAACGCCGCAATAAGCCCAACCAACATACCGACAACTCCCCATAAGGCCGTTGCGATACCGAAATCTCGTACGATCTTATTGTCGTAACTAAAGTTCTCCACGTTTGACATAGTCTTCAAGATGTGGTAGATACAGCGTCATCAACTTCTAGGCTAGGACTATGATCGATCATATCGTCATCGATCAACAGTCGCATAGAAGGGGTTACATCGTCATCAAACTGACCATCTCGTACTGCCCAAAAGAAAGCAGCCAAAAAGCCGCCTGCTACGGTGAGAGAAAGAATGATGAGGAATAAGATAATCTGCATCTGTAGTGTGTGTGAAATAGTAATAATCGAAAGCTAAGGTAGCGGCCACCTGAGGGCACCTCAGATGACAGGCGTCAATATGGACGATGATAGTCATCACCCATAGCAAAAAACAGAATGTGTAACTACCTTAATAAAAGGGTGGTAAACCTCTCCGCAACTAAAAGCTATACACTACCTGCAGTTGCGTTAATCGACTAACTTTGCCTAGTACAACTCAATAAGTAAGCATGAAAATCTTGACCAGCATATTTAAGTATAAGTGTCCACGCTGCCGGAGAGGCGACTTGTTTGAGCAGCCATTTAAAATGTCGGAACCACTCAACATGCATGAGAAGTGTGACCATTGTGGACAGCTATTCGAGCCAGAACCGGGCTACTACTTCGGCGCCATGTTTATTTCTTATATCTGGACGGGATTTGCCTGTCTCGGCATTGTAGGCTTCTGTATGATCGTACTAGGCTGGGAGGTAGGCCCTTCTTTCGCCCTACTTATATCAGTGGCGGTAGTGAGTTATTTCTGGATACTGAGGGTATCTAGATCGATGTACATACACCTCGATGTCCGATACGACCCAGAGGCTAGTCTTGACAAATGATGTAGCGGGAAGTATCTCCAATACGATCATATGGGCACGGAGCTGTCGTATCTATCCCCAGCCAATATCGTAGAGACTTAACGCCAGCTGTACTCATTATATGGTAGCGATGATTAGATATATTATCATACAAGGTCTTCTGCCGACGTACTCTAGAACCATCTAGCATGACGACATTACTAGGCCATGAGGCCCATGACTGAGGAAGGTTGAGGCCTAGACGGTCTATATCGTCCGTAGATCGAGCATAGCCTAGTACACGATCAGTATCATGGCGGTAGATCACCACGGTATCAGCCGCAGCCGCGAGTGTCTCTATGTGTGTCTCGAAACTATCAATAGGCAGATCTGCAGCAGCCAGTACTAGACGCTTGATGGGTAAGTTGTAGTCTGACCGCTGCCAGTCTAGTAGGAAGTCAAGTATGACCCTATTACCCATACTATGGGCCATGATTGATATCTCGGCATCCACTGCGGCAAGCAGGTGAGCTACTACAGGAGCTAGCAGGTCAGCTCGACCATGAATGAGCTTCTTTTCCTTACTGTATACACGATGGGTATCATACATCACATTGAGGATGACTGTGTACGGTGAGTCCGTGTCAGGCAATACAGCCGCTCGCACCTGCTTCGACATATATCGCTCATACCAAAGATCACCAGCCGAAAAGCCGTGAATATATACTAGGACCCTATCTCCAGCCACATCCTTACGTAAGCTGTCGGTCAATCGATCTAGGTCTATACTGTCTCGATAGGTGTCAGGTCGTCGCAGCTTGTCACCATCACTAAGGTAGCGACCTCCAGACACTGTCTGATCATCGTGTACCCGCACAAAGTAGTGTGGCGCTTCTTGAGCTGATAGACTACATAGGCTACTGAGGAGAACAAGAATGACAAAGACTTCCTTCATGCTCATGTTAACGGATAGGTGGGGAACCTTGTTACAAAGTGTATCACCGAATACTTTTAGAACAAACAATTAAGTCTGTAGACTTAATTTTATGTTTTTAAGTCTGTAGGCTTAATTTTGGGTTTTTAAGCCTGTAGACTTATCTTTGCCGGAGCTCTACAAAAGTAGATCAGAATTGAATATGAGTAACAAAGCAATATTAACGTGTGATCTTGTAGGGTTTTCTAAACTCAATAGCAAGACACGGTTGTCACTGATCGATCGTGTCAAAGTATTAATCGGAACACTATCGAGTGAAACGCAAGCGGAATACATTATATACAGAGGAGATAGCTTACAGGGTATATTGCACAGGTCTTGGGAAGCTTTAAGACACGCAATAAGACTAAAAGCCTACATCAAATCTTACAGGATAGACAAGGGCACAAGGTCTACACAAGCTGACATACGGATATCCATCGGTATAGGGACAATAGATTATCTAGGAGAGACTTTGTTAGATAGCGACGGACCAGCCTTTCGCTATTCGGGCAGAACCTTGGACACTATGAAAAAAGGTGGACGAAGCCTTAAACTTACTACACCCAACGACCCAACAAATAAAAAATGGGATCTAATATTAACCTTACTAGAAGAGATCATGGATCAATGGACGATTTCATCTGCTGAGGTGGTATGGAGGCTGCTCAGTGGTATGGATGATAAAGGGATTGCGAATGACTTGAATATATCTCATCCAGCAGTAAGCCTAAGAAAGAAGCATGCAGGATGGGATGCCATAGAACAGACCATCCTCTACTTTGAAGATGATTTCACTCAAGTACGAGGCAATGGATCTATTTCTTAGACTAGTAATAGCTCATATCATCACTGACTTCTTTCTTCAGCCAGACACATGAGTGGCTGACAAGAAGGGAAAAACGTATCGATCCAAGTACCTCTACTTACATGTCGCCCTAACAGGCATAGTCGCTTGGCTGTTTTTGTACGACTGGAGCCTCTGGTACGTAGCCCTCTTTATAGCGATTACACATTTATTAATAGATCTATACAAACTGACATGCTGTCCAGATAACCTTATAAGCTTCATTTGCGATCAAGTCTATCACATCATCATCCTTGGCCTATCCGCCGTATATCTCATGGATAGTTCAGCGATTATCCTGGAAGCAATAAGCAGTTTAGCAACTGACACCCAATGGCTGTCCATAATAGCGGGCTACTTAATCGTCACTACGCCAATGGGTTACCTAGTGGGGTTAGCTACACGTAGGTGGAGGGTAGATCTCACGCAGGGCAGAGACGATAGAAACAGCCTAAAGGATGCTGGGATCTGGATCGGCATACTCGAAAGAGTCCTAGTGGTAACCTTCGTCATCTTTGACCAATTACAGGCTATAGGCTTCCTAATAGCTGCAAAATCTATCCTAAGATTTAGCGACAGATCAGAAGACAATCCCCGCAAACAAACAGAATATGTACTGATCGGCACACTCATAAGTTATACCATAGCGCTGATAGTCGGCTTACTCATCCAAAGTACAATCGACTAACTAATACATACAGTGTAATCATTGACCAACTATCACATAACGTAGAGCCTTAGTACTTTTGTAGCCTAAACGTATCGCCATGAGTATCATCCGTCAACTATCCTACCTGCTAATCGTAATGTGTGTGGCCTGCTCTCCCAAGACCACGGTAGACACGACCACACCACCAGAGCCACCCACGCCACCTACGCCACCGGTCGAGCGGTCCACTCCATGTACGACCTTTAATGACCTAAACACTAGCGAGCGAGACCAGGCGGAGACGGCCTACGTACTATATAAGGACTTCCTCAAAGCTGGCGATCTAGCACAGGCGCATCGTCAATGGAAACGTGCCTATAACCTGGCGCCTGGTAGTAATGGCAGGGTCAAGTACCAGTATGAGGATGGCGTAAAGATCTACGAACAGCTACATCAGCAGACTGATGATAAAGCTCTTAAAGATCGATACGTAGATACCATCATGATGATCTATGACCAGCGAGTGGAGTGCTTCGGTGGTCAAGCATACATCGACGGTCGCAAGGGCTTTGATTACTATTACAAGTACTCGAACAAGGTATCGCAAGACCAGATCTTTGATCTTTTCAGGTCTGCCGCAGATGCTGGGGGCGAGGATATGGACTACTTTATCGTCAATCCATTTACCAAGATGCTCCACGATCGCCTGATCGAGGGCCAGATACCACACCAAGAGGCACTACCTCATGCCAAGACGATCATAGCCGCTATCGAGAAGGGCAAGACGGATTGTAAGGGTACACTCTGTGATGCATGGAAGACGATCGACAAGTACGCATCCGCTCAGCTGACCGCCCTAGAGGGTGTAGATGACTTTTACGATTGTGACTACTACACCGATCGATACTACACCGCCTATGAGGCCGACCCCGAGAATTGTGAGGTCATCGAACTTGCCTATCGACGGATGTTAAGGGGTAAGTGTCCTGCTGATGATAGTAAGTTGATGGCTGTCAAGGCTAGCAAAGACGAGAAGTGCTATACGCCACCGCCACCTCCTGGCAACCTTCGTCAGGGCTTTGACTGCTACTCAAGTGGAGACTACCGCTGTGCTATCGAGAAGTTCCTTGCATACGTAGACAGTACCGACGACTCAGAGAAGAAGGCCAAGTACCTGCTGACCGTTGCTAAGATCTACTATGGCGACATCCGAGACTTCCCATCTTCTCGCAAGTATGCTAAAATGGCTGCTGTACAAAAGCCTAAATGGGGAGATCCCTACATCCTAATAGGCAAGCTATACGCGAGCAGTGGGCCACTCTGCGGACCTGGCACCGGGTGGGATAGTCAAGTGGTGACCTGGCCTGCCATCGATATGTTTACCAAGGCCAAGCAGGTAGATCCATCTGTAGCCTCTGAGGCCAACAAGTGGATCAGAGACTACCAGCAGTATATGCCGTCTAAGGGCGACATCTTTCAGCGAACCAATCTAACAATGGGTGGCCCGTTTAAGGTGAAATGCTGGATCAACGAAACAACAACCGTCAGAGCTGCTCCCTGATTATTGTGTAAGCGAGATCTTAAGGATTACAACGCTTGTACTTCTTCCAGATCTTTATGAATGCCTTGGCCATGTCTTTACTTGACTTAGCGTTGAAGCGTATGACATCATTGTTGTCCTCTAATGCTGGAGCGGCACAGGCGACAGGTTTAGTGCTGGCGTTGTAGATGGCGATTTCCTGTACGAAAGGCACAAAGTCAGACTCTGAGATAAAGCAGAAATACTCCTGAAGGTCTTTCTTACTGATCTTATACTTCTTCTGATAGAGCTTGATATTTTTCTCGACGGTCCTACTTGATGGCACGAGGTAGCGATATTTTGTACTCTCCCCTAGGTTGACACTTACTAACTCTGTGAAGTCCTTGTTCTCCACATCATAGTGTAGTGTAGGGCTGATCACCCATACTTCCTTGGCCTTGTCTTCGAGTTTTATCAGTTGCTTTAACGTCATGGTCTTATGATTTTGATCTTGCTTATGAATGCGAAAGATAGTGATTAATCAAATGTTTGGCTGGTGACTGCGCTACCTGTGCTAGGCGATAACCACGCCGCTCAAGTACTGCCGCTAGCTCTGCTCGAAATGCCGCTGCTACCCCACCCGCTGCATATACTTCATGACCAAACGTTTTAGGATAGCATGCCACTCTAAGATCAACGAAGTTTTCTAACGCATCATAAATAATCTCCCTGGCCCAATCCTCTGACCGGTAGGTGGACAGTACATGCGTGAAGGATGCCACATAGGTAGCAGGGCTCCCCTTCCCATATAAGCATTCTAAGATAGCCGCTCGACCTAGGTCATGTGTCTTGGCAAGAGCATCAAGACTATCAGGCGGTAGTCGGCCGTATAAATACATTTGGAGAAAGGATCGACCCATGGCATAACCACTACCCTCATCGCTGACTAGGTAGCCCAGACTAGGCTGGCCTACGGTAAACTTCCCACCTACCACGCTAAAAGATTGACTACCCGTACCTAGCAAGCAAAATATGCCATCACGTCTGTCATAAGCATGCCACACGGCGTGTAGGTCAGAGTAGCAAACTACTTGGTCTAGACCAAGCAGACCACTTACTGCGGCACTCATCTCAGCCGAACCATCGAATCCTGCCAGATAGACAACCGCCTTATCCGCCCTTTCGCATAGAGCACTTTCTGCATCTGCGAGTTTCCGATCTCGACTAGTAGCAGCGTTGAAGCCTGCACCATCATACTGCGATGCTACTGCGCCATCTGTCAGCAAATACCACGACGACCGGGTACCACCGGCCTCTATCAGTAGCAGCGCCACCTAGCCCATCGCTACTGTCTCGACAATCTCTAGTCCATAGCCAGTGATGCCAATACGACGCTTCTTAGTATTGGATAGTAAGCGGATCTGCTTGACATTAAAGTCTCGCAGGATCTGAGCACCTATACCGAAGTCTCGCTGCTCCTCGCTGATGGTGGGGTCGTTGTCTTTATTGGTATCTAGCAGGCGAAGCTTATTGATGATACTATCGCCTTTCTCACCGTGACGAATGTAGAGTAAGATGCCTTTGCCAGCTGTAGCTATCGTAGCCATCGCCTGCTCAAGCTTGGTGCCGTAGCCATCAAACAATATCCCGAGTATATCACCCGTCTCTGAGCTACTGTGAACACGTACGAGGCTAGGCTCCTGCACATCGAAGTCCCCCATCGATATTGCTAGGTGTACGTCGTCCGTCGTTATCTGGCGATAGGCCGTTACGTCAAACGTACCTAGGCCCGTCTTGATCTGTGTTTTCATCTCCACCTCGACGATCCGTTCGGTTTTCATACGATGCGCCACTAAGTCCTTGATGCTGATAACTTTTAGGTCATGGGCCTTTGCTATCTCGAGTAACTGGGGTAGTCTAGCCATACTCCCATCGGCATTGAGTATCTCTACCAGGACACCTGCAGGATAACAACCTGCGAGTCGTGCAAGATCAACCGCCGCCTCTGTGTGCCCAGTACGTCTCAGCACGCCACCTTGCTTGGCAACTAGCGGGAATATATGACCTGGTCGAGCAAAATCCTCTGCCGTACTGTGTGGATCGATCATAGCCTGTATACCGACCGCTCGATCGTAGGCACTGATACCCGTCGTACAGCCTTTTTTGAGGTAGTCGATAGATACTGTAAAGGCCGTCTCATGCAGGGCCGTATTACTACTGACCATCATGTTAAGCTCTAGCTTCTTAGCTAGGGACTCCTCTACTGGTGTACATATGAGACCACGTCCGTGACTGGCCATGAAATTGATAATATCAGGCGTCACCTTATCCGCTGCACATATGAAGTCGCCTTCATTTTCACGGTCCTCGTCATCTACTACGATTACGACCTTTCCGTTTTTGATATCTGCAAGGGCTGCCTCGATCGTATCGAGCTCTAGTTCTGTACTTGTTTGTGTTTCTATCATGGTAGGTATAGTTCTTAGAGTAGTAAATCAATTAATGGTGCTGTCTGTTGTTGCCAGCTGTACTTATTTATCACCATCGACCTAGCTGAAGCACTGATCCGCTTTATTAGGTCATCATCAGTTAGTAAATCTTGTATTGCTTTGCGAAAGTCATCGGCAGACTCGGCCAGCACGATCTCTACGCCATCCTCAGCACCTATGGCCTCATTGACAGCCCTTGTCGTGACCACGGGTATGCCCATAGCCATAGCCTCTAGGATCTTGTTTTGCTGCCCAGTACCATTAAAAAGTGGTGCGACGAAGATGCAGACATCGGCGTATGATTCGCGTATATCATCCACCCAGCCGGTAACCGTAACCAAGTCACTTGCTAGGCTCAGGACCCTAGTATCAGGCCGTGCCCCAGCGATCACCGCCGTACACGATGTGCCGGGCAGTACCTCATTGACTAGAAACTCCGCAGCAGCTACATTGGGCAGGTAGCCCATATTACCGATAAAGCCAATGTCATAAGTCGCAGTCTTATCGTACATCGGCGTAAAAAAGCGGGTATCGATACCATTGCTTATGACTGTCATATCACCTACTCGCATGGCCTCAGCGTCTTGCTGACTGATGACGGTATGGCCCTCGAAGTCATCGTAGATGCGCCGCTCATACCTCGACATACGGCCAGCCTCCAGCTTGTAAACGATACTGCGCCACCAAGACACTACAGCTGCACGACGTCGCATACCTACTGCAAAAGCATCCATATAGTCAATCACCTTATGACCTGGATACGTCACTACATAAGCGGCTACTCGGGCTAGCTGGCAGTATATCCGGTCAGGGGCTATACGATCGAGCAGGCTTGTTATCGCTTTCGCACTTTGTCTGTCGTAGTAGTAACCTACCTGCAGTGGCAGACCCGTAAATAGTGCCTTGACCGCACCAGCATACCGTCTCTTGCGAGATGTACGTATGCAGTGTACCTCACTACACAAGTCCGTCAGATGACCTAGATCAGCGGCGGATACTTGCCTAGTAGTAAGTGCTATAAGATGCACATGAAAGGCCGTGGATAGTTCTTTAATCTGATGATACAGACGCAACTTATCCCCCTTCTCCAGTGGATAGGGATATCTAGAGGTGATGATGGCTAACTTAGGTTTATGCCGCACGTAAGATCTTATGCATGTATCACAAAGGTAGAAATAAGGACTCGACTAAGGAGGACTTATCCCTCTGTCTGATTGCCTAATTTTTCGAACAAAAAGACGATTGCGAAACCGACTACGAAGGTAATGATCGTAAAAACTAAGCGGCTATCTGGATACCAGTAGTCTCCTGGCATTACATTTTGCTCTACCAAGACCTTGTAGGCCTCTGGGTCTATGCCAGCGAGCTGATCAGGGGCACCTATCTTTTGCACCGTAGCATCATCCATCTTGATACTTGTGATGTGTCGCCATGGCCATAGCTTACTGAGCGATCCTGCCATAAAGCCTGTAAGCAGTGCCAGTGTCACCTTTTCATACCGCGCAAACAAGAAACTCACTACCCTACTAAAAGTCGTAAGTCCTACTAATGCACCAGCCGCGAACGTGAAAAAGATCGCGATACTCTTGCTATCCTGATTAGAAATCACACTCTTGATACTCGGTATGACGATGTGATACATACCCATAATGAGCAGAATAAAAGATCCCGAAATACCTGGTAGTATCAAAGCAGAGATTGCTATCACACCTGACAAAAAAACGAATGGCAAAGCATCAGAACCCTCAGCAGGAGCTAGCGTCGTCACCCCATAGGCAATGACCGCACCTACCATGAGTGCTAGGATAGTCGCTGGTTGCCAGTCCTTGATCATACGACCGATGTAGAGGCAGGAGGCTAGTATCAAACCTAAAAAAAAGCCCCAAAGAGGCTCTGGAAAGTGATCAAGCAGGTAACCTACAGCAAATACACCGAAGATTATACCAGCCAGCATACCGACCACTAGGTTGAGCAGAAAGCTCCCATCTAGTGCCTGCCAAGCTCCCTTAATACCCTCTCGCCTAAAACCAGTAAGCACCTCTGGACCTAGTGCCTTGATAGCTCCCAATAGTCTTGCATAGATACCTGTGATAAACGCGATCGTACCTCCGGACACCCCAGGGATCACCTCGGCAATACCCATGGCTGCCCCTTTGGCTGCAAGTAATACTCTGTCTTTGATCATAAGGACGTGTGATTTATTATGCGCAGCGAAGGTAGTGATACAGATTGCGAAATAATTGCCACTGATTTCCTTAGTGACTTTAAATCTGTACCGGCATCATCCTGCGTGTGGTTCGAGAAATGACATCTTAAATAACATGACTAGCAAAAAGCCGTAGATCACATTGTCGCTGAAATCAAAAATCGTGTCTTCGGACTCCTTTGAGGTCACCCATCGGCTTTAAGTCCTCTTCCTCTTCGACACCGCCGGGCTTGAGCTCCTTGACAGCTGGCTGCCCACCATCTACCCAGGCTGTGTACCATAGATCGCCGATTGCCTTGATGCTCTCACGCATACGTCGCTCTACCATACCGGCCATCCGATCTTGATAAGCCGCTGCATACTCTGGGCATTGTATACGGATCGTCCTAGACAGTCGCTCGTCATAGCAGTACTGCTGATCCTCAGGAAAAGTCCGTGAAAGCTCCTTCTCGATAAGCAAGACGCTGTCAAGTTCGCTATGGGAGGCTTCTACGATATCCCATACATAGGTTTTGACATCGTCCACGTATCTAGCTCCTCCGACCAGAAAATCGTACTCGTCCTCTGCGAACAATTCGGGGATACGACTCTCCCAGAAGGCGTGGATACCTACCTGATCCGTTAACTGTCCATTGTAATTAACTGTCGTGTGCAGTGGCACATGAGCATCGCCTATGTAGTGGCCGTACTCTGCACTCAGACGTAGGACCTTAGTCATGTCTCGATCGGTAAAGGCCTTGGTGAGTCGCCTCTGCATACTCACGAGGTGGTAAGGCAGTATGCCCATCTCGCTAAAGTTGTCGATAAAGCGTACCCGATCGTAGTCTGTCTCATTGGCTATTATCAAAAAGATGTACGGCAGGGCTGCATTGCTCAATACCCAGTCATCCTCATAACGGCTAGGCATAAAGTGATGGTAAAACATAGCCCGAAAATCGCGATAGTTGATGTGCCCTATCAGCTCCCCATCTGGCCAGTACATGTGTACCGTATCATTCTCTATCTGCGTCTCCAGCATAACAGAATCAGTGTCGCTGATAAGCTGAAACTCTCCATACTTGATCAGGGCATCTGCTATGTCGCGAGGCACCTCCTCAAAAGGATTATCCCCCCATACGTCGATGTCGATAAAGTGGCGGACGCCTTCGTGCTTGGTAGCGTAGCGGCGTTTATCAGGATCTACAGCATGCGCCGATATGTAGTCGAT
>CAYMFD010000019.1:19138-30420 GCA_964389475.1 uncultured Saprospiraceae bacterium
CGCAAGCCATGGGGCAAGGGAGCCTCGCAGTATGCGCAGACGACTATCGACCAACTACCGCAGATCAAGAGCTGGCCTATGGATGGTGGCGCCTTTATCACCATGCCTCAAGTCGCTACCCTACCGCCTGGCAGTCGCAAGATCATGCACAGTAACCTAGGCATGTATCGCATACAGCTGAGTGGCAATGAATACGAATTAAACAAAGAGATAGGCCTACACTACCAACTGCACCGAGGCATAGGCGTACACCATACGGCGTACAACCAGTCTGACGAGGACTTTCGCTGTAGCATCTTCGTGGGTGGTCCGCCGTCCCACGCCTTTAGTGCCATCATGCCTATGCCTGAGGGCTTGAGCGAGTTCACCTTTGCTGGTATGCTGGCAAATAGACGCTTTAGATATGGTTACGATGACCAAGGCCACCTCATCAGCCACGATGCCGACTTTGTCATCACAGGTCGTATCGTTAAGAATAAGACCATGCCCGAGGGTCCATTCGGTGATCACTTAGGCTACTACAGTCTTGAGCATCCATTCCCGGTGATGGAGGTCGATCGAGTCTACCATCGCAAGGATGCCATCTGGCACTTCAGCATCGTAGGAAGACCGCCTATGGAGGATAGTAGTTTTGGCTATCTCATACACAAGCTGGTTGAGGCCTTGACGCCTACGGAGTTTCCGGGGCTCAAGTCCATCAATGCCGTCGATGCGGCCGGCGTCCACCCTTTGTTACTAGCCGTGGGCAAGGAGCGGTATATGCCTTTTAGAGACAAGGTGCCAGAGGAGATATTAACGATAGGCAATCGTATACTAGGTAGCGGGCAGACCAGCCTGGCCAAGTTCCTCATCATAGCGGCCGACGAAGATGATCCCCAGCTTGATGCTGATGACATAGACGGGTTCTTTAACCATGTCCTGCAGCGTATCGACTGGTCGAGAGATCTGCACTTTATGACGAAGACAACCATCGATACGCTGGACTACAGCGGCTCTGGGTGGAATGCTGGTAGCAAGGTCATTATGGCGTGCCGAGGTGAGATCGTCCGTCAACTAGGGACAGAGCGACCACAGCTAGATGGCCTGCCCTCAGCAGCAGGAGGCTACACCGTAGCTCGTCCAGGCGTACTAGCGATTGAGCACACTGCCTTTGCCGATTATCAGTCCGCTCAGACTGAGATGCATACCCTAGCAGCTAGCCTTGCCAGCAATGGCAGCAAGCTCGACGACTACCCACTGATCGTGATCGTAGACGATGCAGCATTTCTGGCGGAGACGCTTAACAACTTTCTGTGGGTCACCTTCACTCGGGCCAATCCCTCGCATGATGTCTATGGTGTAGACAGTTTTACCGAGCACAAGCACTGGGGCTGTAAGGGTCCACTGATCATCGATGCCCGTATCAAGCCCCACCATGCGCCGCCACTGGTCAAGGATGCCAAAGTGGTTGCCAAGGTGGATAAGATGTTTAGTAAGGGTGGTGAGCTGTATGGGGTGATCTAGGAGGCCTTTTGATGGATTTTTAGTAATTTCAGGTACTTTTTGCACATTTTATCTGTCTATACGAGACGTTGATATGCATATTTATCAAGTATTTATTGCAGTAATTCTCAAAAGAATGTACAGATACACATTTTTATTAATTCTACTAATCAGTACCGTCGCCTGTAATAGGGATGATGGAGATGATAACATCTCAAGAAACGATTTAGGAGAGATTGACTATATCCCTGAATTATGGACAAAACCATACATCGATAGAGATTTTAATAGAAGTGCTCCCAGTGCAATTTTTGGCAACTGGTCATTTAATGGGAGGGCATTGACCAAAAGTAAAAATGATGAGAAGTCAATTGTACTTAATTGCATAGACCCATTAGATGGCTCACTCTGCTGGCAATGGTCGGATTGGTATAATCCTGAAACAGAAGCTACAGATGGAAGATTTGTCTTCTTTCGTGATAACATTTTACACTGGAAGACAAAGACAAGGCAGTACTGGTTAGACATTGAAAATGGCACTACTACCAAGAGGTTTAATGGTGATCAGGTATTTGACTTTAAGATGCAAACACTAGGTGATCAGTATTTTGTGATAGGCTTTAATGTAGATACTGTACCAGACCACTATGTAGGTTGCGTCTACCAAGGTACTTTTCTAGACCCAGAACCAAAACAGGTTTTGGCACCGCCAATCGATACAAGTTTTACAATAGGAAGCAGGGCATCGGATATCACTAGTATTATCCCTATCGTGCATCGTGGAGATACTATGCTAGTCGTTGCGTGGCAACAAGTCTTCCCTAACTATGAATTTCAATCTTATCTAGGATTATACAACTTATCTCAAAAAAAATGGGAGTACAATAATGTAGTCCTTAATGAGCAACATCAAAAAGGTGTCTTATATCAACCAATGGTTAAGTACGAGCGATCAATTATTGCCAACGTCCATAACTCGCTGATCTGCTACGACTACCTTACAGGAGAGCGGATATGGGAGAAAGAGTTTCCGCATGACTTTTCGTTTTCTGGGTACGAAATTAGTAACGATATACTCGTAGCAAGTTGTGAGAATGAGACCTTATACGGTCTAGACCCAAAAACGGGACGGCAGATCTGGATAGGTCAAGGATCAGGCACAAGCACTAAATTGCAAGATCGCATTATGAACGGCATATTGTATTTCGTCGGTGGAGCCTCTGGTAAACTGCATGCTGTTGACATCAAGACTGGCAAGACAATATGGAAACTTGATGCCGCGCTTTATGATGATCCGAACCAAGTAAGGTGGTCAAAAGCCGATCTGAATGTAGTTGCACCTACAGGATCGGGCAAGGGGCATATTATTGTTAAAAATGAGGTCAATTGGTTTGGCTTTGAGGCGATTCAGTGAGTTAGAATACTAATTTTTAATACCCAATAGATATGACTATACGTACTGCGATAGCTACTCTGATACTAATTATTGGCATATCCGCATGCAACAGCGATGATGATAAGATGTCATTCAACGAGCTTGGTGAAGTAGAGTACATACCTGAGCTGTGGACTAAGCAATACATTGCAAGCGGCATTGAGAATGAAGCGCCTTCGGGTATGTTTGGTAATTGGTCCTTTGATGGTCTGTCGTTCTCAAAAAGTAGAGATCTTGAAGGCACTGTTATTCTAAATTGTTTAGATCCCATTGATGGGTCTATTTGCTGGCAATGGTCAGACTGGTTCAATCCAGAAACAGAAGCTACAAATGGAAGATTCTATTTCTTGCGTGATGATATTCTGCATTGGAAGACCAAAACCAGACAATACTGGCTTGATATCAGCTCTGGTACGACTATTAAAAAGTATAACAGTGACCAACTATTCACCTTTAAGATGCAGGTACTAGGTGATAACTACTTTGTAATAGGCAATAATGTAGATACTGTACCAGACCACTATGTAGGCTGCGTCTACCAAGGTACTTTTCTGGACCCTGAGCCAAAACAGGTTTTGGTACCACCTATTGATACAAGTTATACCTTAGGAAGCAGAGCATCGGATATAACTAGTATTATCCCGATCGTGCATCGTGGAGATACCATGTTAGTCGTTGCGTGGCAGCAGGTCTTCCCCAATTGGGAGTTTCAATCGTATCTAGGATTGTACAACTTATCTACAAAAACTTGGGAGTACAATAATGTAGTGCTAAATGAAAAACACTGGAAAGGAGTCCTGTACCAGCCTATGGTTAAGTACGAGCGATCAATTATTGCTACAGTCCATAACTCGTTAATCTGCTACGACTACCTCACAGGCGAGCGGATATGGGAGAAAGAGTTTCCGCATGACTTCTCGTTTTCTGGGTATGAAATTAGTGATGATATACTAGTAGCAAGTTGTGAGAATGAGACCTTATATGGTCTAGACCCCAAGACAGGACGTCAGCTTTGGATCGGTCAAGGTGCAGGAACCAGTAGTAAACTACAAGATCGTATTTTAAACGGCATCTTGTATTTTGCAGGAGGTGGTACAGGTAAACTTCATGCTGTTGACATCAGGACAGGAAAGACACTGTGGAAACTAGATCCAGCACTTTACGAACCTAGAAGAGGTGGCTGGTCGACAATTGATTTTAATGTGATTGCACCTACCGGCTCAGGCAAGGGACATATTATTGTTAAAAATGGGTTGAATTGGTTCTGTTTTGAGGCGATACAGTGAGTTAGCTCAGAGTGGGATGGATGGCTTCGACTTTAGCCTTGCAAGTGTAGCAGAAGAGCTATTCAAAACCATACTCGAATCCTATCGTAGCAGTAGGACGTCCTGTATAACGACTTCGCTGGCACCCACAGTGTAGATGGTGATGATGGCGACGTAGATGCCAGAAGTATATTGGGCTCCATCCCAGCCTTGTTGCTGGTTGTTACTTTTTAGGTTTTGACCAGCATATACCAGACTACCCCATCTATCATAGATCATCATATCGTACGACAAGGACTCTGGGTAGCTCTGTAGGTATAAGGCTCTATTACCACTATTAATACCATCTGGCGAAAAAACATTGGGAAAGTACCACCGTTCTAGCGTTGATCGTTTGACATACATCGTATCTCGGTATGTACACCCGGAGTCGTCTACTGCCTCTAGATAGATCAATCCTGTAAAGCCTTCTGCTATCTGTGGGTCTCGGCAGTCAATACAGGTCACCGCCTCTGCAGGAGACCACTGTACTAGGCCTGGCGTAGTCGTATAATCGACAGGGACAGGCACTTCCGAGTCAGCGGGGTCAATCAGCAAAGTATCCGGCAATACATCTGTATCAACCTGCACAACAACGACGTCAAACTCCATGCTGTCGATGCATCCAAGTGGAGAGACTCCTACAATCTGCACGACAGACGACTCAGTCACCACTAGCGAATCTCCAACAATGGGCTGACCAGCGACAAAGTAGTCCACGGGAGATGGTGTGAAATATAGCGTACTTGATGACCCTGGGCAGATCACATAGTCATCAAATGACGGCATGTCGACGGCTTCATAAACAACTGTGACATCCCACAACACGGAGTCACAGCCATTGACGTCTAGTTCGCTGATCTCGTAACTCACATCGTCCGTAATAGTATCACCGCCCACATATAAGGTATCACCCAGGCATAACGTAGTGTCGACGGCGAGCATCAGCACTGGCAGCTGCTCGAGATAAGTCTCCACAATGATACTGTCACAGCCTAGCATGGCAGAGATGGTATCTCGGATCACCTCACCAGCACGATATGCAATGCCATCAATCATGATCGCCTGACCATCGCATAGGCTGGTACTATCTCGGAGTATAATCGGTATCTGATACTGGAGGTCTATAACTATTATCGAATCGCAACCTGAGACAGATGCTTGGTCGAGCACGATCACATCACTAGGTGTTCTATGATCATATCTTTTACAATCTACTACGACATACAAGCTCGTATCGCAAAATAACGTGTTGATAAAGTGGCGAGCCTCAGGTACAAAGTTAATGTCCACATAGGTCAGAGAGTCGCAGCCATTGCGTGCGGCCCCGGGCATTAAGATAGTGTCTGCAGGGCTAGCGGCTGTGTAACCTATACCGCCTATTGATACTGTATCACCAGTACAGGCTTGATCTTCGATGAGGCGGATCGTATTGTCAAGCGTCCTTATGATCAGTGTATCGCTATTATTGGTAAGACAGCTCTGTCGGCGCAACGATATTGAATCAAGGATCCAGGCATTACCAGCAGTTATTACCAGCATGTACGTACTATTGGGTCTAGATAACTCTAGTCTACCCGCTCTTACGCCATCATTAATAGCGCCGGGGTCATACGTTATAGTGGACTCCCCACCGACACCTTCGCTACCCACCGAAATGGTATCATTACCCACCAATAAGAATAGTTCTGAATCCCATACAAATACTGGGTAACCTTCTGGGCCATACAAGATCTCCACCTCCTCCATTGCACAAAGCTCGATATCAGAAACCTGAGGCTCAAGGACTGTAATCGTGCTAGTGTTAATAATCGTAAGCTCTACGGTATCAAAAGTGGTACTCCCTTGTATGGGATAAACGGCAAGTATAGGAGTCGTATCACCATCAGTAGCTTCCCTAAAATTACGATCGTTGACCAGTCTACCATCTAGCGTGTAAAAGGTGGCACCGAAGATGGGTAAAGCGGCAAGTAGATCTGAGTAAGTGACTATATCTAAACAACTGGCAGAAATAATGTTATCCCGAAAGTCACAGTCCTCTGTCATCTCTAGTATAAAGGTCAGCGTATCTGGCTCACGACATCGGGCATCAGAAAACTTTATGTAATCCACGCGATGGTGGGGTCGGTCTAAGAAAAAACCACCAACTACACCATTAAGTATCTCTACACCGTCAAGGTACAACTGGTCAGGCTCATTGAGGGTCGAGAAGAATCCAGCAAATTGAGGTATCTCTGATAAAAAAACATTGCTGACCCGACATGTCTGCAATGTGTCACCTCTGAAAGATGACCCAATGAAGGTGTCAAGCTCCAGCACCTCCGCCTCAAAGCATACCTCCTCCGAGCATACTCCTAGTACGTCCGACAGGCATATCGTATAGTTGCCTTGTCCTCTAATCGTAAGGCGAGAGTCGGCACTGGTGACTAGACCGTTACCAGAGATCTGGATGCGAGGGTTAAAGGCTTCAAAATAATCATCAACTGCAACGGTAGCATTGCCACAAAACTGCTGATCCGGTATCTGCTCCACCACCCTAAGATCTTGGAATACAACGTTGATCGGCACATCTACAGAGCAGGCTCCACTACTCACCGCGAGTACTAAGTCTGTGCTTGCGTACAGCGTATCACCTACCTGCGCCTCGGCTCCACCTGGTAGAAAATACTGAGCGGAGTCAGCCAAGGCTACATCGGGCTCTGGCAAGACATAGTACCCACAAGTAGCTATGGAGTCTCGTATATTGATAATAGGCTCCCTCGATATCGATATGCTGACACTGTCCGTCGTAGCACAACCTGGCTGCCCGTCGAATAGGTATAGCGTCACACTAGTATCAATCTGCTGTCCTGGGTAATACCTGGGTCCTAACCCATCCTGAGTTAGTCCGTAGTAAAAGGCAGCCGTGATGTTATCTCCACTTGCTGCTGGAAGGATAACTGCATTACAACCCTGCAAGTCGCTGTTACCGTAAAGTCGGGGTACTCGCTCTACAACGAAGACGCTGTAGCACTCCTCATATCCATTGACTATATCATACAGAAATACAGAGGTCGATGTGGTAATGGCCTCGCCTACCGTAAATACCACGCCACTACCTACAGGCTCGCTACTGTAAACCACTTGATCTGATAGACCTGCACCCTGTGCCGCAGGAAGATTGTACTCAAAACACACGATGGTATCAGCTACACTAGCAAACTGTGCAGCCACACCACTCATGAACGTGGCCGACATCATGCCCACCAATATTGACAGGCATCTAAGGGCTGTGATATTGCGAAAGACAATCCTGTTAATAGGCTGCATAAATCCTCGTAAGTAGTCAGTGAAGTGAATAACATGGAAGATAATGGACTTTACTAACATCTACAAAATCTAGACTATCTACCTCACCACCTATAGCCACCCACGCTTGCGTAACCACCACAAAATAGATAGTACTAGCACACCCATAACAGCCAATAACACGAAATATCCAATGGGAGACTGTAGCTCCGGCATATTGACGAAGTTCATCCCGTATAGTCCTGTGAGGAAGGACAACGGAACGAATATCGCCGTGATAATCGTCAGGAACTGCATCACGCGATTCATCTCTAGGCTGACCTCCGATATATACAGGTCTTGTAGTCCCGAGAGCACATCTCTTACTGCATCAACGCTATCTGCAATCTGGACCGTGTGGTCATAGATATCTCTTAGGAAAGTTCGGGTACTGGTCTCAATGAGCGGCGCTTCTGATCGATAAAACTGACCGACGGCTTCCCGTAAAGGCATGACAGCTTTACGTACTTTGAGAAGCTCTTTACGTACTTCGTAGAAGGAGGTCTTATCCATCACCTGCTTATCCTTAAACAGCCTATCCTCTAAGCCCTCCACACGTTCTTCCAACTTTTCTAAGACCTCAAAGTAGTCATCGATAATGACGTCAACGATGGCGTAGGCTAGATAGTCGGCACCTCGCTTACGTATGCGGCCTGAGGAGTGCTTGATGCGATGCCTCAGTGGTTCTAGTATGTCATCCTCTAGCTCCTGAAAGGTAATCACAAAGCCTTGACCAAAGTATAGCGCTACGGCCTGTCTGATCACGGTACCGTCTGCACTTACACCGAGGTGCTTGAGAGATATAAAATGTCCTTGCTCAAACTCTTGATATATGGGTCTTTGATTGACATCAACGGCATTTTCGACGGCTAATGGATGTACCTTAAACGCATCTGCCAATACCTGGATAAGTGTCTGATCATGTAGACCTCTGACATCGTACCACTGGAGGACGTTAGGCTCATTACCATGTACCACCAGAGAGTTACTGTGATTGTATACCTCTGTTTCAAAAACAGTCTCATTGTAGGTCATGTAGGTGATCTCCACATCCATATGATACTTGGTACCTGTATAGAGAAAAGACCCGGGTGGCAGTCCACGTTGTAGTTTTTTAGATCGTGCTTTTGTCATAGTGTATGGCCTTTAGATAGAATGTAAGCTAGTTGTATAACGCTTGGAAATATACGGTATGTCTGAGCGACTATGGGTAGTAGATGCTCGTCAACTTCTCCGCTGTCTCGGCAAATTGCTTAAAGTCTTTCTCCATCTTGCTAAAGTAGAGCTCTCGGTACTGGTAGCCGTCAGAAGATATCAGTACAGATCGCTTTTGTATACGCTGTATCCAGTCCTCTGAGTAGTCGATAAACTGCGGATTGTATGATACCAAAAACTGCGGCATGTCGTAACCGATGAAGGCTCCCTTGACCTTGTCGGACTTATAGATCAGTAGGTTGAGGTAGTTGCCAAATTCGTTGAGGTAAATATTAAACTTCGTATTGGTGTTTGTCTTTTCACCAGCGTTGGCTAAGTTGTACAGGGACCGGATAAGGTTCTCGATATCTTTTACTAGCTTTTCGATAAAGCCTACATCAGAGAAGGCCCGGATGGTAATACTAAAGATGACCTGCTGGTATAGATTGGCCATCATATTGCTATTCCATATTTCGGTAATTTCCTTTCCCGCATAGTAGGCACTTACATCTTTACGTAGTTTTTCTAGTCTTGCATCAACCACCAGCGGCTCTGTGATGAGCAGCTTATTGTCTTTCCAGTGTAGGTGATTCCATACGGCATTAAGGAATGTAAAGATGTACTGATGTGAAAAGTAGTAGAAGACCGGCAACTCATTGGCCAGGTAGGTGAGAGTACTATCCTCTCGTCGGTTGATGGGCTTGAGGTAGTAGATCATGCGATCTAGGAAGTCAAAGTCACTGCTATCCTCTATGAAAGGATGCTCGAATGATATAAAAGACGAATCCTGCAACGCCGTGTCAAGTGAGACATTAAAGTGTTCTGCTAGCCTGATTAGTTCATTGGTCGTTAGAGCCGAGTCACCACTCATACGCTTGTATACAGCACCTCTCTTAAGACGCAGCACCTCCATCGTACCCTGAAATACGGCCTGGCTATCGTATCGCTTTAGAAGGTGCTTAAAGAATCGCTCTTGACTAGTTTGCTGCTCACCCATGATCGTTCACATTTGATAATCACCAAATATAGAAAAATCATTATCGTAAACAAACCGACTACGAGCTCCAAAATAATTTACAATACGTAGAAATACCGATGTCAGATCTACGAATGAGTCCTATTTCAGTGATCTACCTCCCCTACCTGTCAGTAAGTATATCATCAATAAACAGAGACACTATGAGCCGCTATGTAAATCCAGCCTTGACGGAGATACTTAAGAAGACCTGCAATGACTACGACATGCCTTACAAGAGTAGCACCTCTCTACCTAGAGCCATGTGGTCTCTTTAAGTTCTTACGGTTACGAAGCGAACAAGCTATCGCCGTCGACTACATCGAGATGTGACACCAAGACGATCAGCTGCCAGATCGACTTACGGACTTACAGATACCTCATGAGCTCGTAGGCCCTTGATACCCTGAGCGACATTCGTGAGGTCGTGGATACCTCTCGCCTTGAGTATGGATGCCGCGATTACCGATCGGTAACCACTTGCGCAGTGGATGACTGTCGGCCCCTCTGCGAATGTGCTGATATAATCGTTTAACTCACTGAGCGGCGCATGTATGGCATCTTTGATATGGTCACCTTCGTACTCACTGCACTTGCGTACATCGACTACTCTGGCACCGGCCTCTATCTGTGACCAGGCATCTTGAGGAGAGATAGTAGGTACTGTATCCACCTCTAGTCCAGCGGCACTCCAAGCATTCACACCACCATCTAGGTAGCCTATGACATTATCAAATCCTACGCGGCTCAGTCGAGTAATGGCCTCCTCTAGTTGGTGAGGATGTACGACGAGTAGTATGGACTGGTGTACATCGACGAGCAACTCCCCTACCCACGGCGCAAAGCTGCCATCGAGGCCTATAAAGATCGAACTAGGAACGTGGCTCTGTACAAATGCGTCACGATCCCGCACGTCTAGTACTAGCGCATTAGCTGCTGCAGCCTTGAAGTCCGCCGGAGCGAGTGGTACAGTAGCCCGATCGATTACTACATCTATGTGGTCGTAGCCATTCTTATTGAGGTATACATTAGCAGGAAAGTAGCTGGGCGGTTGTGATAGACCGTCTGTGACCTCCCTGATAAACTCGTCTCGGGTCATGTCATCCCTCAAGGCATAGTTCACCTTCTTCTGGTTGCCCAAGGTATCGACGGTTTCCTTCATCATTTTCTTACCGCAGGCACTACCCGCTCCGTGTGCCGGATACACGGTCACGTCATCCGCCAGCGGCATGATATGCGTACGTAAGGAGTCGAAGAGCATACCCGCTAGATCACTCGTGGTAATCTTACCGATCTTCTGCGCTAGATCAGGACGACCGACGTCACCTAGGAACAAGGTGTCGCCAGTAAATATAGCGTGGTCCCTACCCTCCTCGTCTCGCAATAAGTAGGTGGTACTCTCTAGCGTATGGCCTGGCGTGTGCAAGGCTATGATCTCTACGTTGCCTAGCTTGAAGACCTGGCCATGCTCAGCTATGATGGCATCGAAGTCTGTAGTAGCATTGGGTCCAAACACGATGGGTGC
>CAYMFD010000019.1:30520-33774 GCA_964389475.1 uncultured Saprospiraceae bacterium
CGATCTAAGTCACTATCGTACAGCGCATCTCTGACAAAGCGGGTCAAGGCATCTACCTCTTCTGCAGTTAAGCCTAGCGGTCTAAACCGATTATCTAGGTAGTCGATCGTCTCTGCCTTCTCTGGTATAGCCTTATTCTTGTACTCGATGACCGCCTTAATCGATCGTAGCGAAGAGCCATGACCGTAAAATGGACTATCCTTAAGATTGTAGATCGTAGGTACTTTGTACTGATACAACTCATCCTCTCGCTGTGTAAATCCTCCACGACCCAAGTTCTCAACGTTATCAGCTGTCGTCTTAAGAGTAGGCTCCGGGCAGTCCACTAGATCGGCCATCCCTATGGCTTTAAACTCCATAGCACTCAGGGCTGGGCCATTATGACAGGTATAGCACTCAGCCTTAGAAAAGAAAAGCTCAGCGCCAAACTTCTCCTGCTCATCTAGTGCGAAGCTATTGCCACGCAGGTATTTCTGCCAGCGAGACTCATTGGCCATCACGGTTCGCTCATAGGCAGCGATGGCTAGGCCTACGAACTCTGCAGTGTAGCGCTGATCTTCGGGTATGTCAGGAAATGCTTGCTCAAACATCGTTCTGTATTGGCTAGAACGGATAAAGTCGTTGTCTGCATTGAGGCGATGGACACCGAGACCAGCGATAGCCTGTATCTCCACACCTTGATAGCCGAGGTGATTGAGAGCCTTGGGAGTACCTACGGTCCACTGCTCCTCCGTACCTACATTGACACCGGTAGCACCAAACTGACCATTCCAGAGCATATTTTCTTGAAAAGCTACATTAAGAATAGTCGGTGATTTGACAGGCTGTACATCATGGTCTACTGTAGCTAGATCTGCAATCCTGCCCTCGCCACTCGCACCAAAACCGATACCACCCTCGCCGATCCCCTGCACGGTCCCCGCCTGAAAACCTGCTGCTGCATGGTGGCAGGAGGCACAGCTATATGTCAGGCTGTTTTCTGGTCGTAAAGGGTCCACGGCAATGCCCGTCTCATGAAAGAGCAACTTTCCTAGCTCTACCTTCTCGTCTGTGATGGGATTACGGGGATCTTGAGGTATAGCCGCATAGTCTCTGCTGTCTGGCAGTATCATACCCTCTATACTACCTGTAGGTGACTGACTAGCTATCAATCGCCTTAACTCCGTATCACGATCCTCCAAAGACGTATCAGTCTGGCAACCCACCATGAATACCCCCCCTACAGCAAGAACAAGTAAACCCTTCACAAACCTCATCATAACAGTCAACTACATATATAACTTTACTATCATACAAAAGTAGAAAAAACGGCAATGTCTGTCGACAAAAAAGCAACGTATTTTAGATGTTGAGAGTTTAAATACAGTATAAAGAACTGTCCTAGACCTTCTAGGTTTATATGATAAAGCCGATTGCACTGGCGACTGTAGCCAATCGCACCCAAAACCTTAAAACAACAGCTATGAAACTCCCGATAATCGTAAAGATGGATAAGCGATATTTTAGAAATATGGCCCTCTTATATCCTGTAGTACTCTGGCTAGGAGGTCGGAAAGCCTATATGGCCGTGACTGGTGGTACGGACTGGATCTCTATGAATGTGTGGTTGTTACTCACCTTGATTCTGTTCGTGTTTTTTATCCGTACGGTAAGAAAGTGGCTCGACCCGAAGCCTGGCCTCATCATAGCCAAAGAGGGCCTGACAGACAATGCGTCTATCGTCAAGGCAGGACTACTCGCCTGGAAAGACGTCAAGGCGGCCCGTTACACTGACTACGCTGGTGCTAAGCAGCTCATGATCGACATCACTAACCCAGAGGCCTACACCAAGCACCTAAAGTATCTCAATGGCAAAGTAGCGGACCAGATGATCACCGACGAGGGCACACCGATCATCATCAATGATAAATTTATAAGGTACGACTGTAGCGAGCTCGTAACGCTTATCAATAAGTATGCTCGTGGTTAGTGCGGTAGTCGCTTGCGCAGCAGTCCGTATGCATATGCACCCATCACTGCCCAGAAAATGACAATAGCGATCGTCATGACTCCATGACCGAGCAATGTAAACATGGGTCCAGGACAGGCTCCCGATAATGCCCATCCTAGGCCAAAAATGATACCGCCTAGCAGATTGGCCTTAAACATCAGATCCTTAGTTGTGAGCTTTATGTCTTCGCCTTTGATGGTTTTGGCCTGAGATCTCTTGACGACCATATTGAGCAGTATGCCTAGGGCTACCGCCGTACCTATGATGCCGTACATGTGGAAGTTGTCGAAGCGAAACATCTCTACTATCCTAAACCAGCTGATCGCCTCGGACTTCGTCATAACTACTCCAAAAAGCACCCCTATCAGCCCAAATCTTATATACTTGAATATCATATCGTTCGATTTTAGGATTAGATAAATAAAGGAAGGAGGTAAGGCATAATCAGCCAAATCATAAGCAAGCCGCCTATAAAGAAGCCGATGACGGCGATGAGGGACGCCAATTGAAAATTGGACAGGCCGCTAATAGCATGGCCCGATGTACAACCACCTGCATAACGACTACCAAAACCAACTAGAAAGCCTCCCAGCGACAGCAAGACTAAGATCCCGATATCATCCCACTGGCCAAAGAGTTCGGCTGGCATATATCCACCCCATGGCGAATCGCTACTAGGGGCTGCTACATGGATAGACGCTAGATAATCTATAGTGTCGGGCGATATGGCAACGGGTGACGGGCTAGCTAGCCAAGTCGCTCCTATAAAACCACCACCTATAGCCCCGACGATAAAGACGAGGTTCCAGAGGTGGTCTTTCCATGGGTAGTCAAAGTAGTCACTGTGTCGACCAGCACCTCCCATGGCGCATAGTGTCCTCAGATTGGACGAAACGCCAAATCGGCCACCCGCCCTCATCAGTAAAAACATGACGAGGACGATACCCATACCAGACACGGTCCAGTGCCACGGCTGCCTCAGCAGGTCTATTAATTCTTGCATATCACTTAATTTCTATCTCGCTTTATTCCTATGTCGCTACCTCACTACTTCATCTGTAACCCGTGAAACTTGACATTAGGTCTATCCTGTGCTAGGTCTGGATGATCCCTACATTAAACTTTTCGACTGGCGCATTATTAGCCATTTCTATACCTCGGCTGATCATCTGTCGTGTAGACCTAGGGTCAATGATCGCATCGATCCATAGCCTAGCTGCAGCATAGTATGGACTCGTCTGCTCGGTATACTTGGCTTCGATAT
>CAYMFD010000019.1:33874-36346 GCA_964389475.1 uncultured Saprospiraceae bacterium
CTTACCATCTTCGCACCATCTTTAATAATACCACCATGCTCTGATCGCTTACCGACCATAAAGCCCGTGACATCGTGCAAAAAGACTAGAGGTATCTTCTTCTGATTACAATTCATGACAAAGCGAGCGGCCTTATCAGCACTATCGCTGTATATAACGCCACCGAATTGCATCTCGCCAGACTTACTCTTGACGACCTCCCGATTATTGGCCACGATACCGACCGCCCATCCGTCAATACGGGCATAGGCGCAGAGGATGGTCTTGCCGTAGCCATCTTTGTAGTAGGTTATGCTGTCTTTGTCGACTAGGCGCTTTAATATCTCTTTGGATTTATACGGCTTGGTAGCATCTGTAGGAAATACGCCAGCGATCGAGGAGATAGGCTCTGATGGCTCTAGCGCCTCGACGCGGTCAAACCCTGCTGTCTCATTGTGACCAAACTTATCGACTAGGTCTCGGATGGTAGCTAGGCAAGTCTGGTCGTCTGGCATCTTGTAATCGGTCACACCAGATATCTCCGACTGCGTAGTCGCACCGCCTAGCGTCTCCTTATCAACATCCTCGCCGATCGCTGCCTTGACCAGGTAGGGGCCAGCTAAGAAAATCGACCCGGTCCCCTCTACGATCAACGCCTCGTCGCTCATGATGGGCAGGTAGGCACCACCTGCAACACAGCTACCCATGATGGCTGCGATTTGCGGGATACCCATAGCACTCAACTTGGCATTATTGCGAAACATACGACCAAAGTGTTCCTTATCAGCGAAGATCTGATCTTGCATAGGTAGATAGACCCCCGCACTATCGACGAGATATATTATCGGGAGGCGATTTTCCATCGCTATTTCTTGTGCACGGAGATTTTTCTTACCCGTTATGGGAAACCAAGCACCAGCCTTAACAGTAGCATCATTGGCCACGATCATACACAGTCGACCACTCACACGACCTATGCCAGTCACGACACCACCACCAGGGCAGCCGCCGTGCTCCTCGTACATTCCATATCCAGCGAATGCGCCGATCTCGAAGAAGTCCTCCTCGTCGTCTAAGAGTGCCGCCACTCGCTCTCGTGCAGTGAGTTTGCCCTTACTGTGTTGTTTCTCGATACGCTTCTTACCGCCACCTAGGTGGATCTGAGCCAGCCGTCGCTCTACTTGCCCCCATAGTAGGAGCATGCCGTCTTCGTTCTTATTGTAGTCTATATCCACGTATGTGCTTTATTATCTGATAGGTGGTGCAATATACTCAGGATCGGAGTTTCTACTCTTTAATCGTAGAAAGACCACTCGGAATAGTTATCCGCCCATAGTTGGTGATTGCACGATCGTCTAGGCCTTGCATATTGTTCTGAAAGAGGCAATCGAGTAGTTGCAGCTCTCCATAATTGAGAATGGCACCACCATCTACTGGCGCTGATGCATCCTCTAGGGTCAGTTGCTCTAGACCGACATTGGTTACTGGATCTATTATCCTGAAAATCCTGTCACTAGCATTACCGTTTAGCGTGGTCGGTGGGCTGGCATTACCACGTATGTATACATTTTTATCAATATCAATCTGCCCCGTAGTAAGCGTGATAAGCTCAGGATTGAGGCCAGTAGCAAAAGTGATCGTATCTTCTGGACATACCTGTGAGACGGCCTCTCTTAATGAGCCAGGCCCACTGTCTAAGGCATTCTTGACTACTATGTCCGAAGCGCAGTCTCCCTTAGTAATATAGAACTGTCCCAGCGATGTTACCGAACTTGGATCGTAAGCTATCTCATTGACAGGGTGAGCAAGCACAGTAGTTGCAAGGTCCACAGCACTACCCCATGACGTGCCGAACTGCCCGAAGTCTCGCCGATACAGCTCGAACTCTGACACATTGCCAGCCTCTGTTGGGCTTAGTCGACCATAGCCCTCAAAGTACAGCTCATCCAATGCCGTAAAGCTACTAGCACCGAAGCTGTGCATGACCCAGTAATAGTTACTGCCCTCATCCTGCGATGGAGACACATCTGGCTGTGCATGGAGGCGGGTAACATAGACATCACCACTAGGTAGACTACCTGAGCCGAAAGTCATACGAACGCCTGTATCATCAAAATCATAGGTGCCAGCACTGGTTACTGTCTTGACATCGACCGTACCACTAGCAAAAGGCCCATCGGACATCACCTTGGCAGCGGGTATCGTCATATTGTCTAGCGCGACCTTATCTAGGGCTACGCCGGAGGTAGGATCATTCCACTGGTAGTAGTGTAAGAGGTTGGGGTCGTCTGTAAGATTCTTGGTCAGGTGCATACCCAATCTTACTTCACTTTCTGTGAGGGCTTTGTCGTATACCGCCAACTCATCGATGAGCCCTTGGTAGAAGCGACCACCCCACCAGCGATTTTGCCACCCGATAATGAATCGATCAAATTCTAAACTGAGCGGCGTGACATTGGGGTACGTGTAGCCTACCCCATTGACATAGATTGT
>CAYMFD010000019.1:36446-43925 GCA_964389475.1 uncultured Saprospiraceae bacterium
AGCGGCTTATCTAGTGAGTCCACATACGGCTGGCCATCTATCGTAACAGTGAGCACAGCCTGGTAGTCTCCATCCTGTCCGAAAACAACCCTAGGGTCACGACGATTGAGATCATCTACGTACAGTGGCGCAGGCTCGAAAGACCATGCCCAAGAGGTATTGCTATGGTTGATCGTAGAGAAGTCATCGAACTGGAAGGTATCCCTTGCACACCGCCCATCTGAGGTCGTCGTCGTGGGCTGTATGGCGAATGTCGTAGGTACATTGATCATGGGCAGGTAGTAGACACCACGGTTCATAGTAGCGATCATCACCTGGCTCTCCTTGTAAAAAGGCTTGATGTGCCGGATGCGTAGATTAGCGGGTAGGCCATCGACGATCATCTGCCAGTCCGTCGTGTCACTACGATGAAAGACGCCATGATAAGACGTCAGGTAGACATCACCATCCGTACCTGATATGGCGATCATATCGGTAATATCCTCTCCATCTAGTATCGAGCTAGTCCCATGATAGTTCGTCCATGTTGTACCTCCATCCTCGGTCTTCCACACCTTGTCATTGTCATTATCCTCCTCTTGAAAGGAAAGATAAAGAATGTCCTCATCGGTGTGGTCTACACTGATAAACACGCCTTCGTTATCCGTACCGGCAATAGTTGGTAGCCCTGTCATAGCTGCAAAGTTCTCACCAGCGTCGGTAGACTTGTACAAGGCGTAGTCACCATTATCCATAAACTCCGCCACATACATAACCATGGGGTTAGCCTTGGGGATTTCGATCTTGGTAATCTTACCGTTTGGTCGACCGACCATCTTTGCATCCCACGTTACCCCAAAATCTTGTGAAAGGTAGAGCACATTATCCTGACCAGCCCAGTGTATATTGTAACCGTACGGGCTGTACTCGATCTCACTCTCTTCTCTAGTCCTGAAGAGAAAAAGGTCTGCATTAGGCAGTAAATTGTAGCTAAAACTCTCCTCTGTATCAGAAATATTATCCGGTAGCGAACGACCATTGACGGAGCCATATCCTTTTGAGATGATCTTATCTGGGTATGGATGCTTGAGGGCTGAGAACTCTGGCTCTGCACCGCCATAAAACCTAAATACCCCGGGGCCATAGGTATCGGTTCGACCAACCGTACCATTGTGATAAAGGGTACCCACTTGTGCATTACGATTCCACCCTTGGTCAAAGGACCAGAACTCTGCCGCATTGATGCCGTTGCTTTTAAAGTCAAACGACAACAGGTCTTGGCCGAGTTTGACGATACCCCCGTCATTGACCACCCAGTAGTCGCTACCGTTAAATAAGGCCTCTTGTAGGTCAGAGTGTCCTGCCACTCCCCAGTCTACTAGTACACCGCTGCTAAAGCCGTCGTAGGTCAACCACCTGCCTTGAGTACCTAGCAATACAGTATCAGGGTTGCCATCGACCATCTCAATATCCCAGTCATAGTACCCCTGACCGCGGTTGATGATAGAGGTACCACTACCAGCGCTACGCGTAAATACCTGCCCAGGTGTCACGACCTCCGTCCAACTAAGACCAGCATTGGTACTCTTCCTGACCTTAGCACCGTCCTTAGGTACAGAGAGATGATTGTAAGCAGCCCCAGTGAAGGTGTAGATGATATCTGGGTGATCATCAGAGACGGTCATACGGCCACCTGAGTTACCATCCGACGGGAGATCTGACCAGCCGGTCGTTACCTGTGTAAACGTAAGCCCTCCATTCGTAGACCTGTAAAAGTCAGTAACACTGGTTGTGGGATTATCCACTAGAGCAAACACCACCTGTGAGTCGTCCGTCTTAAACTTGAGGTCAAAATACCTCGTCGTACTGATCGTAGACCACGTCGTACCACCATTGGTCGTCCTCAGCAGTCCCTCCGAACCACCTGCCAGGATGATGTTAGGATTAGTCGGGTTGATAATGATGGTCGAGGCAGCAAAATTCCAATTGTAGTAAAGTGA
The DNA here is from genome assembly GCA_964389475.1 of uncultured Saprospiraceae bacterium. Lineage (GTDB taxonomy): Bacteria > Bacteroidota > Bacteroidia > Chitinophagales > Saprospiraceae > CAYMFD01. The sequence goes on from CAYMFD010000019.1 coordinate 38,426, forward strand.
TGTCCACGTCGTGCCACCATCTGTTGTCCTCCAGATATCATGCTGCGTACCTAGGTAGACGATGTCAGGATTACTAGGGTGTATCTCTAGCTCCATCGGCCCACCGAAGAAAAGGTCTTCATTGACAGAGGTCCAGTTATCACCACTGTCCGTACTCTTAAACACGTAGTCCGTTTCTGATCCGCAATAGAGAATATGAGGGTGAGATTTAGACTGGTCTATAGCGTAGATATTGCTCTGAGCATTGGTACGGCCCAGGGTCTGTGGAATCCACGAAGGACCGATCGGCTGCCATGCTGGCGCTTGACTATTTCGGCGTAGTTGCTGATACTTTTCACGCTTGCCTGACCACGCTTTCTGGCGATCTAGTAAGTATCGCTCGCTTACTAGCTTACCGTCATCCTGGACCAGTCCATTACCGACAATGTAGGCATTGTAGTGCTTATAGTTACGGGTATGATCATCATAGACCTCAGGATTATTACGTCTCCAGTCAGAGAATGCCATGCGAATCTCCTGGTAGTTTTCAGGATCAGTATAGAGTAGTCTGGCCCAGTCTGGAGTGGTGTCATCTACATCGACAGAGGTAAATGGCAGCTCGGCCCTAAAAACAGATGCTCCTACTCGCTCCACCTGTGCTTTGCAGAAGAGTGCTATTGATAAGATAGCAAGTATTACAATTTGTCGTTTCATAGGGTGTATTGAAAAACAAAATAGCGCTGATCAGTGCGGATATTCTCGTCCTTTACGAAGATAGTAAAGATTAGAGCACTCGCACATCCTAGTATCTTACAACGTAATACCTTTACCGAACCCTTAAAGTATGTGTGAGCATTCACAAATAAGATACTACGTCGTTTAGAAAACAAAAGACATCATTATGAGACACTTACTATTACTAGCATTAGCAATTACTGTTGCCTCTTGCAACGATGACATCGAGACGCCAGATTGCATACTAGACTACTCGGATGAGTTTGCGACGCGAGCTTGTCCTGGATCTGGCGACCTGACGATCTGGAATTTTGACGGTGAAAACGTTTTCTGCTTTGCCGAAGGCGAATGCTTAGACAGTCCAGCAGCAGAGATCTATGACGACAACTGTAGGCTACTCTGCATCTTGGGTGGTGCTGATGGCGAGAATTTTTGCCAAGGACTTGAGTGGGCTACCAATGCGAGTCTACAGGAGACTGTACTCGAGTATTGAACTGACCTAGACGCTACATATCTCAACGGCCTGACGTAACTGGCCGATCTTATCCTCGTTAGACTCGCCTGTGGGTATAAACTCCTGGCCGATGTAACCACGATAACCTGTATCACGGATCGCCTCCATGACGAAGGAGTAGTTAAGCTCTTGCGTATCATCGATATGGTGCCTACCTGGAACGCCTGCTGTGTGGTAGTGGCTGATATAGTCGCTGTATTGTCGTATCGTAGCCACAACATTGCCCTCCATAATCTGGGCATGATAGATATCGTAGAGGATCTTAAAATGGTCACTATTTAGACGGTCACATAGGTTGACACCCCACTGCATATGGTCAAACTGGTGGTCTGGGTGGTCTACCTTACTATTGAGGTATTCGATAGATATGGTGATGTCATGGTCTGCTGCGATAGGCAGTACTTTGGCCATTAGCTTGGCGGTATGCTCTAGGTTATCTGCACTAGATCGGCCTTGCCGTTGACCAGATAAGGCGATGAGATTGTGTACACCGGCATTCGCAGCCGTCGGTATGAGATCGGTGTAATACTTCAGGAGGCCGTCATGGTTAGTGGGATTACAAGCGAAATCATCAAGTGTAACTCCCTCCGGGTAGGTATCCCAACCCATAGCGCTGGTAAGACCATACTCCTTCATCACTACCCACTCGGCTGGGCCCGTAAGTTCTATACTCTCTAGGCCTATATCAACGGCAGCCTCGCATAACTCCCGGATAGACAGAAAACCGTAACACCACCGCGATACAGAGTGCTTAAAGACAGGTGGACTACCGCTATGTCGTAAGTCCTTAGCAGCCGATAACAAGGGCTGTAAAGCAAGAGCTCCAGTGCTGGCAACCCCATGGATAAGTACATCTCTCCTTTTCATAACTATGCGATAATCTTAGACAACTTGCAGCAAGGTACTGATAGTTAACTTGGTCTGCAATTTACCCTCAATACGCCTGATCATGCACCATGGCAATGGCTCTACCTGATGGATCATTCTGATTCTTAAAGGATGCATCCCACTCTAGCGCCACTGGCGAACTGCAGGCAATCGACGGTACAGACGGTACAGTAGATGCCGCAGCCTCTGACGGGAAGTGCGACTCAAAAATCGATCGGTAATAGTACTCCTCCTTCGTTTGTGGTGTATTGATCCCAAATCGGTAGCTGGCTTGAGCCATCTGAGTATCTGTGACGATGACCTCTACCAGCTGTTTGAGCGAATCTATCCACGAATAGCCCACCCCATCAGAGAATTGCTCTTTTTGCCGCCAGGCGACCTCAGCAGGCAAGTAGTCAGCAAAAGCTTCTCGCAGTATATGCTTTTCGATCTTGCCATTACCACACATCTTGTCAGTAGGATTGATCTGCATAGCGATATCCAAGAATTCTTTGTCTAGAAACGGTATACGTCCCTCTACACCCCATGCCGCTAATGACTTATTGGCCCGGAGGTTATCGTAAAGGTGGAGTTTAGATAATTTACGGACCGTCTCATCATGAAAAGCCTCTGCATCAGGCGCTTTATGAAAGTACAGATAGCCACCAAAAATCTCATCACTACCCTCGCCAGAGAGCACCATCTTGATACCCATCGACTTAATGACCCGAGCAAGTAGGTACATCGGTGTCGATGCCCTGATGGTCGTAATGTCGTATGTCTCTAGTTGGTAGATCACGTCACGGATGGCATCTAGACCTTCCTGTACGGTAAAGTGTACCTCGTGGTGGACCGTGTCGATATGGTCTGCGACTCGCTTAGCCGCCGCTAGGTCTGGTGCACCTTCTAGCCCTATCGCAAAAGAATGCAGCTGAGGATACCAGGCAGCCTCATTAGCCCCTCCCTCTACCCTCACGCTTGCGTACTCTTTAGCTATGGCACTTATGATAGAAGAGTCTAGACCTCCAGAGAGCAGCACACCGTAAGGCACATCGCACATCATCTGGCGCTTGACGGCCTCCTTTAAGCCGTCTCGTAAAGCGCTGATATCAGTATGATTGTCGGCCACTTGATCGTAGCTATCCCATGATGGCTGATACCAGGTGGTGTAGTCGTCTGTCTTGCTATCGTAAAACGTACCAGGCTCAAATGTATCAATCTGTTGGCATACTCCCTCCAGTGCCTTGAGTTCGCTAGCCAAGTAGTACTGGCCCATGTGGTCGCGGCCATAATAAAGCGGTATGATGCCTAGGTGATCACGGGCTACCATGTATCGATCTTGATCAGCGTCATAAAGGGTAAAGGCGAATATACCGTTGAGTTGATCTAGAAAATTGACGCCATATCGGTCGTACAGTGCTAGGATAACCTCGCAATCTGATGCCGTCTCGAAAGGATAATCGGGGAAGTCTAAGCGTAGGGATTGATGATTATATATCTCTCCATTAACCGCCAACACCAACTTTCCGCCTCGACCATAGAGTGGCTGCTGGCCAGATGCAGGATCAACAATGGCTAGTCGCTCGTGCACCATGATAGCCCGATCGCTAGCGTAAACCCCTGACCAATCTGGACCGCGGTGACGGATCTTGGCTGCCATTTGCAAGGCCTTGGTACGTACTACATCCCGAGGCTCCGATACTTCAAATACTGAAACTATACCACACATTTTCTTTACTTTATGAATTACAATAAGATGCAAACATAATTTAATTAACTTTACACTTCCTAATAATTCAATAAATAAATGAGAGACAGCACTGACATTAAGATTCTGAACTGCCTACTTAGGAATAGTAGGTCGACGACGACAAGTATAGCCAAGGAAGCAGGCATCAGCAATGTTGCCACGCAACAAAGGATCAATAAAATGGAGACAGCACAAGTAATCAAAGGCTATACGACCAACCTTGACTACTTGAGGCTAGGTTATCGTACGATCGCCTACCTTGGTATTTTTTTAGAAAAAGCAAAGCACTACCGGGACGTGATAGCTACACTAGAAGCTGTGCCAGAAATCTTGGAAGCCCACTTTACCACAGGCAACTACTCGATCTTTGCCAAGGTAGTCGCTAAGGACAACGAAGACCTCATGCGCATACTCAGCAGCGATGTACAACCTATAGAAGGAATAGCTAGAACAGAGACGTTTATATCACTGCAAGAAGGGATCAACAAACCAATGTACATCCGATAAAACCAAGTCACACTGGCAATACGGCGTACATCCGTAAACCAGCAGGTACAGTCGTATGAGTTCTTATTACGAAGTTGCAGCTACCGGCGAAGGCACTCGATGCACCCACCCGAAGGTATCCTCTAGTCTACCTGACCGCATACCATTGATCAGCGACTTAGCTAGTGGTGCTACCTTATATGACTCTGTATCAAAGGTCATATCGACACCCTTATAATGTAGTCGTTCGGCCATCGAAACGACAGCTGCTGTACCCGATCCGAATACCTCCGTTAACTTACCTGCCTCATAAGCTTCTACAAGCTCATCTATAGAAACCTTTCGTTCTTCGACATCGTAACCTTCAGCACCGAGTATTTCTATCAATGACTTTCTAGTGATGCCCTTGAGGATGGCTCCATCAGTTGATGGAGTAACCACCTTGCCGTCTATCACAAAGAAGATATTCATGGTACCGACCTCCTGTACGTACTTAAACTCTTTAGCGTCCAACCACATGATCTGGTCAAAACCCTCCGCTCTAGCTAGCTTAGCGGGTAGCAGGGATGCTGCATAGTTACCTGCTGTTTTGGCCTCTCCGACACCGCCCTCTACCGCACGGACATACTCTGTCTCTGCTTTTAACTGCACAGGCTTGGCATAGTAAGGACCTACAGGCATAGCGAATATGATAAAGCGGTAGGTATCACTGGCTCTAACACCTATAAACTCATCGGTCGCGAACATCAGTGGTCGTAGGTATAATGCACTTCCTTCCTCTGCGGGTATCCAGTCCTTCTCTAGATCTACAAGGGTACGTATGGCATCTAAGAAAAGCGTCTCTGGCACCTCTGGCATACACATGCGTCGAGCACTACTATTGAGTCTATATACGTGTTCTTCTGGTCTGAATAATAGCGGCGTACCATCGACATGACGCGTGGCCTTCATACCCTCAAAGATCGACTGACCATAGTGCCATGCTAGATTTCCTGGGTGCACCTCAAACGGGGCTAGTGGTTTAATCTCCGCATTAGTCCACTTGCCATCAATCCAATCTACTACAAACATGTGATCGCTAAAGACCTTACCGAATGGCAGGTTTTCGAAGTTAACACTTGCGATTCTACTATGCTCGATAGTTGAGATTCTGATTGGCTGAGTCATAT
>CAYMFD010000020.1:0-42359 GCA_964389475.1 uncultured Saprospiraceae bacterium
TTCATGTAGGCGATCATCGTCTTTGTGCCAGGTACAGGCGGATTACGAGCAGATCCCCCTCGATCCACCCGAACTCCAAAACATAGCTCTCGGCATATCATCATCTCTAATCTCGCCCTCTCTTTTCTCAAAATCTCTCCTTCTCCCCTACTTCTTATTCTTCTTGGCCCAGCTGTTACGCATAGCGACCGTACGATTAAACACCGGCTTGTCGACCGTACCATCTCGGTCCGTACAGAAGTAGCCGATACGCATAAACTGGTAGCGACTACCCGCTTTCGTCTCCGCTAGGCTAGGCTCCATCCATGCGTTTTCGATGGTGTGTAGAGATTCCTTATTGTAGAAATCAAGGTAGTCTTTCTCGGGGTCACCGTCAGGATTAGGCACGGTAAATAAGCGGTCGTACTGGCGGACAGTACATGGCTTACCGTGGTCTACAGATACCCAGTGGAGGGTGCCCTTGGCCTTGACGCCAGATACATCCTCTCCGCTCTTGCTATCAGGATAGTAGGTAGCATGGACCTCCGTCAGGTTGCCACTATCATTGTAGACACCTTTCTCACAGTTGATGATATAGGCATTCTTGAGACGGACATTACGGCCTGGCGATAGACGGAAGAACTTCTTCGGGGCATCCTCCATGTAGTCGCCTCGCTCTATCCATAGCTCGCGGCCGAATGGTATCTCGCGGCTACCCATCGTCTCATCCTCTGGGTTGTTGATCGCCGTAAGCATCTCACTCCTGCCTTCGTCATAGTTGGTAATGACGAGCTTGATAGGATCTAGCACGACCATAACACGTGGCGCTGTCTTGTTGAGTGCCTCTTTGGCGCAAGCCTCCAGAAGGTCTATCTCTATGGTATTCTCCCGCTTAGCGACACCCGCCTTATCACAAAAGGTCACCAATGCCTCTGGCGGATAGCCTCTCCTACGAAGTCCTGACACGGTGGGCATCCTGGGATCATCCCAGCCATCGACTAGGCCCATCTCGATGAGCTTACGCAGTCGTCTTTTGCTCGTGATCATGTACTCGACGTTCATACGAGCAAACTCTATCTGACGGCTAGGAAATATCTCTAGCTCACTGATAAACCAGTCGTAGACAGGTCGATGGTGTATAAACTCTAGGGAGCACAGGCTATGGGTAATCTCCTCAATGCTATCACTCTGCCCGTGGGCGAAGTCATACATCGGATATATCTTCCACTTATCGCCGGTGCGGTGGTGGTCAGCGTGCTTGATGCGGTAGATCAAAGGATCACGCATGAGCATATTGGGGCTATGAAGGTCGATCTTGGCACGTAGGACCTTACTACCCTCGGGATGTAAACCATCTCGCATCTCACGGAAGAGTTGAAGATTTTCATCTACGCTGCGATCTCTGTATGGACTAGGCGTTGCCGGCTGCGAAGGTGTACCCTTAGCTTCTGCGATCTCCTCTGGCGTACTATCATCGACGTAAGCCTTTCCTTTTTGGATAAGCTGCTCGGCAAAGGCATATAACTGGTCAAAGTAGTCACTTGCGAAGAGGGCATCTCCCTCCCACTCAAAACCGAGCCACTTAATGTCTTTCTTGATCGCCTCTACATACTCTGTATCCTCCGTAACAGGATTGGTATCATCAAATCGGAGATTGGTCTTACCTCCAAACTTAGCAGCTGTCTGAAAACTGATGCAGATAGCCTTGATGTGACCTATATGCAAGTAACCATTGGGCTCTGGTGGGAAGCGAGTGTGGACGCGGCCACCGTGCTTACCGCTTTCTAGATCATCCGTGACGATCTGCTCTATAAAATTGAGGGACTTATTCTCTGTAGACATATTTCTGCTTGTGGGTGTAAAAGTACGAGGTATTGTAGGATATCAAATGATAAGGTGAGAAGTAAGCGTTATATCTTCTTCTAGGTAAACTCAAGCTCTTAGCTTTTTAACTATGTAAATTAAGTCAGTGAACACAAAACACAACGAAGAGCACTAATTCGAGTATCCATCTGTAGGTTCTAATGAGACTTTTGAATATGAAGTTGATGTCGGAAAGGCCCGACTGGCCTTACTTCGAGAGCCTCAGCACGGCGCCTTCTTTTGCTCAGATCAAAAGAAGGCAAAAATCATGTCGCTCCAAGGAAATTCTTGGCAGCAGCATTCTCCACAAAGAACATAGATAAGCTGAAAACAATAAGTAGCCAATCATACTGATCTCAGCCAAGATCGATCTAGAGTCTTGTCAAAATTGCTTTTATTTTTCGAAGTAGATTAGTACTCCTAGCATCCATGCGAAACCATGGTCTTGCCCTGTTTGAACGTTGCTATGTTGTGGAAAAATTCGCACATTTTGGAGACTCTCAATCTATTTCTGTAGAGCGACAGGTTCCCGCATTCTCCAAAGCACCTATCATAACTAAGGGAGTAAAAGCCCAGCAGCTTCCTTTGCATTTACAAATTGGCTGTTTAACAAGTCAATAGAACTCATATTCGACCATACCTACTTAAGTTAAATGACCCGCTCACTCAGTATTAGATTCAGTAAGCGCTATATGTCGGAGGTGACTATAGCTACTGTTAATGTATAATACATAGCAGATTTGTGCAGCGAATGATTACTTTCATGCATCAGTAGATAGTAGTCCTGAGATATGCATCGTGCTCGACTACTAGGTCTACGTCAGTTAAAGACTGCATTTATGCGAATACTCTCTCTCTTTGTTCTATGTATTGCCCTTGGTCATTTTGCTGCGGCACAGGGCCTACAATACACACAGAACCACTATAGCCAGATCCTCTTTAACCCTGCGCAGACTGGGGCTTTTAAAGGTACCTACCGCGTACAGGCGATCGCTAGGGATCAGAATCGATCTTTTTTCGGCACATCCTATCTGAGCCCTATGCTCTCCGTAGACAGCCCATTTATGTGGGGTTTTAAAAAGACCCACTGGGTAGGTGGTGGCGTAACCTTATTTCGTGACGAGGCTGGTGATGCAGGATTAGGCACTAATGGTATGATGGCCAATCTCGCCTACCACATAGGTCTCGACAAAAAGCTCAAGCGAACGATCACACTAGGCGCGAGGTACGGATTCATGAGTCGATTTATCGGAGATGTCTACACAACTGAAAATGATCTTCTAGTTCCAACATCAGACCCCGGAAACAGTGAAAATATAGATTTAGATGATGTTAATACTGGATTTTCTACTATCGCTTTAGGCTTACTATTCAAAACACCTTTGGGCAAGACCTCTAGTTTGGAATTGGGTGCTGCTGGCAGTAATATCTTGGGGGGTACTTATGACATCTTACCAGACTCTGGAAACAATGATGTAACCCGTCGATATAATGCCCATGCAATGGTCAATATGATGTTATCTAGTCGACTGGCCTTCGCACCTACCGCCTTCGTCAGCCTCCAGGGGCAGTCGCAGAACATCAATATCCAAGGAAACTTCGCCTATCACATCAATGCTGAGAAGCAGCAAAAAGGTCGACGAGCAAAGGCCGCACCTAGTGGCGAAAAGAAAGACCCCATACTCCTCCTGCCAGGCATAGGCTACCGATACAATGACGCCTCGGCGATACAGTTTATGATGGGTATGGAGTACAAGAAATGGCGAGTAGGTCTGGCCTATGACTTTGCCGTATCGGGTTACAGCAACCAGACAAGAAATACAGCCTTCGAGCTAGCGGTGCAGCGCATATTTGCTATCGAAAAGAAACCTAAGATCAAGCCGATCATCTTCTGTCCTAGAATATAATTGAGACAATGAGACATATATATACAAGCATCATACTATGCCTGGCCCACATGGGTCTGCAGGCACAGGTCAACTCCTTAATAGATAAGGACTGCGACCTACCCTGTGTGCAAAAGACCTTTATGGTTCACGTCCACCTAGTACAAGACTCACTAGGTACGGTCATGGACATCGACGAGATCCAAGCCCAACTAGACTACACCACGGCCTACTTTGAGCCGATCTGCATCGACTTCCAAGTATGTGATGTCGACACACTGTTTGACTATAGCTTTGACAGTATACCCGACTTGGTGGAGAATAACGAGCTGACCATACGACTAGTGAGAGAACAGCGTATAAATATTTTCGCTTTTTCTCAGTTTGACAATGACAACAACCCAGACAATGGCACCATAGCTGGCCTGGGTGGCGGTGGCGTCGTGTGGCTCACACGGTCAGGCGGCGCTGAGACGATGGCCCACGAGATAGGGCACGTCTTTGGCCTGCTACACACTTTTGAAACAGGCGATGAGCTGGCTGACGGTAGTAACTGTGAGACAGCAGGCGATATGATCTGCGATACGCCAGCAGATCCCTTCATCGAGGGTACGGATACGGTATGGTTAGCTGGCTGTGAGTTTATATTTAATGGCAGAGATGCCAACGGACAGTTATACCAGCCACAGACCGGTAATACCATGTCCTACTACTGTGGTGGCTGTGGTTTTACCAAAGAACAATTATTATTGATGGCAGAGACAGCCACATCGGGATACTTAAAAGACTGGTAGCATGAAAAATATAGCAAGCATAGTATTACTGGCATTCTGCTCCATCAGTCTCACGGCCCAGTCGGTAGACGTAGATCGTGGCTGTCTGCCCCTCGATGTGACTTTTACGGGTGTGGCCAACCTACAGGACTACTTCTGGTCGTTCGGTGATGGTGCCAGCTCGGTACTACAAGACCCCATGCACACCTACATCACGGCGGGCACCTACGAGGCCGTACTCCGCGAAGGGCAAAATGGCCCAGAGAGAGCCCGTATCACCATAGAGGTCTACCCTCGCCCTGAGGTCACGATTACCCTAGATCAAGACGATATTTGTGCTCCCTCTGACGTGACTTTTGACCTAGATCTCAATATCGAAGATGATGTACCAATCACAGCGTACAACTGGTCCATCAGTGGGGCAATCGATACGGTGGCCATGCCATCATTTACATTTAATAGCGCGGGACTATATACAATCGGTGTCCAGGTAGAAACCGACCTACCTGGGTGTAATACCTCAACGGTACAACAAGACTTTGTGGAGGTACAAGGTACGGCTGCCTTATTTAGCTTTTTCACAGATAATCCCTGTGAGGCACCAGCCACGACTAGTTTTACCAATGCGACTGAGGATCTTGCGGACCTGACTTACAGCTGGGACTTTGGCAATGGGCAGACTAGCCAATTGCGCAACCCCGTCGATGTGACCTATACCGACGAGGGAGTCTACGACGTCGTACTTACCGTAACGTCTACAGATGGTTGCGTGAGTACTCTGACTAGGCCTGTGCAGGTGGGACTACTCACTCAGCTAGCAGAGATACCTGATACCATCTGTATCAACGTACCTATCACCATTGTTAATAATACGGACGCTGTGCAGAACATATGGTTTGCACCCGGGTCCTTCCCAGCAAGCAGCACGTCAAGGGAACCTCAATTCCTATTTGACAATGCTGGACCTACGACCATCCGCTATACGAGTGTGCTGCGAGGTGGTTGCCGAGTCGATAGCACGTATGAAGTATTTATCCAAGACCCGACGTCGGACGTCATGATCGACCCTGCAGTCAGCTGTCAAGACCCATACCTCTTCACAGCTATGGCCAATCCCACTTTACAGACCTATATCTGGGATGGCGATACCACGATGACGAGTACCTACAGCGGCAACTACTCCGTAGCACGAGATAGTCAGTACTTGCATCAGATAGACACTGTCTTTGTCCCGTTCGTGGGTATATCCTTCTCAGGATGTGTAGTTACAGATACCTTTGCAGCTATACAGCGTAGGCCCAATGCCGAACTCACCGTAAACCAGACTAGAGGCTGTGCTCCATTAAGTGTGACCTTTTCAGACATAAGCACTTCATTTGAAGATATCAACGACTACACCTGGCTACTAGGCGATGGTACCGTCATTACCAATGATGGCACAGACCTACCACATACCTATGCTAGCCCCGGCGTCTACGACGTTCGCCTCATCATCGAGAATGAGGCTGGCTGTCGTGATACCAGCAACGTACTCAATATATACGTAGGCGAGCCGATCACGCCTGACCTTGAGGACTATAGCTTTGACATATGCCTAGGCGAGACCATCTCACTAGAGACAACGACTCAAGATCCACGGATCGAGGCCTACCAGTGGGTCACAGATGGTGGTCGCCAGAGCGACTGCTGGACCGACCAGACGGCCACTGTGACATTTGACAAGGATCCAGGCACCTATGACATCACCTTGACCACCGAGTACAATGGCTGTCGCACGACGGTTACCAGATCCGGTGCTGTACGTGTGGGCGGTGCTAGTGCTCACGTGGGCTACCAGACGGACTGTGACAGCATCTACGACGTAGACTTTATAGACCGAGGTGTAGGCGGTACAGAGCGATTATGGGACTTCGCAGGGTTGGCTACTAGCACAGATTTAGAGCCGCGGTTTACCTTTCCTGATACCGGTGATTACGTCATCACCTTGATCACGAGCGACCCAGCCAGCGGGTGTCCTGCCGACACTGCTAGGCAGACTGTCCATATCAGAGACTTAAAGGCCGTACTAGACATACCAGAGGTAGGCTGTGATAATGAGGCTGTGATATTATCAGCTGCTAACAGTCAGCACGTACACAATGACTGCTTCAGAGGATATGTGTGGGAGATGCCATTCCAGCGACCGCGCGAGTTGCCGCAGGATTCTGTGGGTCATCTTTTTAGGCAGACAGGCGCCAATCTAGTACGAGTGACCGTCAGAGATGTCAATGGATGTCTGCAGGTAGCAGAAGACACGATCCAGATCTATGGTATTGACCCTGATTTCACCGTATCGGATACCTCTATATGCCTACCGGCTACGATGTCGATCGACAATAATACGGTCTTTGATACGACTATCGTCTCATGGGATTGGTCATTCGGCAGCACTCGCGAGAATCCTGCCAACTACCTGATCGACGATAGCAACTTCGAACCCTTCATATCGCTAACCGTCGAAGATGCGATCGGCTGTCGTGATTCAGTATTCGTCCCTATACAGCGCTACATACCGGCTAGTCAGATCTCAGTAGATCCACGAAGGGCCTGCTTTGGTGATACGATACGACTAGCCGCTACGGACTTTACGCAAGAGGGCTCGCGTCTCCGATGGAACTGGGACCTCGATGTCTTCGGCAATCGGACAGGGCAGTCACCTAGTTTTATAGCCAATCAAGAGGGTAGTTTCCCACTCAGCGTTACCTATGAGGAGCTCAGCTCAGGCTGTGAGGCCACGACTAACTTTACCATTACGGTGGTACCTACCCCCGTCGCATCCTTTATCTCTGATGCAGGTACGGCGACCGAATTGTGCTTTAACGACGTGATTAGGTTTACAAATACCTCCGATGCTAGCGACAATGCGGTGGCCGACTGGGACTTTGGTGGGCTCGGTACCTTTACAGGCGATACGTCGCAGTTCATATTCCCTAGAGGCACCTTTGATGTATCCATGACCGTCACAGACCCTGCTGGCTGCAGCGATACAGAGTCAACGACCTACACCTTTGTGGGTCCTGATGGTGAGCTCAGTAGCAATCGTACGACGATCTGCTTTGGCGATGATATCAGTTTTGAGCTATCTAATGTGACCAGTGACGTGACTGGGATAAGCTGGAGCTTTGGTGATGGTACCAGCGCTACAGATGTCAATAGTATTATGCATACCTATGACACGCCGCTAGATGGTGACAGTACTTTCGTCAGTGTCGTTTTGACCGCTGGTGATAGCAACTGTGAGAATGTACTATCTCTCCCTATCAATTTTCTAGAGACGGAGGCGAGTTTCTTGCCAGACAGTGCGACTACCTTCTGTCCTAACGATAACATTGCCTTTACCAATACTAGTATCAATGCCAATACTTATCAGTGGAATTTCGGTGATGGCGACCTGTCAGACTTAACCAATCCTAGTCGCTCCTTTAGCGTCAGAGACACCTATCCTGTGACGCTGATTGCAACGATTGATAGCCTCGGCTGTAGCGACACGATTACACAAGATGTGATCATCTCTGTCCCAGCAGTCGGCCTGACAACCGAACCTGTCTGTGATGGCGATACCGCTATCATCGTTATCGATAGCTATGACCCGAGTATCGACTACCAGGTCGAACCGCTATCTATCAATGCGACCGTCAATAGTAATGGGACTATAAGTATACCAGGCCTCTCAGCCACTACAGAGATTACCGTTACGGCGCTAGACAATAGTGCCTGCGAAGCTAGTGAGACTCTTACCATACAAGTGATACCGCTGGTAGATGATCAGGAAATAGACCTCTCGGCATTTGAGGGCGACATTCTTACCCTACCAGTAGATCCAGCCATACTAGCCGTTGCTGGTGAATACGACATCAGCGTAGACAATGACAATCTATTGTGCAACGACTGTCTCGACCTCATCTTTGCAGATGGTGTAACGAGATTAGATTCTATGGTGACCGTCACTCTAGGTAGCGTCTGCGGTGATGCGCAACTAACGTACAGGATTGCAGTCACAGGTTGTGAGTTTTATCCTAATCTGTTTTCGCCTAATGCTGATGGTAATAACGAAATATTCAACTTTGCGACTAGGTCTGCTGCTAGATCGGCTATTGAGATCGAGGCCTTTCAGATCTATGATCGATGGGGGACGTTGGTATTTGACAATGACTCACGGAGGGGCTGGGACGGACTCATGCCCAATGGTGACAATGCCTCCACAGATGTGTTCTCGTGGTTTAGTGTAATTACGGTTTCCAGCGGAGAGTCTAGGACCTGTAAGGGTAATATAACATTGGTCAGATAAGGCGGACAAGCTAGAGATAGCAAGTTATTCTTGATAACAAAAGTGGATCAGCTTTCAGTAGCTGATCCACTTTTCTGTAAAGTCTGTCGTGACGGTGGTAATCGTGGTTCTCAAGACGCTTACCAAAGGATTATATGACTCTCTGCTACGGGAAAAATCAATGCAATTCCGATACGACTTTGCGCTGGTCTTGACTTCGGTGAATGGTATAATTGATTTGGCTTTACCGCACGGGGAGAACCGCGGCAGTGTTAACGTAGGTGGAGAAAAGAGAGGTAGAGAGAGAGAGAGAGAGAAGAGAGGTCGCTCCAAGCGATCAGGTCTCTAGAGAGCTCAGCCGAAATCTTCGATCCTAAATCAAAAGTCAAATTAGGATCTTCAGAAAGACTCTCATCATCTACTGCGTATAACATAGAACCAATATCTTTTGGCATTACATCAAACTAGAGTACGAGAAGTTAAGACAGAAATGATACTACTAAGACACAATTTCGTCAGGTGCTCCCAGTCTAAAAAGTATACCTCAAAGCAAGTGCTGCTGATCGTGGGATGTCTAGCCTAATGGCCCTAGGAATGGCAAGAGCAGTAGGGAACGCTGTGGCACCAAAGTCTAACTCTGTCGTAAACCTCTGCTCGATAATAGGTTGCCTCAAGCTAAACTGTAACGAAAGCTGAGGCCATGGCGAGTACGTAATAGTTGGAGACATGCCAATTTGACGCTGTACCGCATCGTAGAGGTAGGTGCCACCAGATCTACTGTTAGTCGCCTCATTACTCACTGATTGCTCATGCCGTAAGCTCAGGTAGTCGGCTCTTACACCTACTTTAAACTTAGCTGAAAGGCTCCTATCGTAACCCATCTCCATAGCATACCCCCCAAGGTGTCTAGGATTAAGCATAGGAGTGACGATAGAACTTAAATCGCCGCTACCGACGTCTTCAAAGGTCTCACTATCACTGGCAATACCTGCATCTTGATACCTCGTATTTAGTAGACCAAGGCCCGCATATAGATTATTCGATTTTTTAGAAAAGCTCACTCCGCCACCTAACGCATAAAGGCTAGAAGATGACGAAAATATACCCTGGGCAAAGGCGTAAGGCCTAACCGTTACAATATCATCTTGTGTGATGACATTGCTGTAAGCGATCTGACCAGTGCCTAGTTGATACTCACTTATCTTAAAGTACGGTGGCTGGACAAGTGATAACTGTTCTATATCTAAGTTCTCAATCGTTGCCTGCTTTCCTGATCCAGAGAGTATCGGTTGCCTAGGAGTCGCTATCCCTACAATGCTAGCGATTTGGGGTGAGAGGAATTCAACGTCCATCACTTGCACTTCTATCATATCATCTGTGACGACCTGATTGACTACACGACTTACATCATTGGCCATGGAGGTGCTACGATCGGTAAAGCTATTACTTACTGCAGTTTTTTCGATATTCTGATTAGTACTGTTCTTTGCGTGACTAGCTGCCGCCCCATATGCAGATGAGGGGTTGCTGCTGAACCTGTCCTCTGACACGATATCGTTAGACGCAATATCACCGATTGTCGCACTTGGCTTGATCGAGGGAGTCTCTTGATTGACGATTATGCGACCTGCAGTAGTAGTCTCTACCATATCGCTATCACCAGTTATAGCCACACGATTGCGATCTCTGGTATTGTCAGATAATATGGTAGTAACTCCTATAACGATTAGGACCATAATCAGCAGACCAGCGAATAGCCATGCGACTAGTCTACGTCGCTTCTTCTCCGTGGGCATCTCCACGTCTAGCAATGTATGCATCTCCGCCCAGCCTTGATCCATTAGTCGTTTATCATCCATTTCCATATTCCTTGTATTGCTTAGATAAGAGTTCACGCAGTTGCTTGCGGGCAGTACTGAGGTGCCATTTACTGGTGCCCACACTCATGTCCAGCGTTGCGGCTACCTCCTTGTGGGAGTAGCCCTCAACGGCATAGAGTATAAAAACCCGCTTGCTCATTGGCGGCAGGTGTGCTGTCACGTTGAGCAAGTCATCGTATATGATAAGGTCCTCCGTACTGACAGACGAAGACGTCACGGGTAACTCGTCGACGAGTAAAAAGGTAAAGCCCGCATTTTCTTTTTTAAAATGGTCTGACAATGACCTGAAGACGATGGTAGAAACCCAGCTTCTGAGTGGTCTAGATGTGTCGTACTGGTCGATGTGCTTAAAGACCTTGAGCATGCCATCATTGACGATGGATATGATTGCGTCTTGATCTGTAGTGTAGCGTCTACACAAGGTAAGTAGAAAGGGGAAACAGTGCTGATAAAGCTGTTGCTGAGCTTTACGCTGATTATTATTACAACCTTTTATGACAGAGTTAAGATCCATGTACAATATTCATAGTCACAACGTGACCTATCATACAAGTGTACGGACCTAACTTACGGAAAGGTTGGGTGGAAGCGGGAAAAAATTTAAACGCCTAACCAACGTTCGTAGTCGTCTTCAATAAAGACCTTCTTGACAGCGTCACGTTTAGTTGTGAAAAAGCCTCTTATTCCTGTGGTGATCTTCTTGATAATTTTGCTCATGGTGTAAAGATTATGGGTACTTATCTGTGGGTATAATTATAACGCCGTGTATCTATTATATGTTGATACTTTGGACTGTTAAAGATTCCGTAAGTCACATAGTGTGGGGTTGGGTATGTCCCATGACTTGCGGCTGATCCAAAAATAAGACTAAAACATCAACAAATAAAGATTCGTCTTTTACAAAAATTACAAACCAGTGAAAACCCTGATACATCAGCCCACCTGATAACCAAATAATCTACAATAATCAGACCCTAAATAATACATGCCCGCTAAATATGAGTCAATAACAAAACGATCGATCATCTTAAAATGAAATTATAGAAATTTTACTGAGAGTTAATTTACGTAGGTATTTACCCCTCTGATGATAGTACTGCAACAAACTATGAGTCAGCAACAACTGCTGAAACTTACGGCAGCATATTCTACGCTACCATAGCGTAGCGATCTATGACATATGATTGTAATAATCACGAACTGAGGCTGCGGGCTTGCTGGTCTATTTATCTTTGAGCTACATGAAGACAATATCTTACGCTGTCGTGGTTTATGTACTCGTTGCACTATCATGGTGGTCTGTGCTACTACAACGAAAAAACACCGAGGCTTTCGAGGCCAAGGCTGCACTGATGAAGTATGAGAACTCAGTGTCGCTAGGTGTGGCAGACTACGACCTCAACGACTACCCACCCTATCACGAGCTATCTCAGAAGTACCAGCAGCAACAGGTAATGATATACGGTGAGGCTATCGTTTTTATACTTATGCTCATCTGTGGTATGTGGCTGATCAATAGAGCTTACCAAAAGGAGATCAATACGGGTAAGCGTCAACAGAACTTTCTCCTGTCGATCACCCACGAGCTCAAAACCCCCCTAGCGGGTATAGGTCTGATCTTTGACACCATTAAGAAGCGACAGCTGCCCCACGACAAGATCATATCCTTAATGGAGACAGGTGCCGACGAAAAGCTGCGCCTGGAGAAACTAATCAACAACCTACTAGTAGCAGCACGAATAGATACGGCACAGTCCTATAACTTAGAAGATCTCGATATCAATGACCTTATCACAGAAATCACGGATAGGTATAGGGGATTTAGACAAAATATGACCATCCACCTAGACCTCGCCGAATCGCTGGTCGCACACGCCGATCGCGAAGCCTTCGTAACCGTAATCACCAACCTCGTAGAGAATGCCATCAAGTATAGGAGTACGTCTAGAGCTCTCCGGGTATCACTCAAGGCATACGGTGAAGAAGGCATGGTCGTCCTCAAGGTAGGTGATAATGGTATAGGTATAGACCCCAAGGAGCACAAGCAGATATTTGACAAATTCTACAGAGTAGGCAGCGAAGAAACAAGGACGACTAAGGGTACAGGGCTCGGTCTGTTTATCGTAAAAAAGACCGTCGAACGACATGGCGGGACCGTAAGTATCGAACCGGGCCAACCACATGGGTCTGTTTTTGTTACTAGGTGGCCAGCTATGGGTTAAAAAACAATCATGCGTATACTACTAGTAGAAGACGAAGAGAATATAAGCAAGCTAATCAAGCTTAACCTCGAAATGGAAGGCTATGAAGTCGTTGCCTCTGGCAATGGCAAGGAAGCCTTGCGAATGGTCGAGCAGCAGCACTTTGACCTTTTGGTACTGGATATCATGCTACCAGAGGTCAGCGGATACCAGATCTGCGAAAAGGTACGACTAGCCAACAGCGAGGTCGGCATTATAATAATAAGTGCTAAAGACGCCAGTGCTGATCGTATCAAGGGGCTCAAGCTAGGTGCAGATGACTACTTGTCTAAGCCTTTTAACCTGGAGGAGTTATTACTACGTATCGATAAGGTATTGAGTCTTCGCAATAAGAAAGAAGATCCAGCCACGGTCGACGAGTACAGCTTCGGCAAGAACCACGTCAACTTCAGTACGTATATGGCGCAGGGCAACCTAGGAGAGTTTCGACTGACCCGCAAGGAAGTCCTCCTCCTCAAGATGCTAGTCGAGCGAGTCGGTGAGGTCGTCAGCAGGCAGCAGATCCTGCAAAACGTATGGGGATACGACGTTTACCCTAGCACGCGTACGATCGATAACTTTATTCTCAATTTTCGCAAGTACTTTGAGGAGAACCCCAAAGAGCCTAAGTTTTTCGAGAGTGTTAGAGGAGTCGGGTATCGTTTCGTTAATAACGGATAAGTAGTAAGTCGCCTTACCTCCATAATAGGTAGCCGTTTTAAGTAATAGTAGATCCCTAAAACATATGCACTATATTTGGCATATGTTTAAATCTACAGCCGTACTCGTCCTTTGCCTATCCCTCATCAGCTGCCTCGGCAGTCAAGATGCTGTGACGATAGACCCGCCAAGCATCATTACTGGGGCAGAACGGATGAGCCTGTACTTACCCAAGTTCGAGGGTAAGTCCGTTGGTATAGTCGCCAACCACACTAGCTTGGTCGGTGATACTCACCTAGTAGATACCTTACTAGCCCTAGGTATTGACATCAAGGTGATCATGAGCCCTGAGCATGGATTTAGAGGTACCGCCGATGCTGGTGCCAAGATCAAGGGCGGCATAGACGAAAAAACAGGACTACCCATCGTATCGCTGTATGGTAAGCATCGCAAGCCCACAATGCAAGACCTTGCAGGTGTAGACATCGTTGTATTTGACCTGCAGGATGTAGGTGTTCGCTTCTACACCTATATATCTACCCTCGCCCTAGTCATGGAGGCTGCCGCAGAGCGAGCCCTGCCCGTCATCGTCCTAGATCGCCCTAACCCCAATGCACACTATGTAGATGGGCCCATACTAGAGGCGGAGCACAGTTCTTTCGTAGGTATGCACCCCGTACCTATCGTCTATGGTATGACGATCGGCGAATATGCCAAAATGGTCAACGGCGAGGGCTGGCTAGATAATGAATTGAGGGCAGCACTTACCATCGTACCTTGCCAGCACTACAATCGCAATCGACCATACGACCTACCAGTACCACCCTCGCCCAACCTACCTAATGCCGCCGCAGTAGCTCTCTACCCTAGCCTATGCCTCTTAGAAGGTACCGTCGTAAGTGTAGGCAGAGGCACAGACAAGCAGTTTCAGGTATATGGTCATCCACAATATCGTGGCGGAGCCTACACCTTCACACCACAGCCCAACGTAGGAGCCCAGCATCCCAAGCTCAAAGGTCAAGAATGCCAAGGCGTAAACCTTTCGAATCTACAGCGAGACAGTCTACAGCGTCATGGTTTTAGGCTAGACTACCTTATTAATGCTTATCAACAGACAGGCGGCATGGAAGACTTCTTTCTTAAGAACAACTTCTTTGACAAGTTAGTCGGCAACAATACCGTGCGGACACAGATCCTTAACAATGTAAGCGAGGCGGAGATCAGAGCTAGCTGGCAAGATGGTATTGAGTCATTTACAGATATCAGAAAAACATATCTAATCTACCCTTAGACTACCCAATTTAGGGTATAAAAGCACCAAACCTCAGGATTGCCCCCCAATTATATTTTCTCAAAGTAGCTCCAAACAGCCAATTTCGGGCCAGTCTAAGCACGCCAGCTACAAATAGGTCAACGAGGCTATCGCAGACGCCAGTTGTATGTAAACAGCGTGTTACCTAGCGTAATGATTTCTTAATGCAGCCTTAGTTGTGCCGTAATACGCCGCCTCTACTTTTGCATCGTCTTCAATAGGGAAGGCATGTGAACCTCTTACTAAAACAATACCAATGAAGTTAATGAGAAGTGCTTTGTATTTTGCTTTAATCGGTACAGCAGTATGTCTTACCTCATGCGAAGACGAGTGTGATGTCACCTGCAATGAGAATGAAATCCTTACGATCGACTGTGAGTGTGTAGCACAATCAACAGATGATGAAATCCTTGTTACTAACAACATCACAGAAGATACTGAATGGACAGCGGAGAAAGTAATCGTACTAGGTGGTCGTATCACCGTAACTAATGGTGCAACACTTACTATCGCTCCTGGAGCTGTAATCAAGGGCCAATCTGGTGGAGGTGTTAATGCCACGGCCCTAGTAGTAGCTCGTGGTGCTAAACTAAATGCAGTAGGTACTGCTACACAGCCGATCATCTTTACGACAGTAGCTGATGAGCTAACACCTGAGATGGTAGCTGCTGGAGAGTTTTCTAGTCCTAATATGTCTGCTGACCAACGCGGTCGCTGGGGTGGCCTTATCATCCTAGGTAATGCTCCGATATCTGCCAAAAACGATGCAGATGAGCTCGTAACCGAAGTACAAATAGAAGGTATACCTACATCAGACCCCAATGGTCTATACGGTGGTAACGACAAGGAAGATAACTCTGGCACTATTGCTTACGTGTCTATTCGCCATGGTGGTACAGACATAGGTGCTGGTAACGAGATCAATGGCCTTACACTAGGTGCTGTAGGATCAGGTACATCTATTAATAATATAGAAGTAGTAGCCAATGCTGACGATGGTATCGAGTGGTTCGGTGGCACTGTCAATGTCAACAATGCCCTAGTATGGAGTTGTGGAGATGACGGCCTAGATACAGACCAGGCGTGGAATGGTCTATGTACTAACTGGATAGTAGCAGTACCTGCAGGTGGTAGTGCTATGGAGCTTGATGGCCCTGAGGGAGACTACATCGACGGTGCACACCAGTTTACAGATGGTATCATCTACTGTGGAGACAACATAGATCACATCATCGACCTAGACGACAACACCAATGCAGGTATCAATAGACTATACGTATTCGGTGTAGCGGATAGCTATCCTGGCGAGGCTGGATTCGAGCCTATCGAGAGCTTCGGTGGTGATGGATCAGGCAACAACGGTCAGTGGGAGTATACTCTACCTGCTGGCAAAGACCCTGCAACGATATTCACGGGTGTACCTACAGCAGCACTTACAGAAGTTACACTAGAGACTAAGTCTATGGGACCAGATGCCTCTGATTTCGCCTGGTCTTGGGGTGGTCACTCCGGTACACTTAGCGGCCTAGGACTCTAACTTTAGCCCAAAGAAAGCAAACAATTATTCCCCGTCAGGCTCCGCTGCCACCAATGGAGCCTGATGTTTTTTCTCTTTCTTTTTTATACGAAACACATAAATTGTAATGTTTAAAACTCTCAAGCTATTATTAATAGTAGCAGCAAGTATGGTCTGCCTAGCGGCCCATGCACAGAACGGTACTATCCGTGGTACAGTCATCGAGGACGCCTCTGGTGAGACCCTCATCGCTGTATCTGTATATACGGATGACGATGCGGCAGGCACCTCTACTGACCTCGATGGTTCTTTTGAGCTATCTCTACCAGCTGGTACGTACAGCCTCAACTTTTCTTACATCTCTTACCAAAACATGCGCATCACAGATGTAGTCGTGGCACCGGGTGAGATCACCCTACTAGAAAATATACGTCTACTAAGCGATGCTGAGCAACTCGAAGAGGTCGTCATCACAGCAGCGGCCGTACGATCTAGCGAGGCGGCCCTACTTACCCTAAAGCGTAAGTCGACTAACCTAGTAGATGGTATATCGTCTGCACGATTTAAAAAGATCGGCGACTCCAATGCGGCTAGCGCTGTCAAACGAGTCACGGGTGTCTCTATCGAAGGCGGCAAGTATGTATACGTACGAGGTCTAGGTGATAGATACACCAAGACCATGCTCAATGGTCTAGACATACCAGGCCTCGACCCTGATCGCAACTCTCTGCAGATCGACATATTCCCGACCAATATCATCGACAACATGACGATCTACAAGACGTCGCTCGCTGAGCTACCAGCGGACTACAGTGGTGGTGTTGTCAATATAGAGACCAAGGCATTCCCAGAGGAGCCGACATTTGATGTATCGCTCAGTATTGCCTACAATCCAGATATGCACCTCCGCGATGACTTTCTCACATATGATGGAGGTGGTACAGACTTTCTAGGCTTCGACGACGGTACACGATCACTGCCAGATGCAGCGAGACGACTAGAGATCCCGTCACCAGGCAGTCAGGACAGCCCAGAGCGAGTCAATCAGTTTCTCAATGAGTTTGACTCTACATTAGGTGCGACCACGACGACTAGTATGCCAGACGTCAGTGTAGGCCTCTCCTATGGCGACCAGATCACTGTCGGTGATAATAACAAGCTGGGTTATACATTCTCTACCTCTTACAAGAGCAGCCGCCAACTATTTGACGATGCCTTCTTCGGAGAATACCAGCGCAACACGGCCAATGAGGTCTTCGAGCTACAGCGTGCGACTACGCAGCAAGGCGTACTGAGTCAAGAAAACACCTTGCTATCTGCTATGGGTGGCCTCGCTTACAAAACCAGGCATAGCAAGCACCGCCTTAGCCTCATGCACTTGCAGAATGGTGAAAAAAGAACGGGGCAGTTCAATATCTTTAACGATGAGCAAGGTGTCGGTCAGTCGGGCTACGAGTCCGTGTCAGACAATCTCGAGTACAGCCAGAGAAGCCTTACCAACGTACTAGCGACGGGTGAGTACTACTCTGAGAATGGCAAGCGTACCGTAGAATGGAAGCTGTCGCCTACCCTATCACGACTTAGCGATCCTGATATCAGAAAGACCGCATTTACTACAGATGGTGGATCGAGAGATTTTCAATTCGTAGCCGGTGCAGGAGGTAACCCTACCCGTATCTGGAGAGACCTGACAGAGGTAAGTATCGCATCAGGTCTCAACGTGACTAACGACGTCAAAGCCTTTGGTCGTAATGCCAAGGTCAAGTACGGCCTAATTCAAGTCTTTAAGAATCGGGACTACAGCATACTATCCTACAACCTACTATTCGATGGCAATCAGCCACAGTGGTCAGGTAATCCCAATGAAGTTTTCACAACAGAAAACCTCTACCCCAATGGTGTCCTGTACTACCAATCAGGCAACAACACACCTAACCCCAACGAGTACAATAGTCGCTCTAGCAACTCTGCTGGATACGTAAGCGCTACGGTATCTCCTACCAGCAGCACCAAGGCGACGATAGGTCTACGAGCAGAATACTTCCAGCAGTGGCACACTGGTAGAGATGTACTATGGGCCAATGGTAATACAGAGGCAGGTAGCAACCTAGACAACGAGAAGGTACTAGATGCCCTAGATCTCTTCCCGTCTATAAACATCACGCAGGAGCTTGCCGATAAGCAAAATCTACGTCTATCCTATAGCCGTACGATAGCAAGACCTAGCTTTAAGGAGCTGTCCTTTGCACAGATCGTCGACCCATTGACCAATCGTATTTTCAATGGTAGCCTCTTCTCTTACGAAGGATGGGAAGGTAACCTAACAGAGACACGCATAGACAATATCGACCTGAGATGGGAGCTATATGGTAGCAACGGACAGTTGTTTTCTGTAAGTGGTTTCTACAAGCGTTTTCAAGATCCTATCGAGCTGGTGAGAATACCTACTGCACTCACGACCAATGAATTTCAGCCGCGTAATGTCGGTGATGGTGAACTCTTCGGTGTAGAGATTGAGGTACGCAAGGACTTCTCTTTCCTATCAGAAAAACTACAGAAACTCAGTCTCAGCTCTAATGTCACGATCGTAGAGTCTAGCATAGACATGACAGACATCGAGTTTAGCGCTAGACAGGCTTTCGAAAAGCCAGGTGAGACGGTCGTCAATACTCGATCTATGCAGGGCCAGGCGCCATACATCATCAATGCTGGCCTCGTATACAATGACCCAGACAAGCTATTTGACGCCGGCCTTTACTACAATGTTAAGGGAGAGACCCTCGTCGTCGTAGGTGGTGGACTATTCCCAGACGTATACAGCGAGCCTTTTCACTCTATGAAGGCGACGATCAATAAAGGCGTCAGTGATAAAGCGTCGATCAGCCTAGAAGTAGATAATCTCTTTAACGATGTGAGAGAGGAGTTTTACCAAGGTTTCAATGCTACAGATCAGCTATTCACTAGGTTTAGCCCTGGCGTGACGATAGGTCTAGGTGTTAATTACAAGCTGCTCTAGTACAGCATTCAAGACTTACATTTATGTTTTCGTAGGACCTTTGGTTGGGAAGCCAAGGGTCCTTTTTTTATCCCTCTATCAATAGAGCACATTTACGGCTTAGCGCCAACGAGTTGTTAAGTCATCTTAAGCATGTAAAAAATCCATCATTTAAGGTACTTTTACACCTTTAAGACCTGAACACTTCCATAGCACAGCCATTTGCATAGTAGCCTAGTCATAATACCCACCTACAACGAGATGGAAAACATAGACCAGATCATCGCAGCGGTGATGGGTCTAGACGAGTACTACCATGTCCTGATCGTGGATGACGGATCTCCCGATGGTACGGGCACAAGGGTCAAAGAGCTACAGCAACAGTACGGCACAAGGTTGCACCTGCTAGAGCGAGCAGGCAAGCTAGGTCTAGGCACGGCCTATATCGCAGGGTTTAAATACGGCATCGAGCACAAGTACGACTTCATCTATGAGATGGACGCTGACTTTAGCCATAACCCCAAAGACTTACCCCGCCTACTATCGGCTGTCAAGGACGGTACATTTAGCGTGGCTGTAGGCTCGCGATATACCAAGGGAGGTGGCATTAAAAACTGGCCAGCAGATAGGCTCGTACTTAGTTATGGCGCTAGTCTGTATGTACGCCTGATCACATGGATGACGGTTAAAGATCCTACAGCAGGCTTCCTCTGCTATCGTCGAGAAGTGCTAGAGGCTATTGATTTTGAAAAAATACGATTCGTGGGGTATGCCTTTCAGATCGAAATGAAATATGTGGCCAATCTACTCGGTTACCGCATCATAGAGGTACCTATCACCTTTATAGACAGGGAGCTAGGTACTAGTAAGATGTCTAAGGGGATCATCAGCGAGGCCATATTGGGTGTACTCAAGCTCAAATGGAGAGGCCTTACGGGATTCTACCGGTGATCGTCCTCTCATAGGTCACCACACCACCCAACTATCATACAATTAATCAAAAACATCATGAGAGAGCCGACAAGCCTCTTACCTATAAGCCATTACTAAAGCAAGATCTAATATGCAAATCCGAGACGACAGGTATCAACTAGACGGGGTCGACGTATTACCGCTCGTAGAGCAGTACGGCTGTCCCCTGTATGTGTACAGCACCAAGAGCATGCAAGCGCAGTATGCCAAACTGACGGATGCATTTAAGGTCAAACGACTCAAGCTCAACTATGCCTGTAAGGCACTTACTAACATCAATGTGCTGCGATATATGAAGCACCTAGGCACAGGTCTAGATACGGTGTCTATCCAGGAAGTGAGACTGGGCCTCAAGGCAGGATTTACCCCTCAAGAGATCATCTACACGCCTAACTGTGTGTCTATCGACGAGATCATCCACGCTGTCAACTACGGTGTGCGGATCAACATCGACAACCTCAGTATCCTGGAGCAGTTCGGCACGTTATACCCTGACTACCCGATATGTGTACGGGTCAATCCACACATCATGGCGGGTGGCAATAGCAAGATATCGACAGGCCATATAGATAGTAAGTTTGGCATCAGCATACACCAACTCCCCCACGTACATCGCCTCGTCAAGGCCATGAACCTGCGGGTAGAAGGGCTACACATGCATACCGGATCGGACATACTAGATGCTGGTGTATTCTTACAAGGTGCAGAGATACTACTACAGGCCGCTTGGGAGTTTCCAGACCTAGACTACCTAGACTTCGGCAGTGGATTTAAGATCGACTACAAGGGTGACGGCATCTACACAGATGTAGAGGAGTTAGGCGAGCAGATCTCAGAGCGATTTAACAGCTTCTGTGCAGAGTATGGTCGCGATCTGATGCTCATATTTGAGCCCGGCAAGTATCTGGTGAGTGAGTCAGGCTACTTCCTGACTAGGGTCAATGTGATCAAGCAGACTACCTCCACTGTATTTGCTGGGGTCGACAGTGGTCTCAACCACTTTATCAGACCGATGCTGTACGACGCCTATCACCGCATCACCAACATCAGTAAGATAGAAGGTCGACAGCGGATATACACGGTCGTCGGCTACATCTGCGAGACCGACACCTTTGGTATCAATCGAAAACTAACAGAAGTCCACGAGGGCGACATCCTGGCCTTTCATAATGCAGGTGCCTACTGCTATATGATGAGTAGCAACTATAATAGTCGCTATCGACCGGCAGAGGTACTCATCCACGACGGGCAGCCCCACCTCATCAGGCAACGCGAGACATTCGACGACATACTGCACAATCAAGTCGAACAAGACATTTTTTGACGATCCTATAAAATCCGAAGTTATGCGACTACTCCTAGGTCTAGCCATCATACTCACCTTCGCCGCCTGCAAACCAGAGGCCGGTAATACCAAGCGTGACACTCTCGTACGGTCTCTTACCAATAAGCACATCATCCTCAACGATGGTAGCAAGATAGCCCTCGCCGCTGACCAAGACGTGATCGTATGTGTCCGCCATGCAGAAAAAGACACAACACAAAGCAACAACCCGAGTCTCACCCGTGCCGGTATCGACAGGAGTGATCGCCTGACCAGAATCCTTGCGGACTTTGACCTGACCGGCGTCTTCTCCACACCTTTTACACGGACCCTCAGTACAGTTACAGGGGCAGCAGCTGGCCACCAACTCGCCGTGACTCCCTATAGACCTGCCGGCATCCCCAAGCTTGCCCAGAGCTTTAAGGATGACGACACAGTACAGCGAGCCGTGATAGCTGGTCATAGTAACACGACGCCTGGTCTGATCAATCAGCTGATGGGCAAGGCTCACCTCCTAGAGTCGATCCCCGAGGATCAGTATGATAACTTCTATGTTGTGATACTATCAGATCCACCTGTGATACATGAGTTGAAATATTAATTACGACGCCTTACCTAGAAGGTCTATTTTTGCAGTTTCCAAAAAAGAAGCTGCACTCTTATTAACTAGCGATCAGTAGACAACCTATGAATCTCTCTTCACAATATACCCCACAAGAAATCGAGTCTAAATGGTACGAGCATTGGCTGGAGCACAACTACTTTCACAGTGAGCCTGACGAGAGAGAGGCTTTCAGCATCGTAATACCTCCGCCCAATGTGACGGGTGTGCTGCACATGGGGCATATGCTTAATAATACGATCCAGGATATCCTCATACGTAAGGCTAGGCTCGACGGTAAGAATGCCTGCTGGGTACCAGGTACAGACCACGCTTCGATAGCCACAGAGGCCAAGGTGGTCAAGATGCTCCGCGAAGAAGGCATTAAGAAGAGTGACCTTACAAGGGAAGAGTTTCTAGGTAGAGCTTACGAATGGAAAGACAAATACGGTGGTATCATCCTCAAGCAACTGCGTAAACTAGGTGCCAGTTGTGACTGGGAGCGGACGGCCTTTACAATGGACGAGTCGCGATCCAAAGCGGTCCTTAAGGCATTCGTAGACCTGTATAATAGTGATAAGCTCTACCGTAAGAAGCGGATGGTCAACTGGGATCCTGAGGCTAAAACGGTACTCAGTAACGAGGAAGTTCTGTATGCCGAGGAGCAGTCCAATCTATACCACGTCAAGTATATGATAGAGGGTGGCGATGGTGAGTTTATCACCGTAGCGACGACTAGACCAGAGACGATCATGGGTGATAGTGCGGTTGCCGTACATCCCGACGATCCGCGATATAGCCACCTCAAGGGCAAGAAGGTCATCGTACCGCTTGTCAATCGAGCCGTACCGATCATATTCGACGACTACGTAACCATGGACTTCGGTACAGGAGCCCTCAAGGTGACGCCAGCCCACGATGTCAATGACCACGAGATCGGCCAGCGACATAACCTAGAGGTAATCGATATCTTTAATGATGATGGTACGTTAAGCGAGGCGGCTCAGATTCACGTAGGCGTCGACCGCTTCGATGCTCGACGACTCGTAAAAGACGATCTAAAAGGCGTGGATCTTCTGATCAAGATCGAGTCTCACATGCACAACGTAGGTCGGTCTGAGCGGACGAGTGCCGTCGTTGAGCCTAAGCTCAGCCTGCAGTGGTACGTCGATATGGAAGCCCTTGCCAAGCCAGCCCTTGATGCTGTGATGAGCGATGAGGTAGAGTTCTTTCCAAAGAACCAAAAGAACCTCTACAGTCACTGGATGACCAACATCCGTGACTGGTGCATCAGTCGTCAACTCTGGTGGGGACACCAGATACCAGCTTGGTACTACGAGGATAAGATCTTTGTCGCTAATACAGCCGAAGAAGCACTTCAACAAGCACATGAGCAAACAGGCAATAAATCGCTTACAATAAGAGATTTACGTCAGGACGAGGACGTACTTGATACATGGTTTAGCAGTTGGTTGTGGCCGATATCTGTCTTTGACGGATTCGAGTCTAGAGAAGAGCTGGACTACTACTACCCGACGTCTGTATTGGTAACGGGTTGGGATATCATCTTCCTATGGGTGGCCCGGATGGTCATGGCCGGTTACGAGTGGGAGCAGAAGCGACCATTTGACCATGTCTACTTTACAGGGATGGTACGCGATAATCAACGTCGAAAGATGAGTAAGTCTCTCGGAAATAGCCCGGATGCACTAGAGCTCATCGACACCTATGGAGCCGACGGTGTACGGTTTGGGATGTTGAGCTCTAGCCCGGCTGGTGGTGACCTACTCTTCGAAACCAAACTCTGTGAGCAGGGCCGTAACTTCTGTAACAAGATGTGGAATGCCCTCCGCCTCGTCAAAGGCTGGTCAACACATGACAATGCTGCAAGTGAGGTAGAGAACCTCGCAATACGATGGATTGAGACCAAGCTACAAGCCGTAACTGCACAAGTAGAGCAAAACTATAAGGAGTACCGTCTATCAGAGGCGCTGACTGCCCTATACAGTTTCGTCTGGAATGACTTCTGCTCGTGGTACCTAGAGATGATCAAGCCCGAGAAAGACGGTCAGCTATCTCAGGCAGCCGTAGACGTCACGATCAATGTCTATGAGCAAATCTGCCAGGTGCTACACCCATTCATGCCATTCATCACAGAGGAGATCTGGCACCAGCTCAGAGATCGCCAAGATGGAGAAGACTGCGTAGTCAGTACCTATCCAAAGGCGGATGCTCTCAGTAGCGACGATAAAGCTTTCCTCGCTCACATCGATAGCATGCAAGACATCATCTCGCAGGTCCGTGCTCTTCGTAATAAGAATGGCATCAAGATGAAGGAGCCACTCGACCTTACTGCCGTAACAAGCAAGGGAACGGATGCGCTATTTGCAGTAGACGGCCTTACCGCCGCCGCTAGTAAGATGGCTGTCCTCAGTAGCTTCACGCAGGGTACGAGCGAGACCGAAGGCTTACTATTCATAGGTGGTGCCGATCAGTTCATCCTACAGGTAGACCTCGACATCGATACCGAGGCAGAACTAGCAGAAAAAGAAAAGGAACTCGTCTACCAGCAGGGCTTCGTTAAGTCCATCATGGGCAAGCTAGGCAACGAACGATTCGTCAATAATGCGCCGCAGCAGGTCGTCGCTAACGAACGTAAGAAGCTAGCCGATGGCGAAGCAAGGATTACGATTTTACAGGAGGAGATCGGGAGGTTGAAAAGTTAGTGAGTTAGTAGGTTTGGATATTAGTAGGTTGGTACGGTTGCTTACTGGGTCAATTGGCGCTATTAGCTGTGTTGGCTTTATTGGGTTGATTAGCTATTTAGGTACTTAGGTGTTAAGCGCTTGAAGTGTTGAGCTTAATGTTCTTTAGTTGTTAAGGAATTGAGTTGTTTATGTGCTGCGTTAGCATTGTGGCCTTATTAGATATTGCAGGTACTATCCGGTGTTAGTGACAAGGTCCGCTGTAACAGGTGACATGCTGGTTCCAGAGCAACTCTACGAATTGACAAATATGTAAATCTGCAAATAGACAAATCGACGAATTAGCAAATAGCCAAACTTTTCACTTTGAGCTTTTTACTTTCCCCTGCTCCTCACCCTTCCAGCTCCTCGCTCAGCGTCTCCCACTCTAGCATCTTGTCGGTAAGTAAATCCTCGGACTCTTTGAAGGCCTTATTGACTGGGATAAAGTCGTCCGACTGGTAGAAGTCCGGCTGGCTCAGTTGTACGCGGTAGTCTTCGAGTTTCTTCTCTAGCTTTTCGATGTCTCGCTCTACAGTTTTGATCTTTTTCTCGACAGCACGACGTTGGTCGGCGGATAGTGTCGAGGCAGCGGGCATTTTAGCAGTAGGTTTGGCGGCAGCTTTAGCGGACTTTTGAAGCTCGACGGCACGCATGTTATCCAGCTTCTTCTTGCCGAGGTAGTACTCGATATCACCGAGGTACTCATGGAGTTCGCCATCTTTAAACTCGACGACCTTATCAGTCAATCCACGTAGGAAGTCTCGATCGTGACTCACAACCAGTAAGGTGCCCGTATACTTCATGACGGCCTGCTTTAGGACCTCCTTGCTCTGTATGTCGAGGTGGTTGGTCGGCTCATCCAGTACGAGGAGGTTCGCCGGGTGCATGATAAGGCTAGCCATGGCGAGGCGGGCCCGCTCTCCGCCACTCAGGACGGAAACCTTCTTGTCTACATCCTCTCCACTAAAGAGGAAAGAACCCAATATCGTCCTTGCGCGACTACGCAGCTCCTCAGGTGCCCGATCTTCCATCGTCTGGAGGATGGTCATCTTTGGGTCTAGGAGTTCGCTCTGGTTCTGGGCATAGTACGATAGGTGCACATTGGTACCTATCTTGACATCACCCTCCGTCGCCTGTATCTGTTCGGTGAGGATCTTGGCGAGGGTCGTCTTACCCTGTCCATTCTGCCCGACAAAGGCAACTCGCTCATTACGTTCGATGCGGACGTCCACACCGGTTAAAACTTCTTTGGGGCCGTAGGACTTCTTGATATCCTTACCGAGTAATACCTCAAGGCCAGACCTAGGTACTTCGGCAAATCGGATATTCATCTGTCGCTCGTCCGTCGTCGGCACTTCGATCCGCTCTACCTTATCGAGCTGCTTCTTCATCGACTGGGCCATCTTGGTCTTAGTGGCCTTAGCCATAAAGCGGGTAATCGTCCGCTCCTTCTGGGCGATGTCTTTCTGCTGGTTTTCGTAGGCAGCTTGCGCCACCTCCATGCGTAGGGCTTTCTCGGACTTATACTTGACGTAGTTACCCTTAAAGTCGTTGAGCTTACCCAGCTCGATCTCTAGGATACGATTGCAGACATTATTGAGAAACTCCGTATCGTGGGTAATCAGGATGACGATACCTGTGTAGTCGAGGAGGTACTTCTCTAGCCACATGATTGACTCGATGTCGAGGTGGTTGGTCGGCTCATCCAGTAGCAGGAGGTCGGGCTCTTGGAGGAGGAGTTTAGCGAGCTCCACCCGCATCTTCCATCCACCACTGAGCTGGTCTATCCGCTTGGTGATGTCTAGCGGTGAGAAGCCAAGTCCCTTGAGTACTCGCTCTATCTTACCCTCGAGTCCGTCTACATCGAGGACGCCTAGCTGCTCCGTGAGGTCACCCAGATCAGTGATCAGCTGCATATAGCCATCACTCTCGTAGTCGGTCCGTGTCTCTAGATGGTGGTTGATCTCATCAATCTTGGCCTGTACAATATTGATATGGTCAAAGGCCGACTCCGCCGCCTCCATCACCGTCAATGACTCATCCGCATCGAGGTCTTGCTCTAGGTAGCCGATCGTCGTACCACTCGGCAACTCGACCTTACCGCCGTCACCTGTGATCTTACCTGATATAATCTTGAGCATGGTCGACTTACCCGCTCCATTACGGCCTATCAGACCTATCCGCTCACGCTTACCTATCATAAAACTGATATGGTTAAATAGCGTACGATCACCGTACTTGAGGTGGATATCTCTTACGTAATACATAGTGGGCGGAACCTAGTGTGGTGTTTTAAAAAGCCGCAAAGATAGATGTTTAGGATTGTCTCAATGGAGAGTGGCGAGATATCAGATTGTCAAAAGTACATTGTAGCCTGCAAGGCGGGAGCCTTTGCCTACAATAATCTTAGCTTCGACATGAAGAAGGACCCATCACTTCGACATGTTCAGTACATCGCCCAAACCTTCACATGAAAAGCCTGCCTGCCCCTTCGGTAGGGAAGGGCTTACGAGGCGACTTGTGAAAGTGATTGGCTATCGTGTGACTATAGCCAGTTTCTAAATTGTGTCGATAGTGAACTTTCAATCTTAGCTTGGGACCTGACAGCACACAATTTCTTCCCCCTTTTTAGGAGGGGGACCGAGGGGGAGGTTTTCGGGGCATTTTGATTTAACATTGTAGCCTTCAAGGTGGGAGCCTTTGCCTTAAATAATCTGAGCTTCGACGTGAAGAAGGACCCATCACTTCGGCATGCTCAGTACATCGCGGCAACTTCTTTTTATTAATTGTTGTGAGTTGTTTATCTCTTGTTCTTTGTAACAGGATTGAAAAAAGAGGTTTGTCTGCCGTTTGCGCCGTCGGGGTAGAACCCACTACGGCTAACTCTAACTTGAGTGGAGAAGTTATCTAAAATAGCCGTAGGTATAGAATGAAAGTTAGTAGCAGTCAGTACCTGTCAAAATACAGAGATAGCCATCAGCACCCGCAAATGTGCGATTGAGGAAAGCTTCAATACAAATCATAGCACACCAAATAAGTTGGATGAGTCAAAACAATATGAGCCATCAATGGCTTATCCTCAAAAAAGCAATTTGCACAGGTGCAGAGCGGCGGTTTTGATCTCGATTTGAACTTATTTAGGGCCTTGAAGCTCAAAATAATTATCTAATACCTACCCCGTATAGATCGATCAAAAATCTCCTTATTTTGATAGGATTTTTGCCTCCACTTCGATAAACTCAGTGCATCGCTTTTGATCCGGCAAAAGAGGCGCTGCTTTGAGCTTGTCGATGTGTCGTCTGTCCGGCGAAACGGACATAAAAGTGAGTTCTTGTCACGAATCAATATCCCATAGATACCCCCACCTAATTATACCTAATCTGATCCGGCATTTGGCCAATCACACCATAGGTATCTCCTTTGTGCCCGAGCACATCACCCCACAACTTCTTGGGCTTACTCTTCCACAGGTAATTGGCAAACATGTCCGTCTTGATCCAGCTACCGGACTCCATCTCTGCCTTGAGCTGAAACTCCGACCAGCCACTATAGCCGACGAAGAAACGGATGCTCTCGGGCTTGATCAGCTCTGAGCGGATGAGGAACTTGAGCTTCTCGAAATTACCACCCCAGAATACGCCAGGCACCACCTGCGAACTATCGTCTAGTATATCACCGGCACTGTGTAAGTAGTGGATGGTATCTGTCGCGACTGGGCCGCCGAAAAACACCTGACTATCGAAGTCGGGAAAATCAGCGATGAGGTCATTGATCTGCATATCGATGGGCTTATTAATCACAAAGCCTACCGTACCTTTAGTATCGTCATGCTCGGTGATGACGATGGCACTACGCCTAAAGTTGCCGTCAAGCATAAACGGCTCGGCGAGCAGCATGTCGCCTACATTGATCTGTATGTCGTCTTCTGTACGACTAGGCATCTTGGTCAATGAGTTTGTGAGACGAGACGCTGCGGTCTATCTTACGGATCAGGCCAGACAACACCTTACCATTACCGCCACACTCGTAGAAGTTATCCACGCCGTCAGCAATCATCGCCTGTACAGACTGTGTCCATCTTACAGAGCCTGTGAGCTGCGCTTTGAGGTTGGCCTTGATCTCCGCAATATCGGTAGAGGCCTTTCCTGTTACGTTTTGGTATATCGGGCAGTTGACCGCCGTGAATGTTGTCGTATCTATCGCAGCGCTGAGACGGTCCTGTGCACTCTGCATGAGCGGACTATGAAATGCGCCTCCAACGGGTAGCGGCAAGGCTCTTTTAGCACCTCTCGCTTTGGCCTCCTCGCAAGCCTGGCCGATCGCCTCTACAGCTCCACTGACTACCAGCTGTCCTGGGCAGTTATAGTTAGCAGCGACGATCACACCATCGACATCCTCGCACAACTGCTCGACATCTGCATCCGCCATGCCTAGTATTGCGGCCATAGTGCCTGGTACATCATCACAAGCTGCCTGCATAGCAAATGCCCGCTCCTTGACTAGGCGTAGACCGTCTTGCCATGTGAAGGCGCCTGCTGCAAAGAGGGCACTAAACTCCCCCAGCGAGTGACCAGCAACGGCGTCCGCACCTGGTCGTCCGCTCGCTATAAAGTCTGCCACAGAATGCAGGTATATGGCTGGCTGCGTAACCTTGGTCTGGCGTAGTGCCTCGGCATCCCCGTTACACATAACGTCCTGGACATCATAGCCGAGTATCTCACTCGCCTCCGCAAAGAATGCATCCGCATCCGCTAGTCTAGCCTTGATATCATTACCTGCACCCACGTACTGGGCTCCCTGTCCTGGAAAAACGATTGCTTTGCTCATACGGCAAAGATAATATCTGCTGGTATATGTGGCGGAGAATAACATTTCTGTGACATCCGTTAGACCGACGCAGGAAGCATGATCTCGACACTCGCTTGTTAAGTTGGGTTGTTAGAAATTGGCAATGATCCTATTTCCAAGCAAGCGAACTTTTCATATTCTATCTTGGTCACAAAGTCTTTTATGTCGTTGGAATACGCGGATATTATTTTTGCTATGTTATCTGTTGACATATTTCCAATCCGAATCCAAATTATTTTTGGCGGATGTCCAAATAGATTGGCAAGTTCATAAAAGTCTGCATCGAAGGTGACAATTGTGTAGCCATCACGTTGACAGTATTTTCTTATCTCTTTATCAGATTTACCATTCAGTCCTACAGTTGAAGTGTGAATGGACTCGGGAAATATGCTCTCAATCTTTGTAATAATTCGATAAGATATATAGAGGTCGAAGAATAGTTTCACGATGCAATTCTAATATTCTGCTCTTTTTCAGCCGCATATCGTAAACACGATTGAATTGATTCTTTCTTTAATTCTGGGTAATCTTGCAAGATGTCACCAATGGACATTTCATTAGCTAGCCAATTGAGTACTTCATAAACACTTATTCTTGTTCCCTTAATAATTGGTCTACCAAATCGAACACTAGGATCGATCACGATATATTCTCTATAGTTTACCATATTTCTACGTAAAATCTTAAAAGCAGTGTTTTAATTCAATCGTGCTTTTTCTTTTCTCAAGCCGTCCCTAGTTTACTTCTTAGGCCTCACAATACCCTCAACTTTTCTACTCTTGGCCTGCACTATAGCTTACGACTATTCACTTAGTAATAGCCATCGTGAGCAACCGCTGATCTTACCGTCCCATAGTACCTGACGGGAGTTAAAAATAAGCCTTGTCATCCATTTGTGCAACATGAGGTACTGATGACCTACCATAATGCTTAAGTCCCTAGTATGACTATATGCTAGAGATCTGATCGCTTAGAGCTATGTGATCTCTTTACATACCCTTACATACTCAAGTACTTGCTTTCTGACGATCATAGGTACGAGGATGGCATCGTGCCGTAAGTACGCTTAGAGAGACAGCTATCGCGAAAGCAGCGTCCCCCTCTCCTACCCTTAAAAGACATTCTTACGCAGTGGCTCCGGCTTTCTACCTCCCTGTACGGCATTGACATCAAACTCTATGACAAAGGCATTTACATCGTGGCGCTGGATGATACGGTAAGCCCGCTTGATATACAGCCTATTGACCACGGTCTGTAGCAGGGGTCGCTCGTAGGTGAGTCCGCCACGACCATAGCCGGCATCTACACGTAGCAGCGAGACACCTACGCCTATCTCGTCGATGATATCTGCCTTGATACTCGCATACTGGTCAGAGGATACCTGTAGACCGATGTAGTCCTCAAATCCTACGATCACACGATCGGTCACCTGAGCCGTGACAAGGTAGGTGACGATGCCGTACATGGCGATCTCCACGGATAAGATAGCGGCGGCCGCAGCGAAGATTATCACATTGATCGTCAAGATGACCGAGGCGATCGACACCCCAAAGCGATCGTGGATATAGATACCCAACACCTCCGATCCGTCGAGAACGGCACCCGCTCGTATAGCCAAGCCTATGCCTATCCCTAGGAATAGACCGCCGAATACGGAGATCAGCAACTTATCATCCGTCAGCTGAAACTCTGGTACCAGTAGGAGGGCGATACTCAGGCCCGTGATCGTAGCAATAGATCGCAGGGCTATCCATGTATTGAGAGCCCGAAAGGCCAGGACGATAAAGGGAACACTCAGACCCATGATGAGGAGGGATAGACTCATACCTGTCGTGGCCGAGAGGAGTATGGCTAGACCCGTGACGCCACCGTCCAAGAAGTCATTGGGCAGGAGGAAGCCCTTGAGGCCTACGGTGGCACTAGCTGTGGCTAGCACGAGTACGACTACCGTCCATAGGTGGCTCAGTAAGGGACTTATCTTTCTCATCATAAGGGGCAGGTATCTAGTACTAGCGGCACATAAACAAGCTGATATCCGACGCTGGGCCGCTATAACCATTGAGTAGGCTCTGGTCGATATCGGCACAGCCATCCTCTACTTCCTCGCCGAGCAGCTTGGCCAGGCCGCGGTTAAATAGCGCATCTGCATCCTCTGGGTAGGCATCTAGGTAACGATCAAAGTCCGTGATAGCTTTATCATACTCGCCGTAGATCAGGTATATACCGCCTCGGGTGTAGTAGTTCTCTACGAGATCACGATTGAGGTCGATTGCTCTGCCTACCTCCTGCATGGCTAGGCTATAGTTGCCCGTGGTCTTAAGGAGGGCGGCATAGTTAACGTGGAGCTGTGGCATGTCATTGTCGAGCTTACTGGCCTTGGCGTAGTAGCGAGTAGCGGCATTGATGTCGCCCATCCGTTCTTTGAGTTTTGCCTTGGCGAACAGGGTCTTAGTAGAGGCCGCATTGAGCTCTAGAGCCCTATCGAAGTCCTCCGCACTCCGCTCCTCAGCGCCTAGTTGCTTGTAGACGATGGCCCTGTTATGATAAGCAACAGCGAAGTCTGGATTGAGCTCTATAGCATTGCTAAAGTGTACGATGGCTGCCTCTAGGTCACCCTTGCGGAGGTCGATGACGCCATGGAGGTCTTCGCTCAATGCGGAGACACTACTCTGTATCTCTAGGATGTAGAGGTAGTTTAATGCGGAGTCTAGCCTGCCAGACTGGATAGACCGCACAGCAAGGTCCAAGAAGGACAAGTCAACGGGTGGTAGCTCCCCACCATTGAGCAGTTGCATATAGTCGACGGAGAGGACTAGATCCTTCTCAAAGGCATCCGCCTCCTCCAGATACGGCGTTACTCCCATCTCAAAAGTCCGTAGCGCCAGTTGGTTTTTACGAAAATCTGGATTGTGATAAAGCATCGCATAGGGATTGAGGGATAGCGCCTTTGCGATATCACGCCTACTCTCCTTTACCCGACCGATGGCGCTGTAGAGCTGAGCCCGCTTCATCAGTGCCTCGATATTATTTGCGTCGATATCAATGGCCTGCGAATACATCCGCTCGGCCTCCTCGTAGAGTGTGCTCGCCATAGCATTATCACCCCCACTTATAAGGCTAGTAACATCCTGTGCTACTGCGATATGTACGGCTGAGACTAGACTTATCACTAGCATGGTTGTTAAAAAACGGTCTTTCATATCTTCAAAATAATAGTTATACTATCAACAGTAAAAGTTAAGCTATAGTTCTCATAACGGTGGGCAGTTATGAGATAGACTTAAACCAACTCAGGCGACTTCCCGTTTGGCACTACATGATCGCAACTCGACTGGCACTTATACTCGGAGACCAACTATATCCCTCTCATGATATACTGTTTAAAGGTAACACTACTATCGGTTACATGGCGGAGGATTACGGTTTATGTACACACTATCAGTACCACAAACATAAGATCACCTTCTTCTTATCGGCCATGCGGTCTCACGCAGCTAGCCTAAGAGAAAGACATGAGATCGTCTACCATCAACTGACTCCTGAGACCATGGATCGCGACTACCTGACCAAGCTATCTGAGACGCTAGCGGAGTATCCCAGCGTACGGGAGATCTTTACGTATGAGATCAGTGACCGATTCTTTAGAGAAGCGCTAGTTGCCTTTTGCGAAAAGCAAGACCTGGAACTGGTGCAGGTAGATAATCCAGGATTCCTTACCCCAAAGGCGGTATTTAGTGACTACGTCAACTCGACGAAGCGACCTTTTATGAAGACCTTCTACGAGCAGCAGCGCAAGCGGCTAAACGTACTGGTCGATAGTGGTGGCAATCCACTCAATGGCAAGTGGTCATTCGATGACGAAAACAGAAAAAAGCTACCCAAGAAAATCGACGTGCCAGCCATGCCAGTCATGACGGACACTCAAGACACCTCCGACGTTAAGACCCTAGTCAATGAACTATTCGCTGACCACCCTGGCGATACGTCTGACTTCTGGATGGCGACCACGAGAGCACAGGCGCTAGAGCAGGTAGATCGATTCTTACACGATAGGTTTGAGCTATTCGGCCCTTACGAAGATGCCTTTGAGAGTGACCAAGTATTCCTCTACCACAGTGTGCTATCGCCCTATATCAATGCTGGCCTCATCACCGCCCAGGAGGTTGTCGACAAGGCGATCGCCTACAGTCAGGAGTACGGCATACCCTTCAACAGTCTGGAGGGTTTCGTACGACAGATCATCGGCTGGCGGGAGTTCGTCAAGGGTACCTATGACCACTACGAGGACAAGATGCGTGGTAACTTCTTTAAGCACACCCGCAAACTCACCCACCACTGGTACGATGGTACGACCGGCGTAGCGCCACTAGACGATACCATCCTCAAGGCCCGCAAGTACGGCTACACCCACCACATCGAGCGACTGATGATCGTGGGTAACATCATGCTCCTATGTGAGCTCGACCCAGAGGAGGTCTACCGCTGGTTTATGGAGATGTACGTCGACTCGGCGGACTGGGTGATGGTACCCAATGTATTTGGCATGACGCAGTTCGCAGGAGGTGGTGTATTCGCTACCAAGCCCTACATCTGCGGCGCCAACTACTGGAGCAAGATGAGCCGCTACAGCAAAACGGCCGACTGGGCACCCACCGTCAATGGGCTCT
The DNA here is from genome assembly GCA_964389475.1 of uncultured Saprospiraceae bacterium. Taxonomy (GTDB): domain Bacteria; phylum Bacteroidota; class Bacteroidia; order Chitinophagales; family Saprospiraceae; genus CAYMFD01. Next base: position 34,570 of record CAYMFD010000020.1, read on the forward strand.
ACTGGAACTTTATCGACAAGCACAGATCATTCTTTGCCAAAAATCACCGCATGTCTATGATGGTGAGTATGTACGAAAAGAAGAGTCCAGAGGCACAAAGTGAGCTAGTAACGGCGGCACAGACGTTTATCGATAAGGTGACGAAGTAGGTGGTTGAGTGGTTAAGTGGCGTAGTGGATGATTGGTTTCAGTGTACCAATCATCACGACTAAAAACCTTCCGCCATCTACTGATAGGTCTGCAAGGCGGAGAGTCTGGTGCAAATGAGCACAAGGGTCAAGCAGGGCTATTCAAAGGTCTACTAAGTCAATTCTAAATGGTTGTCCATAAGTTCTATTTTGAAATTCACCTTAGCATTGAGAGCTCTAAACACTTTGAGAATGGTCTCTAATCTTGCGTCCGTAAAGCTATTTTCTAGCTTCGAAATCTGCGCTTTTTGGACGCCAACCAAATCACCCAATTGACTCTGTGTAAGGTTACGTTCTTTTCTAGCTTGTCTGATTGCTTCACCTAGAATATCCATTTTCAATTCATGCTCAAAAGCATCTCGTGTGTCTGTCCCAACCTTCCCGATGTGTCGATCCAACATTGTTTCTAGACTTGTCGTTTTCATAGCTAAAACTCTTTTGATTCTTGGTAAGCGATTCGAATCTCATTCGCCTTTTTGATCTCTTTTCTTGGCACCTTTGAGGTCTTCTTTACCATGCCGTGTGTAGCAACAACAACTGTCTCAATATCACCTTCACGATATCGAAAAGCGAAAAGCCTAATGTGCTTTTTATTATACAGTGTTCTAAACTCCCAAATTTCGCCGTCTAGCTTCTTAAACAGCGTATCATCGTTAACCATTTGAGCCTTTCGGATATTGTAATAAACCTTATTCCTAGTCTTTTCGTCTAGGCTATCCATAAAATTTTCGGCATCATTACAGAATTCTAATTTATCAAAATTGACCATGTCAATAATACTTACTCTAAGGTACTCGTTTCCTGGTTAAGAAACAAGTAATAACTTGCTTTTGTTCCTTAATGAACGGTGTAACTACCTGATCTACCCGAGTGTCATTGCAATTATCCACCAAGCACCAACAAGACGGTAATTGATCATTGTTAAATGAATGGGTTTTCTACCTTTACATCCCGTAATGACGTATTGATTACTCCCCTCATGGAGTCACACAAAACAGCATATGGCAAAGTACATCTTCGTTACGGGCGGGGTAACATCATCGCTAGGTAAGGGTATCATAGCGGCATCGCTAGCCAAGATCCTACAGGCTCGAGGGTTTAAGGTCACTATACAGAAACTCGACCCCTATATCAATGTAGACCCTGGCACCCTCAACCCCTACGAGCATGGAGAGTGCTATGTGACCAATGACGGCGCAGAAACGGACCTAGACCTAGGCCATTACGAGCGATTTCTCAATACACCTACCTCCCAGGCCAATAACGTGACCACTGGTCGTATCTACCAGCACGTAATACACCGAGAGCGAGCCGGTGACTACCTCGGCAAAACTGTACAGATCATACCCCACATCACCGACGAGATCAAGCGGCGAGTGCAACTGCTGGGTGAGAGCGGCGCCTATGACATCATCATCACAGAGATAGGTGGTACCGTGGGTGACATAGAGTCACTACCCTACTTAGAGGCATTGAGACAGATGCGACGGGAGCTGGGACGAGAGAACTGCCTAGCCATCCACCTCACCCTCATACCCTACCTCACCGCAGCTGGTGAGCTCAAGACCAAGCCGACACAGCATAGCGTCAAGGAACTACTACAGACCGGTATACAGCCTGACATACTGGTATGCCGTACCGAGCATCCACTGACTAGAGACCTGAGAGAGAAGATATCTCTATTCTGCAATGTAGATCTCAAGTCTGTGATAGAGGCGATCGACGCCGACACCATCTATGATGTGCCGATCCTTATGGTTAAGGAAAAGCTGGATCGTGTCGTTTTGAAAAAGCTAAAACTCAAGGCCTCTGGCGACCCTAACCTAGACTCCTGGAAGGGGTTTTTGGGCAAACTAAAGAACCCTACACACTCGGTCACGATAGGCCTGGTAGGAAAATATAACGAGCTCAAAGATGCGTATAAGTCCATCTACGAGTCGTTTACGCATGCCGGTGCTCATGCTGAGACGGACGTCAAGGTAGTGCCGATCCATAGTGAGAAGCTAGACCACGACTACGAGAAGGCCCTGAGCGGCGTAGACGGTATCTTGGTAGCACCAGGATTTGGCGAGAGAGGCATACAGGGCAAACTCAATGCCATCAAGTATGTAAGAGAAAACAACATCCCCTTCTTCGGGATCTGCCTAGGTATGCAGTGTGCCGTCGTCGAGTACTTTAATAATGTCGTCAAGCTCAAAAGCGCCGCTAGTACAGAGGTCAATGCCAAGACCAAGCACCCCGTGATAGACCTCATGGACGAACAAAAAGAGATCACCGAAAAAGGTGGCACCATGCGACTAGGCGCCTATGACTGTAAGCTCAAGCGTGGCTCCAATGCCTACCGCGCTTACGGCAAAGGCGAAATCGTGGAGCGACACCGGCACCGCTACGAGTTTAACAACGACTACAAGGAGCAGATGGAAGAGAAAGGTATGATCGCTACTGGTATCAACCCCCAGACCGGGCTGGTCGAGGTAGTCGAGATCCCCTCGCATCCTTACTTCGTAGGTGTGCAGTATCACCCCGAGCTCAAGTCTACGGTCGAGAAGCCGCACCCGCTCTTCGTCTCATTTATCAAGGCGGCCAACAAGCATAAGCTCAGCCGGTAAACTGATCAACACGTGAAGCAGCTAAGCTTAGCAAAGCTCAATCGTCCATCTATAGACGCATATAGGGATATCGACAAGCTGCCCATCGTCGTGATGCTCGACAGTGTGCGGTCAGCTATGAATGTGGGCAGCATATTTAGGACGGCTGATGCGCTACGGTTAGAAGGTCTCGTCCTGTGTGGCATCACCGCTCAGCCACCTCACCGAGAGATCACCAAGACGGCTATAGGCGCCACCAACAGTGTAGCCTGGCACTACGAAAAGGATATCACCAAGGCCATAGCAGCCCATAAGGAGCGAGGCTACAGCATAGCGGCCCTAGAGCAGACAGACGCTAGCATACTGCTACCTGCTAGGGATAACGAGGTTACTCTACCACTTGTGCTGATCGTAGGCAATGAGGTATCAGGTGTAAGTGCTGATGCGCTAGCGCTGTGTGACCTGGCGCTGGAGATACCACAGTTCGGCACCAAGCATAGTCTCAACGTCGCCGTCAGTACAGGCATAGCGCTATGGGAGATTGTACGGACTAGACTCTAAGCCTCCTCAACCGCAAAAGAGGAAATCATCTCTATGCGGCTACCATCCGTATCGCCTGCGATGAAGCGATCGATTCTATCCTCAAGATCAGGGTTACCTACACGACGTAGGACGATCTTATCGATCTGATCGGGATACGAGGCGAGCATCTCTCTGTATATGTCAAAGTCCTTCTCGGCAGTATCACCAATCAGTGTAAATCGACAAGAAGGAAAAAGCAAGAGAAGGCGCTTAAGCTCACGGTACTTGGACAATTGGTGGACGTCTTTTTTTGTGAGCAAGTGCAAGCCAAAGTCCCGCAGCAGCAGGTATCCGTCGGGAAAGCCTCTATGCTGCAAAAAGGTAGCGAGGTAGCTCCTCCAGTTCCACGGACTATTACTCAGGTAAAACATGATGGTCGCTGGATGACTTTTGAGCTGGTGCAAGTAGTCTGCAGCGGCAGCTATCGCCACTCGTCTAAACGGATTGACTAGGACAGAGTTAAACGCTAGGCGTGTCTTTAAGAATGATCGTACACCAGTGACCAGGAGTGTATCGTCGATATCGGACACTACGATGTGGCTAGCCGCACTATAATCCGTAACGGCCATATTGAGTACGCTTTGCTGCCTCCTACGACGTATAGTAAGCTCGACGTCTAGGCTGTGACCAGACACTCTAGGTAGGACGAGATCGAGGTAGCCCTCCTCATCTGTAGTGGCCAAGGTTTCTGTGCCACCGTAGTTGACGACGACGGGACTATGCTTAAGCTCACGGCTCAATGACTTACGAAGGCTCTTAGCGAGTGACCACAAGTAGCCATCTGCTTGATCGTAGCGCATCTGCCTGCCCCTGAGTAATCGTCCCTTGAGGTATATATGCGTGGGGCCAGCGATGCTGAGGTACGCTTCGTAGTGTAAGTTATTCATAGTCTGAGGAAGGCACTAATTTAACAATTATGGTAGTTACGTGTGGCCCTGTAGTTAGTAGCATCCCTTGTAGTACTGTAGTCGTTGGCAGAAAGGCCCTGCCGTGGCTCAAAGTTAGCACTGCATGATTTAGCGTTGCAAACGCCATATACAACAGTGCTTTTTCGCTTACGAGTAAAATCACAAAGTCCCTCTAAACACGACTACTCCTGACTACTATTCAGCACCAACCAAAAAAGAGGTCCAGCATTCACTAAGAATACTAGACCTCTTGTTATATCTCACTGCATGAGACTATCTATCAGACCAGCATGTTTACTGGGTTCTCTAGATTAGCCTTGAAGGTCTTGAGGAACTGAGCTCCCTTAGCACCATCTACCACCCTGTGGTCGCACGATAGCGTTACCTTCATCCTGTTACCGACCACGATTTGGTCACCCTTGACGACCGGCTTCTTGACGATAGATCCTACTGCTAGGATACATGCATCTGGCGGATTGATGATAGCCGTAAACTCTTCGATGTCAAACATACCGAGGTTACTGATCGTAAAGGTGTTGCCCTGCATCTCTTGTGGCTGCAGCTTCTTATTCTTGGCCTTACCAGCAAGGGTACGTACCTCTTGGTTGATATAGCTCATTGTCTTCTTATCGGCATCACGTACGACAGGTACGAGTAGGCCATCATCTACCGCTACGGCTACACCTATGTTAACCACATCATGGACCGTGATCTTATCACCATGCCAGCTACTATTAATCGCGGGGTGCTTCTTAAGCGCCATTGCTGAGGCCTTCACGACGAAGTCATTAAAGCTGATCCTGACATCGCCAGCATCATTGACCATCTTACGGGCTGCGATTGCATTGTCCATATCGATCTCTACCGTGAGGTAGAAGTGCGGTGCACCGTACTTGCTCTCCGCAAGTCGTCGTGCAATGACCTTACGCATCTGGCTTACTGGGTGATCACCATAAGCGACCTCCGTGGGTGTACTGATTACATCTGCCACTGATCCAGTGCTAGCTGGTGCTGCGGCAGGTACATAGTTTTCGATATCACGCTTGGTGACTCGACCTCCATCACCGGTACCTGACACGAGTGATAAGTCGATGCCTCTTTCGCTAGCCATAGACTTGGCCAGTGGGCTCGCTTTGATACGACCGTTGCTGCTCGATGGCGCTGGTGCTGCAGGTTGTGCAGGCGGTGTAGCAGCCACAGGTGCTGGCGCTGGTTTGCTTGCTGGTGCTTCTTTGGCCGGAGCTGCAGGCTCTGCTGCTGGAGCCTCTGCTTTGGCTGGGCTGGCAGCTTGTGCCTCTTTGAGTATGGCGTCGACGTCTTCTCCTTTCTCACCTATGATGGCGATGATATCATCTACCGGTACGGCGCCTTTCTCGACGCCTATGTATAGTAGCGTACCATCATCGAAGCTCTCTAGCTCCATGGTTGCTTTATCTGTCTCTACCTCAGCGAGTACATCACCTGCTGAGATACTGTCCCCTACCTTTACTAACCACTCTACGATGTTACCCTCTTCCATGGTATCACTGAGACGCGGCATTCTGATCACTTCAGCCATTATTCTATATCGATTTGTGTTACAAGTCCAAATGTAAAAACTATGCCATCAAATCTATGTTTACTGACCTAGCTATTTATTCCTGTTTATTTCTTTCTCATAGTGGGTTAAAAATAAAAAGCTCCTCCTACCCTAGATTATCATATTAGAAAGAAGGTCATATATTACATTTGCATATACAATGATCTACACTTCCAAAATACTAGAAGAGGCCATCACGGCAGTAGCTAGCCTACCCAGCATAGGTAAGAAAAGTGCTCTGCGTCTGGTCCTACACCTCATCAACGACGATAGCGAAAAGGCAGAAAAGCTCATCAAGGCTATACATGCTCTCAAGCACGACCTCCAAGAGTGCCCCAAGTGCCATAACTATACGGATACGGGGCTCTGCTCTATATGTGACAGTGTGACAAGGGACCACAGTACGATCTGTGTGATAGAGAGTGTCCGGGACCTTATGGCGATCGAAGAGACGGGACAGTTTCGAGGTCTATTTCACATCATAGGAGGCGTCATCTCTCCTATCGATGGCGTGGGACCGTCAGACCTATACATAGATGACCTAGTCGCACGGGTACGGGACGAGGAGGTCAAGGAGGTCATCATGGCCATCAGCCCCACGATCGAAGGCGAAACAACGATCTACTACATCACCAAAAAGCTCAAAGCCCTGGGAGTAGCTGTGTCGACCATAGCGAGGGGTGTCAGTTTTGGCGGAGACCTAGAATATGCCGATGAGCTCACACTAGGCCGCTCGATCGTCAGCCGTATCCCCTACTCTGTAGATATCAAATAAGCATATGCTCACTGTACTATCACCGTCCAAGACCATAGAATACACCTACCCCGGCACGGACTATCTCGACTCACAGCCCCGATTTATCGATGATACGACCTACCTCGTAAAGCGGCTACAGTCCTACTCTGTAGACGAGCTAGGCACCCTTATGAAGATGTCAGATAAGCTGGCCGCCGAAAACTATCAACGCTACGCTAACTGGCAAGACGAGTTCACAGAGGAGGTCGCCCACCCTGCCATATTTGCCTTTAAGGGTGGCGTATACCAGGGTCTAGCCTCCGAGACATTTGACCAGGCCAGCCTCACCTATGCCCAAGACCGCCTCGTCATCTTATCAGGCCTCTACGGCATACTGAGGCCTATGGACCTCATACAGGCCTATCGCTTTGAGATGGGTACCAAGTTTAAGACGGAGCGAGGCAAGAATCTCTATGAGTTTTGGGGTGACAAACTAGCAGCGGCCCTGACCACTCAGGCGAGAGAGATAGGCAGCGACTACCTCATCAATCTAGCCAGCAATGAGTACTTTAAATCGATCAAAAACAAGGCCCTAGAGCTCGATGTCATCGATATCGACTTCAGGGAGGTGCGAGACGGACAGCTTAAGTTCGTCAGCTTTAATGCCAAAAAAGCAAGGGGTATGATGGCCCGATACATTATGACGAGCCGCTGCAAGACGCTAGATGACTTAAGGGGCTTCGACGAGGACGGCTATCGCTATGACGACGGCGCATCGACTGATCACAAGCTACATTTTGTTAAATTGGCCTAGGTAAGCATAAGCCTGCCCTACTATACAACACGAAAATCAACACAACATGGAAGTCAACAAAACAAGAAAGATCATAGGCTGGGTACTATCTGCCCCGCCCGTATTCGCCCTACTAGGTGGCGCTTTTAACAAGATCAGCAACAATCCTGAGCTCGCAGAAAAACTGCCCTATATCTCCAGTCTACCCCTACTCGGTATATTGGCGATCGTATGCGTGGCCACCTACTTGATCCCAAAGACGTCCAATATCGGATTCTTCCTGATGTGTAGTTACTTCGGTGGCGTGATCGTCGGTGAGTTGGCTATGGGCGAGTTTCCGCTAATCGGTATCGCCTTGTCTGTTATGCTATATGTCGGCACTATGCTACGCAAGCCTGAGTTGTCGGGGTTGGGGG
>CAYMFD010000021.1:0-10437 GCA_964389475.1 uncultured Saprospiraceae bacterium
TGCTGTCACCGATAGTGACAGTCGTTACGTCCGTACATCCTGCAGCGTCCGTTACCGTCACTGTGTAAGTGCCAGCTGCTAGATTGCTGATGCTACCTGTAGTAGCGCCATTGCTCCATGCGTATGTATATGGTGCTGTACCGCTCGTAGTAGAAGCAGTCGCAGTACCGTTGTCTTCACCACAAGTAGTATCTGCACCATTTGTTGAGACAAAAGGGTTGGTGCTGTCACCGATAGTCACCGTCGTTACGTCCGTACATCCTGCAGCATCTGTCACTGTCACTGTAAAAGTACCAGCTGCAAGGTTCATGATACTCGCTGTAGTAGCGCCGTTACTCCATGCATATGTGTAAGGTCCCGTACCGCTCGTAGTAGAAGCAGTTGCAGTACCATTGTCTTCGCCACAGGTAGTATCTGTACCATTTGTTGAGACAACAGGGTTTGTGCTATCACCGATAGTTACAGTCGTTACGTCTGTACATCCCGCAGCATCTGTTACAGTTACCGTGTAAGTACCAGCTTCAAGGTTCATGATACTCGCTGTAGTAGCGCCATTGCTCCATGCATAGGTGTATGGTGCTGTACCGCTCGTAGAAGAAGCAGTTGCAGTACCATTGTCTTCGCCACAGGTAGTATCTGTCTCATCGATAGATACGACAGGACTAGAGCTTGCATCAATAATTTTGCTTCCTGAGTCTGAACATCCAGCCGCATCCGTTACAGTCACCGTGTAAGTGCCAGCGGGCAGGTCCGTTAGATCTTCAGTGGTATCACCTGTATTCCATAGATAAGTATATGGAGGTACGCCTTCGGTTGTTGATACTGTGACAGATCCGTTGTCATCTCCGCAAGATGTATCAATACCACTAACCCAGACCTCAGGGTTGGTACTGTCTTCTATGGTTACTGTTGTAGTATCTGTACATCCTGCAGCATCCGTTACCGTCACCGTGTAGGTGCCAGCTGCGAGATTGGTGATGCTAGCTGTAGTAGCGCCATTGCTCCATGCGTATGTATATGGTGCTGTGCCGCTAGTAGTTGATGCAGTTGCAGTACCGTTGTCCTCGCCACAGCTAGTATTAACGCCATTTGCGGAGACTACGGGATTAGTGCTAGGGTTTATAGTTACCGTCGTCACATCTGTACAGCCTATTGAGTCGGTTACCGTTACAGTATAAGTACCTGCTGCAAGATCAGTAATGACTGCAGTTGTAGCACCATTAGTCCATGCATATGCGTATGGTGACGTACCACTAGTACCAGCAGCGGTTGCACTACCATTTTCTTCATCACAGGTGGTATCTGTACCATTTGCAGTAGCCACTACGTCGTCACTAGGGTCTATTGTCACTGTTGCTACATCGATACAAGACGCTGCATCCGTCACGGTTACCGTATAGGTGCCAGCTGCTAAGTCGCTGATACTAGCCGTAGTAGCACCATTACTCCATGCGTAGGTGTATGGTGATGTACCACTAGATCCAGCTGCGGTTGCTGTACCGTTATCTTCACTACATGTAGTGTTTTCTCCATCAGCACTCGCTATTACATTACTACTATCATCGATAGTGACACTTGCTACATCGAAGCAACCAGCTGCATCCGTCACGGTCACTGTATAGGTGCCAGATGCTATATCGCTAATCATCGCGGTAGTATCTCCATTACTCCATACGAAAGTGTATGGCGTAGAGCCACCAGAACCAGAAGCAGTAGCACTACCATTGTCTTCGCCGCAACTAGTATCGTTACCACTAGTCGCCGCATTAGGCATAGGGTTTTTGACCACTCTGATAGGTGTAGACAAGTCAAAACAACCCGTAAGATTTAGTATGGAATTACCCACCGTATTGCCACCGAAGTCAGACTCATGACTCACATGAAATACTAAAACACTTGATGTATTAGAATTATCAAAGTCTCTAGGAAAGCTTGCATCTCCATCAATGATTATAGAATCTAATGTCGTAACTATCACCGTAGATAGTGGCCCTTCATTATTCGTAACGAGTACACTCAGCGGGTCTGGTGTGCCGTCGCCTATGCAGATCTGTTGCACTGTAGTAAGGTCATTAAATCGAATTGTGCCTCCTTCAACATTATCCTTGATATTACCTGCGATATGGATATTCTCAACATCCCACGCATTGACCAAGGCGCCATTGCCTACTGTACAATAGCCTAGAAGTTCGAAACTAAACAAGGTAGTCGACGTGACCTTAAAGTCAGGATTGTCAGAAAAGTCAAAGCACTCGAGTGACCAGTCGCTGCTGGTAGGTATATCTATTTGTTCGAATACTTGCAATCCATTTCTCACCACTCTCACGGAGTAGCGTGTAGGGAAGTTGTTGAGGCCTGACGAACCATTTATCCACATAAAAGTATCCACCGCCGACTCAAAGAACTTTAACTCTGAGAGACGTCCGAAACCATCACTACCCGGCTCGACTAGGATGTCAAAGCGAATAGCCTTGTCACTATCGGGCACGTAGGTACAATCGTCCAGCGAACTCACACACATGGCAGCTGTACTGTCGAGGCCTGGCGTACAAGAGTGCATGTTAAGCCCAGGATTCTCACGATAGAGAAATCCACCTTGAACCGACAATATCGGCCCTTGTGGATCATTGTTAATAATGGGTGTAAACTCGCTGTAATCGATCTGCGATGGAAATCCATTGTTGGACTGACAGGCGTCTAAATTAAATAGAACGGTTGATCGATCAGCGTGACAATCTTGCGCTATTAAAGAGTAAGCAGCAAGCGCTATTATCAGACAGGAGGTTAAGACTATTCTCATGAAAAATGATTACGATTAATGAATGTGAGATCTGATGGGTGAGTGCAAGGTACGATTTTGTATATGACATTTAACAATATGTACTAGACGAACTTTGAACAAAACACCATAATGGTATATAATCGGCGGGCAAAATCAACTGTGTGACCTGATTGCCTTTTAATGAAAATCACATTAAAACTCAATAAAGAAAGGTGTCAAGGTTCATGTTTGCAGACGGTCACCAAGAAAAAATCTTCAAAGACGGCCTATGCTTCTAAGGAAGAACTTTCTGTAATAGTCGACCCAGTTGAAGCATTGTGAGATGCGCTTATCCGATCTGTTATTGATGCTCTATTACGGATCCGACAACCATTAAGAGGCTAGGAGGACCGTGGCCGTCGATAGGAATTTTGTAGTAACCTGAAAGCACTATGTGTCAGTCGTCTTGCATTATCTGGCTCTCATTGACGGACTTGTCATAACCAACTTACCTTACGTACAACACTTGATTCGCATTACGAGAAGGCACCAGCCCAGTAGAGCATTATCTAGCTGTGCTAACAAAGCACGAGATAGATCAAAAAAAAATGAACAGGACGTAGAACAATGGAACTGCCAACAATAACGCTTTGAACTATCGTCGTCTACCACCTCTAAACTCCATCGCCTCTCCCTTGCCAAATCCATAGCTAAAGCCTAGAGAAGCAAATCGGCCTCGCCGAGAGAAGGAGTAGACATAAAAGTCGTCAACATCCACGATGCTTTCTCTGATACGAGAGGCGAAGATGTCACGTACACTAAAGCTGATGACCATACGACCCTTGTCGAGCTTATAACGCAGGCCAAGGTCGGCAAATAGATTTTCGGATCGTACGCCTTGTATGGTTTGCACCCTAGAGATGTACCGCCCCGTTGATTCAACTTCGAGGGCTTCACTGATTTTGTAACGACCAGTGAGCTTAGTAGACCATTGGTCAGCCATAAAGTCAAAATCTTGATCATTGAGCTGGCCCTCCCTGACGAAGATGTTGTAGTTAGCATCCCCATTGAAGGTGATCTTCTTTACTGGCGAATACTTGAAGTTAACCTCTAGTCCTGTGGTCGTATTGGTACCAATGTTAAAAGGCATCGTGATATTGACGTTGTCCTCTACTACGGATATCCTATCGATCACGTCTGTGGTTAGTCGTCTGTAGGCACTGACATTAAAGGTGCTTTTCTCATATATGAAAATGCTGCTGATCTCGTAAGAATCGGTAAACTGGGGTAAGAGATTAGGATTGCCGGCTCTGATATTGAAGTTGTTGCGGATATTGAAGAAAGGATTAAGGTCCCACAGTCTCGGTCTATATATACGCCGGCTGTAGCCAGCCTGCAATGAGATGCGGTCACTGACCTTGTAGCTAGTAAATGCCGACGGGAACAGATTGGTAAACACCTGATTGTTACTTTCTCCCGTAGTCTCTAGCAGGGTACTTAGGTCGGTATGCTCTACTCTTAGTCCACCTTTGAGTCCCCAGCGGTCTCGCTCATAGGCAGCACTCCCATAGACACCAAGCACATTCTGCGTGTAGTTAAAAACGTTCGTAAAATTAGGGTCACTTACGAACTCACCGTTGATCTCGTTCTGTACCTCGAAGTCATTGCTAACATTATTGGCCACGTACTGTGCACCAGTCTCTATCATCCATTCTTCGGAGAGTGGTTTGGTATAGTCTAGATTAAAGGTGTACTTGCCCTCTTCGAAGGCAGTCTTGGTTAACTGGTCGGGGATCACCGCTTCGCCATTGCTATTGAGATTGGTAAAGTCTGATGACTGGTCTTTGCCAAAGTAGTTACCTATGGCACTAAACAGCAATACGTGTTCCTTATCGTCTGTAAACTCTCGCTTGTACTTAAGTTCATACTGGACCTTGGGGTTGCCCGCCTGCGTATTCTCTGTCCTTACGTAGTCATATAGACGCTGGCCGAGGCTGTCTGTAGCAGCGAAAAAAGTCTCAGACGGTTGATCCTCATCCTCAAAGGCAAAACTGCCCGACAGGGTGATTACATTATTTGGATTGATATAGTAATCAGATCCTAGAATGAAGTTATAGTAAGTTTCGTTTCTAAACTCCTCCCCCTGAGAGGTAATGGTCTCTCCAGTCCGGCGGTCGATATTGATATTGCGAGTCTCGTTGGGTAGACTGCGGTACCCTACCCCTGCTTGCGAAAAGAGGTTAAAATTAGAAGTACGCTTATTGACACTGACGCCAACACTGTTGTTATAAGGTAGGCCGGCATTGACGGTGACAGATCCATTGATGCCTTTCTTCTCATTCTTCTTTAGGATGATATTGATAATGCCTGCAGTACCCTCTGCCTCATACTTGGCTGACGGATTGGTAACGACCTCGACCTTATCGATCATATCAGCGGTAATCGTCCCTAGCGCATTGCCCTCATCTGCTAGTACCGATGGCCTACCGTCTATGAGTATCTGTACACCTGCACTACCGCGTAATGTGACAGCACCTTCTATATCTACATTGACACTCGGTACATTATTGAGAACTTCTAAGGCACTAGCACCTGTACTGCTTAAGTCCTGCCCTACATTAAATACACGCTTATCGAGCCTAAACTCAGTGGATGACTTCTCGGCTCTTACGACAACCTCATCGAGCATTTGTGCATCTGCGCCTAGGTATATCTGACCAAGGTCAGCGGTGTTGCCAGTCCATGAGACCTCCATGATGATTAATGACTCATAGCCGATAAAGCTCACCTCTATGGCGATGTCCTTACCACGAGCTCTGATCTCAAATCTACCCTCCTCGTCGGTCGTCGTACCATCGAGTACTGCATTGTCACTGGATCTAATCACTACTACCGTCGCATACTCTACGGGCTGCGCTGACGCCTTGTCTATGACCTGTCCTATCACTGTTGTCGCGGGAGGTCCACCTTGGCCATCTTGGGCAAAAGCATGCGTAGTAGTAACGAAGAGGAGGAAGGTTAAGATTCTGCCTAGCATGTATTGCGTCTATTCTAAATATCCAGAGAGTGAATACAAAGGACTCACTAATTGTTGTGAAAACAAGCATAGGGTCTATAAAGCTAATGTTAATGGATAATTATAACCTCTATCCATTTACATTATGTCCTTCTGTACTTGGCGGAGATACCGTGACTGACAGGATAAGATATCGCTTAATCGTACGTGCTAGTGTGAGCTAGACCCGTATTACTGATGAAGCGTAGATTGCGCAGCCCATTCTCTTGTAAGGCAGTCTTGATCGCTCGTATGTCCATCATTTTTACAGTCCTATCGGCATGCAATACGACTTGAAACCCTTCTAGTTCGTGGGGTGATAAACCCTGGAATTGCTGTCGCATATAATCATGTATCTCCCTACTAGGCACTACTCTACCTTGCACCTCGATCAAGGTCGGATCTGTACCTAGACGGAGGACAATCTCATCGGCCGACTTGGTCAGGCGATTGGCATACGTCGTCGTCGGCAGTACAGTGCTTAACTTAGGTGTATCCGTTCTCATAACTGTTACGACCATAAAGAAGAAGAGCAGGATAAAGATGATGTCAGGCAGCGAGGCCGTAGATATCTCGGGGATCGTACGTTGTGGCTTGCGTTTCATAGTATGGCTATTGATGAGCGATGTAAGGTTCGGCTTCGGATATGCGTAAGGGGTATCGCTGGCGGATGGCATTTCGCTGAGCTACAGTGCAGAGGTCAAAAGCTAGACCATACCGTGATATAGCCTCGTCCTCTCGTAGTTGATTGTAAGCCTGTTTGATAATACTGTAGATATCCAAGTAGGCCTCATAGCTAGTCTCTACATCGTGTCTGATACTGATTATCGCCTTCTGAGGACTGGACGGCAACGACGGAGATTGATCAGGGTTGGTGATAAAGGCGACGAGGTGACTTTCTAGATCTGCTGTAGTAGCTGCAGCGCCTTCTATCATGATCTGATCATCGCCATTGACTAGGAGACTCAAAACATTGCGATCGGCTACTCGACCAGGCTCACCGTCGTATGCGGGTGGTAGCACGATGTCTATGCCTTTATCTCTAGCTATCGTGGTAGCCACTAGGAAGAATATGAGCAGAAGGAAGGCTATATCAGCCATAGAACCTGCATTGACAGACGGTGTAGATGATGTCCGTGACTTGCGCATGATCTTGATGGGTTAATGTATTGGTAAGATGGTGACAAGTAAGCCTTTGGTGTATGGCAGTAGCAGAGTTACAAAATTGCTCGAGCCATTACAAAGGGATAGGATCCTATACTATTGATCAACTTAATGTCAAACCAAATGCAAGTCGTAACTTGCCCATACTGAAAACTCTCTAGTAATGTTCCATTTCATATTGCCTCGTCGATGTACGACGACTCTATTGATCTTATGCGCTTTATCCTCTATCTCAGCACAAGAGAGAAAGCCTTTTAGTCCACTCGACGTAGCCGATAATGGTGTGAAAATCATGTCTGGCTACTATCAAGCCGGGGATAGCATAGCTGAGCGAGCCCTCATCACCAAAGAATACTTCAATACAGCTGGCAGATGTACAAGGATAGAAATGTACGACTCTGACACCGTGACCGCCTACTATGTAAACATCTACAGGCACGAAACCAAGAAATTAGCAAAACACGCATATGCTGCAAACGGACAATTGCAGTATACCAGCAGGTGGCGCTATAACCGCCAAGGACAAGTATCTGCAATTATTGATTACGATCCTAATGGTTGGAAAACCGGTGTGGAAACTCGCTATTCGTACTACAAAAATGGCTTGAAAATGTCCACTAGACAGGTGAGACGAGGAACAGTAGCCTATCACTCGAAATATAAATACCACGACAATGGTATGGTGAGAAAAAAGAAAATAGTGAAGCCTAAGCCCTTGCGTCGCACAGTACTCTATGACAATGACGGCAAGCTGGTAGAAGGCAAGTACGGTTACTGGCTTGAAATCCTCCCCCCTAATGACGACGCTGCCAAGTTTTTCATTAAAAGAAAAGTAAGTATCGCAGATAGTGATAAGACTATAAGAGGATTAGGCGGAAATATGCGAGTCAAGCAAGATGACAAGCACGTCACTGATCACTATATCGGACGTAACTGCTTACTGGATCACAGTAAAGAATACCTCAATGGTGAACTAGTAGGTAGCAAGCAATACGAGCTCACTTATTATTAGGCAAGCGTACTACAGTTAGTACTAAGTAAGGTTCTTTCATCTTGAGTGCGGTCAAGACAAGGAAGATCAGATCCGAGTAAATGATCTAAAGCGAAATGTACAACTACTCACCAGCTGTTTGAAAGAAAGGCAGCCTTACTGGCTTACCTTTTTTGTACTTTAGCTTTACTGGCCCACCCTACCGCCTATTATGCGCTACTACCTGTCTATACTATTCCTCCTCCCAGGCATATCGCTCTCAGCGCAACAACCCTCCAGCAGTAAACCAGTGTCTAGGTATACGGACCAGTACCACATTATAGACTCACTCATCGCAGTAGGTGATACGACGGCACTGCGAGGCAGCATCCACTCGCTACAGTCGGTGATCTACAAGAGCAAGTCTGTACCAGCCATGCGTGCCCTCGCTCCCTACCTCGATATATTAGCACAATACACACCCGATGACTCCGTGAGTTTGCGCAAGGTATATACACAGTATGCTTATAGGATCAAGCAGGCATCCAATGATCTGAATAGCATCATCGACCTCTACCAAGTAGCAGCCCGCTACCACAGTCGAGATCCTAAGTCCATGTCTGCCTGGTACGTGGAGAATGTACTAGGAACACTTTACAATCAAGTCGGAGACCACACGATGGCGCATTACTACTATGCAATATCAAGGGAGCGGCTAGAGCAGCAGTGTGATGAGGGTAAGCAGTCATCCTGCAATCAACTCGTGCGACAGATTAACCTCATCTCCTTTCTGTACTACTGGCAAAACGATGCAGGATCAGCTCTCAGCGAAGCCCAGAATGCTCTGCGACTGGCTCAGCTAGACGACTATGGCCAGGGGATAGCAACAAGTTACCTATCGCTATGCCGGGCGGCGCTGCTAGACCAATCGTATGAAGAGGCACAGCACTACCTAGATAGCATGTCGATGACGATCGAAGGGCTACCGCTAGGAAGGCACAGAGCCTGGCTAGAGGACCAGCGTAAGAGTCAGCACATCGACCTACTGAAGGCCAGAGGCGACTACAGCGAGGTCGTGGCTCGCCTGCTAGAGACGACAAGTGACCAGCAAGACCGCTTCGCTGCTAAGCATCAAGTTCAGCTTGCAAAGGCCTATATCCAGATCGATAGTCTCGATAAGGCTAGGGCGATCCTAGAAGAAGGCTACAACATGTTTGGCACCCGGATAGCAGACGTGTTGACAGGACAGTATCCTCGTCTCAAAGAAAACACCTTGGTAGAGCTCGGCGGTGTATTGGCTACCTACTATGCAGCACTTGCTAGCACTGAGAGCGACATCGTTTACTATGACAGCGTCCTACTGATCAATGACGTCAACCTAGCTATCGCAGACCAGATCAGGCAGTCCTTTATACAAGCGGATAGCAAAACCCTTATTAATCAAGATATCAAAGGCATCACCCAGACCAGTATAGATGCCTACTATACCCTATCGAACAGCGGCCGATCCGTAGACCTGAGTCACGTAGATGCATTGATCGATCACGGCAAGAATGCCCTACTCCAAGACTACAGCCGCGAGCGGGCAGCGATAAGGCAGTGGCCTGTAGACAAACAAAAACAATTGGCACGTATCCAAGACAGCATTACGATGCTATCTCTAGTAGATCAGGGTCCGCCCTCTGACCTACTGATCAGACTCGAGCAGGAGGAACAGGCCTTACTCGGTGCTGTGCTGAGTGTGCCCCCACCTAAGCTCGGCAAGTACATCTCCTACTTCGAAGGAACGCATGATTATTACTCAATCGATAATCTAGCGGGGGAGCTCCGCCTACTTCGCCTGGGCCATTGCGATAGTGTCAATGCCAGTGTCCGGGAAATACTAGCCCTGACCGAGAGCAAGGACGACCGTCACTTGCCAGATCTCCTGGAGACGTCCTACCAGATACTGCTAGGCCAGCACGGCGTACTACCATCGACTGTCAGTATTTATCCCGACGGTGAGCTGGCTGCACTGCCGTTCGCAGCATTGCGCAAGGACGAGACATATTTGGTAGAAAAGCATACGATCCGCATGGCCTATGTAGATAGTGGCCTAGACGATGAGGTAGAGAGTAGTCTACTTGCCGTCAGCCCTCACTACCCAAAAGTCGACTACAGCATAGATCGCAGTGGACTCTACCATCTGCCTTATGCCCTGGAAGAGGTCAGGCAACTACAGCAGCGTTATGCCCAGTCCGTAACTGTTGCCGATACGCTGGACCGCACGTCATTCTTATCAGAGATTAAGGAGTATGGCCATCTGCACTTTGCTGGGCATGCCGTCGTACGTGATAACCAGGCCTACCTAGCGCTAGCGGATGATGCACAGCAGTGGGTCTCTGTCAAGGACCTGCGTGCCAGCAAGCGTCTGCCACCAGCCGTCGTACTCAGCGCCTGTGCTACGGGTAGAGGTGTAGCGATCAGTGGCGAGGGGATCAATTCCCT
>CAYMFD010000021.1:10537-15117 GCA_964389475.1 uncultured Saprospiraceae bacterium
TTTCAAAATCCTACTCGTACTCCTAATAGTAGCAACGACGTCAGCTTATGGCCAGATAGAGCCGCAATGGTACGTCAAAGATGGCATAGGGCGGAGTCAAGGCGGCTACCCAGAAAATCAGGTAGTAGGAAGTAGCCTAACAGTAAATAACTTCCCGCCTCCTAATGTCTTATGCGACAGTCGAGCAAGAGACGACTTCTTCGCAATCTTTGACAATGGTACTTATTATTTAGATCGTGGAGACAGCACCTATCGGTATGTTAGCAACACTCTTTCTCTACAGGCGGAGGACAACTTTAGAATATTATACTTGTCAGCCACGAACCCTTATGACGAAGATCCGCCTGATGCTTTGGTGTCGGTAAGCTCGCCATCCGTCTCTGGCGGCAATCCCATCTTTGCGTCGCCGAACAAGACAATCTTAAGCGCTAATCATAACGTCGTGCCAGGAAAGGACATCACATTAATCATTAATAATGCAAAGATCGATAAAGGAACCTACGTATTAAGGCTTAATAAAATAGTATATACTTCCTCAATTAGCGACGCAGCAGAATCAGGAACGGTAAGTAGTTTATTTGCCCCCTCGCCTTTATTTGGTGGCAACTTCGCCACAACAAATACTAGTGTAGAGGGTACTGGCGAACAAGCAATAGATTCGATCATATTAGATATCAATAAAAATAGGCCATACACCTATATAAACTTAAGATCAAGTGACGTGCTAGAATCACTTATTGTCAACGAAAATGAAGGGGCCCCAAACCAGGTTCAGTTTGAGTTGTATGATGCAAAAAATGACGCCATTATAGCAACCTGGAGTGAGGAAATAAGGGGCATCTTTGATCCGAATGAAATTGTTCCTATCAAAGTCTGCAGCAAGGAAGACCAAGCGCCAAGAACAAAGTACAGTTGCTCATTTCAAAATAACAACAATGCAAGTGCGGGTAACTTAGTAGTCGATATACCATCTCTTGTACAAGCCAGTGAAGTTAAGATTGTGAGTTTTTCTATTGATGATACTGTAATGCCAATTGCGAAGATTACACCAATCAATGATACTTCTGGTTCTTTGCGATTTGTCTTTGACACCACTATCACGATCAGGCCGTGTGAGACGTCGGGAAAGCCTGGAAAGGTGATATTTGAATTTTGCATGCCTGAGGAAGTAGGTAGAAGGCTGGATAATAGCACTACCGAAATGAGTCATGCTGGTATGATGTCGTCATTTAAGCTAGACTACAACGAACCACGATGCAGGCTGAGTAACAAGAAAAGCGAAGTCACCCTGGCTAGTTACATGAAAGACTGTTCACTGTGGACGCAACCAGTGACTTGCAACGAGTGTTTTGATGAAGAGCTTGAAATAGTCAATTGGCTTCTAAAATACTGGTGGGTATTTTTAGTCATTTTCATGGCAGGGCTTTCTGTCAATTGGTGGAAAAGCAAGAATTAGTAGCCGCGCATATGCTTCGCAATCGCGGAGATCGATGCTGCTTCTTCAAGGCTAGACCGTTTAAGCTCGGCTATGGCCTCCTCATACTCCCCCATCTCCAGATATGTGCGACCTATCATGAGATAGACGGCACTGCTGTCTGTTGCAGAGGTCGCTTCTCCGAGGGCGGCATAGTAAAGTTGTGCGGCTGCCTCCAAGTCCTCACTGGCATAAGCGTAGTCGGCACGCTGGCGGGTAGATAGTGCTGTCGTGTCTCCAGATCGCTCAAGGTCGATGGTGGCACGGCTATAGTTCTGGGCGAGATACTGCTCTGGCGACTGCTGCTGCTCTCGGCTGAGGTAGTAGCCAAGTGTCAGCAGGCCTGCAACTACCAAGGCTAGTACGATCCACTTGCCAGGTTTGGAATTTGTGGGTTGGTCGTTGCCTCTATCTTCCACCTGGAGGTCATCCATCGTCTGTCTGAGCTCTACCTCTAGCAAGTCGGCGCTGGCAACCTTGACCTCCTCGTAGTGCTGCACTAGTAGACGCAACTCAGAGTCAACGAGCATGGCCTCCTCGAAAGCGAGCCGCTGCGATGCAGTCAGCTTATCAGCTATATAGTCGTCGATATGTAGATACGCATCGGTCATTTATCGCAGTGATTCTTTTACATCAGCATTAAGGTCGAGATAGCGCATCATAGCTTTGGAGCATTCGTATTTTTTCTTTTTAGCCATTTTCTCGCTCTTGTAGTTCATCTGTTTGGCGATCTCGGTCATCGTGTACCCATTGCCCCAGAGCATAAGTACGGATCGACACTTCTCGCCCAGTTGGCTGAGGACTTTGCTGAGCTGACTATATCGCTCCGCCGTTATCATATTATCCTCCACAGTCTGGCTACTCTCTGCCAGCGTCTCGTTGTATTCGTTGGTTTTGCGGATCGTCTTGTCTTTGCGCAACTTACCTAGCCAGATGTACTTCGCTATCCCTAGTAGATAGTGCTCAAGGTCCTGCTCTATCGCCATATCTGCTCTACGTACGGCAGCCTTTACGAACTGCACCAACGTATCGACCTGTACCTGTCTAGCGTCATCAGCCGTACCACTATTGCGCAGTACGTAACCTTCTATCTTCTGATGCAAAGACGACCAGTGGTAGAGGTGTCGCAAGACGGTGTCTCTACCAGCCTTACCAGATCTCGCAAGATCGAGAGCTTCTGCCTTAGTCAATATCCTACTCACTAGTGTACTTTAATCGCGATTAAGCGACCCTAAAGTACAGATTATCTCTAATTGACAGCTTTTACGATAGCAAAGACTAGCACTAGGTTATGAAAAGCCCCACTTGCCTAGGTGGACGAGCGGGGCTGTGTCAGTAATTATAATAAATGTCTGTAAAATAGCAATCTACTCTTGCTCTTCTATCAACTGCTGGACTAGACGCTTGAGATCGGCTACATCAGACTGTAGCGTGGAGATTTGCTCCGCTTGTGAGTCTATGATGACTTGTTGCTCTTGGATGGCAGCTGTGAGTATGGGGATCAAGGCATGGTACCTTACTCCGAGTGATTCTACGGGCTTCAGTTTAACCTCACCGTCATCATTTGTTATTGGTTCGTGAGTTACAACAACTTCAGGGAAAACCTTGAGTAAATCTTGTGCTAAGAAACCGATGTCGTCTGTTAAATTAAGAGTTTGCTCCTTCCATGCATAGCGCTTAGGCTCCAGTTTCATAACAGACTTGAGGCTATTCTCTATTGGCCTAATTTGCGTTTTCAGACGCATGTCGGAACTGCTTATGAATCCTCCTGATGCCCATACTCCCGACCATCTCCTTGAACTAGAACCAAGCAATCTACTGTTACTAGTCTCTGGTACTATATTAGAATTACTTTGAATCGTATTGTTTCCTCCGTCGGATAGACTTTCAACACTGCCGAAGGATAAACTTCCTGAAATAAACAAATCATTCCAGCGGTTAGCAGAAGTTCCTAGATCTCGGTCCCCATTAGTCTCAGGGACAAAATTTGCATTAATACCAACCGTATTATTGCCACCATCAAATATCTTTTCGACAGAACCAAGATATAGGTCTCCGTCAACATCTACGTCACCAGTCACTCTTAGTTTACGATTAGACGATGGAGACGTCCCAATCCCCACATTTCCGTTGTCGTCATCAATGGTGACACTAGATACCGTAGTAGATGAGTTTACCGGATCCAGAACAAGCTGTCCGCTTGAGTTGACGAAAATATCTGCAATTTCACCTCCGTTTGACAAAGACAATTGACCTTCAATTCTTATCTCGGAGTTTATTTCTCTCATTATTGAATTTGTGAAAGTTGTGGGGCTGCTGTACTTGGGTATCCTATTTACTGTACCTGTTCCACTTAGACCGCCACCACTTTGCGTCAATGATCTCCATTGACCATTGGCAAAGCCTTCAATATCATTACTGGGTGATAGTCTAAGATCCCCGTTAGTTGCACCATTATGAAAACCAACTCTAACACCAAAAGGAAAAACGACAGGACTCCCTATACCTCCCGAAGGAAAGGAAATACCGTTAAGATTTATCGGGAAGCCAGGTTGAGTAGTAATTGAATTGCCATCAAACGTTACATTTGCAACTCGGACATCTCCACTATTATTATTGAATATGTCGTTTCCGCTAAGGGTCCAGCGATCGTCTCCGTCTTCACCGTCCTGTCCGTTTGTGCCGTCAACACCATCACGTCCATTAGTTCCATTTGCACCATTCTGTCCCTGTTGGCCTTGCTCTCCACGTGGTCCACTGCGATCAAAACCGATAAAGAAAGTATCAATAGCTAATGAGCCAGCCCCATCGATGTAGGATACCACAAAATTTCGTGTAGAGCCGGACGTCGTAGCAGCGGTGATACTGTACAAGGCGAATGTATTGACATTGTCGTCTTTACGGAGGTAGACCTGATCACCTTGGCCGTATGTAGATAGCCACGTGTCAACGGTATTGCCCTCACTTGATCGCTCGTGGATGGTGATCGACGTGATGTCAGAGAGTATAGATGTATTGGCAGTGAAATTGCCACTGCTAGGCTGTCCACTCGTGTACTCCCAGCCCTGGGTAAAGCCGTCCATACCGCGTGGCCCAGTAGCTCCCG
>CAYMFD010000021.1:15217-36976 GCA_964389475.1 uncultured Saprospiraceae bacterium
GGCCCACGGATCTCACCTATAAAATCAAAACTTGATCCATTCCATACATAGCCGTCACCTGTATCTAGAGTTATGATCAGATCACCAACTGAACCGCTATAATTATTATCAAGATCGCCCTGTGTAGCCACTGTACCAGCTATCCGGATACTGGTCCCATCTTGACCATCTTGACCATCCTGACCATCTATACCATCGCGACCGTCAGCCCCATCTTGACCTCTAGGACCTCTAAATTGACCTATATCCCTCCAAGAACTAGAAGTGTCATCCCAGACCCAGCCATTGCCTGTGTCACCTGCGATCCATAACTCGCCAAGCGACCCAGTAGTAGGGAGTGCTGCGCTAGTGCCTACCGTACCACGGATATTAATAGGTTCACCGCTACCGCCTCCGCCACCATTAGCAGCGTAGAGGGCATATGGCACCGACCATAATCGTGACCGGCCTACCGTGATCCAGTCTGTACCGCCGTCTGGATCTATGCGAGTACGTAAGAGGTACTGGTCGGCACCCCAGTCGATCGTCGTAAAGTCACCTTGCACAGCAACCCCCTCACCGATAACGACATTAAAAATACCGAGCTCGGAGGTCTCAACATTGTGGGTCTCTGCATAGACGCGGTTACCGTTGATGTCACTAATAAGGCTGATCTCTAAGGCGATATCCTGACTTGTGAATGGATTGTTATCAGCATCCCGTGCGACACCTTGGTAGTTAAAGCCTTGAGGGATTGATTGTGCTACCAACTGTACAGTAGCTAGGGTAAATACGATGTATAGAATATTCTTCATGATTAGTAGAGTTTAAAGTTTGATAATGGAATAAGTAGCTTGATCGCCTGCAGGCGTGACGAGCCTGATGTAATAAGTGCCAGGAGCATAGGTACCTACACTGAGTCGAGTGACTGGACTATCGATCGAGTGTTGGGTGATGAGTGCTCCCAGTGCATCTGTCAGATAGACCTCCAGATGGTCACCGAGCTCGTGCGATATCGTGATAATGTCCGTCGTAGGATTAGGCCAGATCTTGACCTCTGCGTCGACAAACACCTCTGGGACATCGGTCACAGCATCCGCATATGCCTGAAAAAAGCCTTCTGTAAGTCGAATGCCATTGCGATATTCTTCGACAGCGACCTCACCGACGGCCCAGTGCATTCTGACCTCTCCTATTAAGTTGTATCCTCCTGATGTAGAGAGGAGCTCTGGCGTTAATGATTGGCAATAGGATGCCAGGCTACTACCCAGCAGGCAGTAGCAAAAAAGTATTATTCGCATAATCTTATGGTTTATCTATAGTTAGAAAATGGTGATCATATCGGTGATGCTTTGATATTGGTTATTGTAGGTATAGTAGATGCGGAGGACGTAAGCGCCTTGAGACACAGCTTGTCCTCTCAGCATTCCATCCCATTGTATTTCTGCTAGGTCGGTAGTCTCCTGGCACTGGTACACAATACCACCCCATCGATCAGAGATGGTGACGTTGTGAATGACGTCAAGCAGGTCATCCGCTCCCAGTCGAAACACGTCGTTGTTGCCGTCTCCGTTAGGGCTAAAGGCATTGGGGTAGACCAGATTACTCCTCAGGATAGGCGACAGGTTGGTGGTCACTGTGTCTTGACAACCGTTGTTATCCTCTACGATCGCTGTGATCTCGCCCTCCTGGGCTACTATCTCAAGTGTCTCCGACATGCTAGTGGCAGTAGAAGGTGCTAGCCATTCGATGAAAGCTAGGTTGTGGTTAGACAATAGTGACAATTCGATATCGTCGCCTTCGTAGTAAGTCTGTGGCTCGACTTCGACGTCTAGCTCTAGGGCTTGCGGCGGCTCTAGGACTTCTACAGATTCGATCCACTGACAGTCACGTTGATCTAACCACATGAGGTCATAGTCACCTGCAGGTAGATTACTTACCATCTCGTCAAATGTATCGCCATCCAGGGCAAAGCTTAGAGGTGGATAGTTACTCGTATACTGCGTAATGAGCACTTCGCCTGAGCTCAGGCCGTTGCAGGCCACATCTGTAATCTCTAGTGCGACATCTGCCTTAGATGATGTGACCTCTACCGAGACGGAATCTCGACAGCCGAGGGCATTGCTCACCGTTACTGCGTAGGTACCTGCTGTAGCTATATCAATCAGCCGGCTAGACTCACCGGTAGACCACGCAAAGTCCTCATAAAACCCTACCACCAATTGGGTCGTCTCTTCCTCACAAAGATGGGTATCGCCTACGATGGCTAGACCAGCGACTTCTACAACATTGATCTCTAGGACGTAGATGGAGTCACAACCATGGATAGTCTTATAGATAGTCTGAAGCACGGTATCTCTGTAGACGATGCCAAGACCACTCACGCTATCACCCATACAAATCTCTACAAGCTCCCATACCTGGTAATCTGGATGATGGCGCAGCTCTATGGATACGATGGAGTCCTGTCCTTGCGAGCCAGTAAACAACACGTTGTATTGGCCTGGCTCTGTAAACATGGCACCATTGATGACTAGCGTGTCGCCTGGACAGGAGTAGTGCGGTTGGGCTGTGAGGTCGACCACTAAGAGTAGGAGTAGTATGGAGGTGGTTAGTTTCATTCTTTGATGTAAACTAGTTTTTCACCTGATAGCTCTTCAAGTATCCGTAGTGCTTTCAACATATCGACATTGATCTCTTTGCCCGATTTTAGGTCTTTAGAATAGTAGCTCCAGGCCATATCCTCACTAGGCTGCATGAGTGAGAAGTGGTGTGGGGAAATCACCGTATGGTTGTTACTTTCATCGAATGCATATAACTCACCATTGAAGCTGTAAATACCCGTGTGCCCTGGACCACCTGAGGGTATAGATGAAACATCCTCCAATCGTATATCACCATCTACCTCAAGCGCTGCATTTGGGTATATAGTACCAATACCCACTCGACCTTGACTATCGATCTCCAGTCTAGATGTAAATGTGGTCCCAGACCAGTGACCAAAGTTGATGGCCTCGCCGTCTGGTACTGCGAGCTCGCCCTCGTTTACTCCCGCTTGAAAAACACAAATGGCCGGCCGACCAATTGGATTTTTAAGGTTGAGCATAGCAGTGTCATCACGGTCATCTACAAAGTTCCAGATGTTATCCGTACTGTCTTGCGGATTAAGATTTCCTATAGTAACCCTAGTATCTGTATTGCTACGAGAATGAGCCCCAATTCCACCACCACCGCTGATGATCATTCTACCATTACCCTTTTCCGATGGGCCAGTGAGAAATGCAATATTACCTGCGTGCTCATTATCACTATTGCCGTACAAGTGTATGCCTGATCCTGCTGAGTTACCTGTATACGCATCTCCAGTCGCATAGATCTGCAACTCATCTCGGCCTGGCGAAGCATTCTTCTGTATAAGTGCATCATTGCCCGTGTTGCCATCCAGCCGTATCTCATTACCTATCGTAAGAAACTCAATCTGGCTTGAGTTGGGTGAGTTATTATTGGACATCCGTAGCCACTGCGACCCAGTATTATAGTACACACCTTTAGTCAAGAAATTACCTATCGTCGTGTTATAGACCAGCATACCCTGCTGATGCGAGGGTAATGGAGCAGGATTGGTGATACTGACCAGCGCGACCTCTGGTAGGAGTATGCCTTTGTTATCGTCGAGCACCTCGATAGCAGCTGACGGTGAGGCGCCGATGAGAACTTGGGAGTAGCATGGACATCTTAAACCCACTAACAATACAAGAGAAAACAGATACTTCATTCCACAATAATATTTGCTCCCTCGGGAGCAGTGATCAGCATTTCCTTGTCAATAGTTTTAGCTGGTGTGACCATGTCGTCTGTGAGCATGATGACTGTCCTGTCTGGAAGTGCAAGGTTGTCAACGTCTTTCAGGTTGTCCCAAGGGAAGATTCCGTTAGTTGGAGCGACACCGTTACTTCCTTCGCCTTGATGTATGTACACGTTACTATCATCATAGTCAAAGAGAAACATGCCGCCAGCTCCGAAAGCATTGTCATTTCCGCTCGGTCCCCAGTCCTTAAAAAGGACGGCTTTACTAAGGACGATCTGTCTGACTTCAGAGGCTGACAGTGATGGATGCCTAGACCAGAATGCTGCAACTGCGCCAGCTACGTTAGGCGTGGCGCAGGATGTGCCACCGAATGTCCCAGGTACTGGATTAGCAGCCGAGGTAAAGTTCATTATCGTGTTATCAGTAGGTCCCGTAATATTGACGGTCCCAGCATTGTTATTACTTGGCCCTTGAGATGAATAAAAGGCAATTAAGGGATTAGTTTGATCATAATTACTTTGTGTGACTGCTGCCACCGTAATAACATTAGGGTTATTTATGCAATTTGCTGGTGAGGTGGTCTGATTTTGGGTACTGGAATACTCGTACGAGCCCGCACTGTGCACATGCATTTCAAAATCTGGCTGAAATGAGCTAGATTTCGAAATTACGCGAACACCAATGTTTATGGGTGTTCCAGTAAGGTTACGCCATGAACAATTCTCATAGCTCGCAATAAGTAAGTTGTCAAAAGTAGCTAGTACAGTATCTTGATTATCATCAACAAACTGTACCGCATATACATCTACTATGCTATTACATTGAAACCTAGTATTAAACCAAGCGCTATCTTGAAGAGATGTAGTTCTGCTATTAGTGTCATCTCCACCATTCCACTCATGTATGCCATCGCCATCACTATCTACAAAACTTCCCTGCCAATGATCTCCTCCATTTCGATTTCCGCTTGAGAAGAACATTAGTACGTCTGACCACCCGTTAGTATTGACAGCACTACAAAGAATCCCGCTGTTATCATTCCAACCAGTACAGTATCCAGAGAGTGATGTACTTATAATGTCAGCTCCAGAGTCGATGGCATGTTCGATAGCGGCAGCGGTCCCAACTGGTATCGGGGATCCTCCTCCTCGGTAATACAAATAATTGGCTGCTGGTGCATGGTCAAAGAGAATCTGCGCGACGTTTGTTCCATGATCACATCCAAAGCACGGACCTGTAGTTGCACCAGGTACCACTTGATTGATGCATGTGCCAGTAGAGCAATTAAAATACTGTGTCAGAGCAGGCACAACGCCTTGTGAAAGTGCATTGGCGTAACCTTCTGTACCGATGTCGATTATTGCTATTGTTAGACCAGTTCCATTTGTAGGATTTACCCCACCTGTTTCGTATGTCGCTGAATTAATGTTTACCGGGCCTTCATTATTTGTTAGCTCGCTCGTGTCATGTAGATTAATGTGATAAGGAAATCTCGAAATCTCTCCTTGAGTACTTAGCAGACTATCAATGTGACAGAATCCAGCATAATAACTATCTGA
This sequence comes from uncultured Saprospiraceae bacterium, assembly GCA_964389475.1. Taxonomy (GTDB): domain Bacteria; phylum Bacteroidota; class Bacteroidia; order Chitinophagales; family Saprospiraceae; genus CAYMFD01. The sequence continues at coordinate 20,564 of CAYMFD010000021.1, forward strand.
TCTAATAACTCTCTTAAGAGTCGCGCCACTCTTATTTATCAAAGTGATGATGGTTCTATCACTTTCATTAATATGAATTGATATGAGAATGGAGTCTTGCTTTACATGATAGCTCTGATCAACTAGCTCTTTAGTGAAATCATCTGAAGACTTCTTTAGCAATCTTAGATGAGCTATTTCATGATGTGGTTCTTTGATTACTTCCAGTTTGTCTTGACCTAGGGCAAGAGTACTTACTAAGAGTAATAATGTAGTTACGATTGTCCTCATAGCTAGTCTATTGTAAATTAACTAATACCAAGACAAACCCATTCTTATCGATGGTCGTCATGGCTTTTCCTATAATCGCACCTTGCGCCTTACCGTAGTCCTGCACCTTCATAGCATAGCCAGCAGTGGAGGATGTAGTTAGCAAGTCACCCGGCTGGATCTTACCGCCTTCCATATTAGCGTAGACGTATACTCTACCAGAAAGCGCCACTGGGTAGTCTCCATCCGCAATACTACCTCTCTGGCCCATCATGAGGCCTGTCTCGACGCCATTGGCTCCAGAGATGATGCCTGCCACCTTGCGGTCATATGCAGATTTGGTGATCTCTAGCTTGCCCGTGCTTGCTGGATCGATAGAGACGACCATGCCAGGAAGTGGATCTAGTGATTCTTCTTCTACAATATCGAAGTGCTCTGCGAAGTCGGAGCCGCCATCTATCTGCAATTCGTCAGTGATGATTCTGGCATCGTTGGTACCTTGATAATTAGGTATGAATGAAATAGGACCATTGGATCCTCCTACATGTGTATCTCCATTGGCATTTATTTGAAAAACCCTTCCACCTACGCCGTTGCACTCCAAAATCTGAGCATCATCAGCAGACCCACTTCCAACAGTTAAATTTAGCAGATCTTGGCCACTAGTCTTATTAGCAGTGGACGTGATATCTACAGTCTCTACGTAAGATCCATCTCCCACCACCTCGAGCTTACTGCTTGCATTAGTAGCTCCTAGGTTGACTTCGTTTGCCTCAACATTTCCTGTCTGACCGTCCAATTCTATCGTCGTTGTACCAGCAGCTGTAATCGTGATATCGCCCCCATTGACCACATCAAGACCTCGGCTTTGAATCTGACCCGTGGAGCCGTCTAAAGAAATGGTCTCGGTAGTGATTTGTGGAAAAGTAATCTGATTTAAGGTGATTTTACTCTCTGCAGAACTCAAATTGATTACATCGAATGAACCATTTGATAAAGGATTAGTATTTCCTGTAACCTCCCTCCTAAGTGTAATCTTAGTATTTTCTGTATTTGAGATATTCGGAAAAGAACCTGATGGTACATCTATATCTTCTATGAAAGTGCTTCCATAGTTAATAAAGTCTCCGTTTTTATTCCAAAGACTAGCACCGCCTGTTGCAGTTAGACTCTGCCACGCCGAACCATCATACCCCTCAAAGTCATCAGTGACATCGTTGTACTGTATAGTCCCTTCGGTAGGAGTCGCCGTAGATCCTATCTGCACCGCACCATCAACTTCGAGTTTCTGATCAGCCTGTGTGACTCCTATTCCCACATTGCCGTCATTATTTATTTCCATACTAAAGGAGTTACTCGTAAAAAAGCGTAGTGGGTGGTTTGATACAGTTCCAATTCCGGCATTAGCATTATGGGCATACAGGTCGAAATCAACTGATGAGCCTGCCCTAGTTAGACGCAATCCAAGACCTCCGCCACTCGAGCCTTCCACATGAAGGGCTGACTCTGGAGTATTGGTTCCAACTGCCACATTGCCAGTGTCAAAATATAAATCTTGCAAGTTATTAGACCACGGAGAACTCGTACCAGCAGCCGTCATACTCTTCCACATCGTACCATCATACCCCTCGAAGTCATCCGTAGCACTATTGTACTGTATTGTTCCTTCAGTAGGGGTCGTAGTAGATCCCACCTGAACTGCACCATCAACCTCGAGTTTTTGGTCTGCCTGCGGAACTCCTATTCCGATATTACCATTATCCCCTATTTCCATTCTAAAGGAATTATTGGTGAAAAAACGTAGTGGATGGTTAGATACTGTACCTACTCCAGCATTAGCATTATGGGCATATATATCGAAATCTACTGTTGACCCGTCCCTGCTCAGGCGTAAGCCGAGACCTCCAGTGTTAGAACCTTCCACGTGCAACGCTGATTCTGGAGCCTCGGTCCCTATCCCCACATTACCATTTCTCAGAATAGTCATTGTGGTATCTAGGCCTCCATTATCTGTCTCGAAGTAGAGGTCCTTGTCAGTTCGTAGGGATAGATTACCACCATTGGTCTGTTGAGCGATTACAAAGTCTAGACCATCTTTAACGATGCTAAACCAATTGAAAGTCCCACCATTAGGGGGTTTAAAGTCTAGTCGATCACCTCGTATTACTACATCATCTTCTACATCTAGCTGAGCAGCAGGATTCGTATTTCCTATCCCGACATTACTCAATCGGAAAGCCTCTCCACTGCCATTCTCTGTCCATAGACCGACACCACTCATTGTGCTGATCTCTTGCCAGCTACCATCCGCGAAAACGTTAAAGGCCTTAGTAGTGGCATTAAATACTAGGAGGCCATCATCCGCTATGCCCGTTACAATAGCATTGATAGAGTCTTGCGTAAGACGGGGCAGTAAGATCCCTTGATTGTCAGCACTGATCGTAGCCACAGCATTGGGGTTGGTATCATAGGTGCCAATAGATAAGCCGCCTCGACCATCTGGATTGATATATATCTGCTTTAGCGAATCGGTTGTCAGCACAATATTGGTCAGGGACCGAATCACTGGCCCTATACTGTCCAGCGAAAACACGAGCTGATGCAGATGCTCCGTCGTCTCAAAAATGACGCTGTCACCTACGACGTGTAGCTGCGCCTTGGGAAGTAAGGTATTGATACCTACCTGGTCATTCTGAGCGATTGCTGGACTACAGTATAGTAGCAATGCTAGACCCGCCAGGAGGTATGATTTGATAATTCTCATGATCTAAGATTTGATGATTATTATTGTATAGATATCTACCCTACTTGACCTTTTACGGCTAGTAGTAGCGACATGTTTTTGGTGACTGACTGAGGCGGCGTATTGTAGTGATCTAGCGCTGCCAACAGTCCTTTACGCCTACTCTTGGCTATGGGTAGCTCGGTGCCATCATCCATCATTATCGACCAGTTTTGCTGGCGCTTGATCTGGCTAGCGTGATCGAGATTGACGATGTATGACTTGTGGATCTGATAAAATGGTGGTACCGATAGTCGCTCAGAGATATACTTGAGCGAGCAGAATACTGCCTTACGTAGACCTAGCGCTGACACATGACAGTACTTATCATCTGCACTAATGTATGCGATAGAGCATGTATTTGTAAGCCATATGCCTAGACTGTCGGGTAGACATAGTCGAGTGGGTATTTGTGCTTTCATTTGGAGCTTCTTTAACCCTAAGTTGCGACTACGCATCAAAAGGTAACCCCCACAAGTACGACTAAAATTTAAGCGGTATCATCTTTCAAATCAGTGGTAGTACTTACTGATTAAATGGTAGCATGGAAAACGAAAAAATCTAAACACTAGGGACTTTCAAACTTAGAATCTTACATAAAGAGCTTGAAGTGCAGCTTGCAAATAATGACGAAATAAGGTGCATGTTACTGCTAGTCAATGTAAACTAGACTGGTACTTACAGTGCTCGTAGTAATTTGACAACGACGCGTGTGCCAGCTGGTCGAGCATTGTCATCATAGAGATCTACGATTTGCAAGCCAGGGACGCCTTCGTTATAGAGACCTATACGCTTGGCGAGTATAGTAGTAGCTACACCGTTGTGATCATTGTCTGATTGAGAAAGTGCTCGCTGCTTTCGACCTACGCCGTTATCCTCAATCGTAATCACCAGGTGCTGGCTAGTTGCCGTTACGTCGATGGATAGTATACGGGGTATCTGCGTCGAAGATGCTAGCCCATGCCATATTGCATTTTCGACGAAGGGCTGTAGTATCATTGAGGGCAGTAACTCTTCCTCTGTGATTATCAGCGGATCGGTCGCAATTTGTAGATGTACAGGCACCTCTAGGCGTTTATTTTCAATGGCGACATAGTTACGTATGTGGCTCAGCATGAGATCTAGCGTGATCGTGGGATTGGGGGCCTCCAGTAGGACATTACGCATAAAGACGGCTAGTTCATCGATATGCTGTGATGCTTCGTCGGTCTGCCTGTTAAGCACAAAGCTCTTGAGGGAGGTAAGGGCATTAAATACGAAGTGTGGATTGAGTTGCATGCGGAGCTGGGCGACCTCTCGCTCCAGATCTTTATTGGCTACGATAGTTGATATACGGGAGGACTGCTCTTGTTGTAGCTCCGCTCTCAGACTATTGACACTAGTGGTAAGGTCCTGTTTGCTCTGTTCTAAAATATTCGCTGTCTTGAGCAGTTGCTGTGAGTAAGCACTTTCGAGCTTCAGCTTTTCGGCAGAGAGGATGTTGGTTTTTTCAGTTATACCTAAGGAGAATAAGGCGACCTCAACAATTGCACCGAACAATGTTAAGTGCATAGTGCCGTAATGTTCGAAATAAACGCCTGACCAGGTTAGTACCATGGCCAAGGTTGCACAGCCTACAAAAGCAAACGAACCCCAAACGATAAACCTAGCTAGGGGATCTTGCTGTCGAGCGATATAAATGATAAGGTAGATGCTAATAATGACCGCCGTCAATCTATATATGTCAAAGTAAGCATAAGCTAGATTGACATCATAATAGTAGAGCAGGTACAAGACTGGGATGCTCAAACCTGCCATTAATATGTACCACTTAGTTACCTTTTCAAAGTGCTGATACTTAATCTTTGTTTGTAAAAACACTCTAATGAACAAAATGTAGGCAATATGAAAACATGGTTGTAAAATGATCTTAAGCATAAGGCCTCTCTCTGGCCATAGACCGCCAAGATCACGAACCACATTATTGGTAATCATCGACACATAGAAGAATACCCCAATCAATACCAGGTACAGGCAGTAGTAGGCATGAACCCTACGCATACTGAGCAGGTAAGAAAAGCCCTGTACGATGGCTGACATCCATATAAATAGCAGGAAACCCAAACCCGTAAATACAGCCCACCAGTTGTCAAAGCCCAAACCGATAACAAATGGAAAGAATGTAGTAGGATGATCAAAGAAACGAATGCCTTGCTGCTCGTTAATATCCTTGTCGGTGGTTACTCTCACTGGTGTACCCTGCCCTTGAGGTAGCTCCAGGGCATAGAACTTATACTTGAGGCGAGTAAGAAAAGGAGCCTGAGCCTGTCCATGGATGTACAGCGTATTTTGATAGGCGGTATCCATTCGCAAGACGATAGTCTTTTGCGCTTCTCTAGAGTTATAAAAAATGCAACTATGGCTATAAAGGCCTGCTTGAGATATGCTATCGAGGCCAAACTCCATCTGTATATAGTCGGTATCTGCAAAGTAGTCATCATCAGCAATATCCATAGACTGGCCATCAGTCGACATTGCAACTAACATCAGCGCAAGCAGGAGCAGTATGTCTATTCGCATGAGGACAATAATTTTAAAAACTCAGGCTTGCGTCTACGCGAAACCGATAGGCTGCTCCCATCTACCATGATCACTAGAGGGTTATCAGTGGTCAACACCTCTTTCACCTTGGATATGTTAATGAGGAAACTACGATGTACTCTGTAAAATCGATAGTGAGTAGTCAAGCTTTCGACTTCTTTGAGTAACATATTGACCAAGAGGGGGCAATCATCCAGAAGATGCGCATAGCATAAATTACCACTGCTCTCAAAGTACACCACTTTGTCAAGGTCAACGTACCTAATGCCTTTTAATGTTCGTACAGCTAACCTATGCACGGTATTGTTCTGCGACTGCAACTGTTTACTAAGTGTTGCAACCTGCTGTGGCTGTACTTTATGGGAGTGTAACACGAAGCGTTGTATACTTGCCTGTAAGTCAACACTCGTAACGGGCTTGAGTAAGTAGTCAAATGCATTGACCTTAAAAGCCCTGATCGCATGTTGATTGTAGGCAGTAGTAAAGATAACTCCAAAGTTGCGATCCTCCACTGACTGTAACACTTCAAAACCATCTAAATGGGGCATGTGGATGTCCAAGAAAAGAAGATCTGGTCTGTATTTATGAATGTCCACTAAACCCTTCTGTGCACCAAGTGACATATGGACATCCACTACGATGTCGACATCAGCTAACAAGTGTTGCATGAGCTGTAGACTATGGGCTTCGTCGTCAATTACTTGTACTCTCATAAGATAGGCCTTTAGCCTATAGTTGCCATGAGCAACGAAGAGGTAACCACTAATTTAGTAGAAATTGCAGAAAAATAATCTCCGTCATCATCTACAGCTGCGTAAATTAAGCAGTACCAGTACCACGAATTGCTCTACACAAATAAGGCCTTATATAGGTCTCTAGGTATCATCTTGTGGGTCACAAAGCTCATCCGTGTGGCAAGCCTCAGCCAGATACTCGCCTCTAAAACAAGACAAATCCAGTTTAGACCTAGTAATCATAATTATATATGTAGTCAGCTAAGCAACAGCCCTTTCGGTACTGGCTCTTGTATCTAATGAAACAGTAAGTAGAGTTGACATCGATGGCACAGGGGCTATGTCCGCTGGCTTACACTTTGCTACTACGTAAGAGAAGACTAGGCAACCATGTCAAAAAATAGATCGTACGGGAATCATGGCAAGACGACAACGGTCAGTACTGCTTGATCTCTCACTTTATAAACCTGTAATAATGCAACGATCTAGACAATTTCGAGTGTTAATCACTCTATTCATTTCCTCTTTTCTAATGACCACCCAGGCCCAAGTCATCATCAATGAAGTCCTGCCTGGTGGGACCGTCGAATTAAAGAATATCGGACAATCGACTATTGACGTTAGTGGCTACATTCTCTGCGAATTTCCGACCTATAACGCCATTAGCAATCTGACGATACTGAGCGGTAGTACGTCGATGGCACCGGGTGACATCTTGGCCGTTGACGGCTGGTCTCCGGCCATGGACCCTATGGACGGAGAAATGGGGCTTTATATTAACAACAATTTTGGTTCGGCTAATAGTATAGTCAGCTATGTAGAATGGGGCTCTACTGGGCACCGCAGATCCTCTGTTGCTACTAGTGCTGGCATATGGCCAGTTGGTGACTTTGTACCTTCATTCCAAAATGGAGAGTCCATCATTTTCGATGAAACTTCATTATCTGCAGCCGCATGGTCTGCAACATCTTCGCCAAGTATAGGTCAAGAAAACACTGGTAACTGTACAGTGGATGGAGGCGTACTCACAGGTGGACCATTTGAGTTCTGTGTAGATGGAGAAGCTGATTTCGTAAGTGGTATCACGCTAGATAGCACTAGCGGTGACAATACAGCTTGGGTAATCACGGATGATCAGGGTAATATCCTAGGCCTACCGCCTATGCCAGGAGTAGTCGACTTTGACGAAGCGGGTGCCGGCATCTGCCTCATATGGAATATCTCCTTCGCTGATGGTCTAGAAGGGCTAGCAGCAGGTAATAATGTTGATGATCTAGACGGCTGCTTCGATCTGTCAAATAGTATTACCGTGGTAAGGAACCAACCCAACGGAGGCGTACTGACAGGCGGACCTTTCGAGTTCTGTGTAGATGGAGAAGCTGATTTCGTCAGTGGTATCACACTAGATAGCACTAGCGGTGACAATACAGCCTGGGTGATCACCGATGATCAGGGTAACATCCTAGGCCTACCACCTATGCCGGGAGTAGTCGACTTTGACGAAGCGGGTGCTGGCATCTGCCTCATATGGAATATCTCCTTCGCTGATGGCCTAGATGGGCTAGCAGCAGGTAATAATGTTGCTGATCTAGATGGCTGCTTTGCACTATCTAACAGTATTACCGTGGTAAGAAACGAACCTAACGGAGGTGTACTCACAGGCGGACCATTTGAGTTCGTCGAAGGGGACGGTATCGCCGACCTACTCGCTGACTCTCTCGTGACTGTAACTAATAGCAATGGTGAGAACTTCCAGTGGGTCATCACCGATGACGAAGGGTACATCTTAGGCCTACCGCCTACATTAGACGTCGTCGATGTAGAAGGCGCAGGACCTGGCAACTGCCTCATATGGCACCTAGCATACACTGGTGACTTGATCGGTGCTGCACCTGGCGCTAATGCCGCTGACCTAGAGGGCTGCTTTAGCCTGTCAAACCCGATCGAGATAATAAGAACCAACGTAGATGGCTGTGATGCTAACGGAGGCAACCTATTCGGAGGTCCTTTTGAGTTCGTCGAAGGGGACGGTATTGCCGACCTACTCGCTGACTCTCTCGTGACTGTAACTAATAGCAATGGTGAGAACTTCCAGTGGGTCATCACCGACGATGAAGGTTACATCCTAGGCCTACCGCCTACCCTAGACGTTGTCGATGTAGAAGGTGCCGGCCCTGGTAATTGCCTCATATGGCATCTCGCATACACCGGTGACTTGATCGGTGCTGCACCTGGCGCTAATGCCGCTGACTTAGAGGGCTGCTTTAGCCTCTCGAACCCGATTGAAGTTATAAGAACAAACGTAGACAGCTGCGATGCTAACGGAGGCACACTATTTGGAGGGCCATTTGAGTTCGTCGAAGGGGACGGTATTGCCGACCTACTCGCTGACTCTTTAGTGACTGTAGTAAACAGCAATGGTGAGAACTTCCAGTGGGTAATTACAGATGACGAGGGTTACATCCTAGGCCTACCGCCTACACTAGACGTCGTTGATGTAGAGGGTGCAGGTCCTGGTAACTGCCTCATATGGCACCTTGCCTACACTGGTGACTTGATCGGTGCTGCACCTGGCGCTAATGCCGCTGACCTCGAGGGCTGCTTTAGCCTCTCTAACTCTATCGAGGTAATAAGAACAAACGTAGATAGCTGTAATGCTAACGGAGGTACACTCTTTGGCGGACCATTTGAGTTTTGTGTCGGTGACGGATCGCCAGACCTAATCGCTGCAGAGCAGATAACACTAGCTAACAGTCAAGGCACGGTTTCGCAATGGGTGATCACAGATGATCAAGGCATGATTCTAGGCCTACCGCCTAGCTTTGATGTGGTTGACTTTGATGACGTATTTCCTGGTACCTGCCTAGTATATCACGTATCGCATGACGGTCAGATAGCTGGCCTAGCAGCAGGCAACAACATCTCAGATCTTACAGGATGTCTAGATATATCTAACAGCATAGCAGTCTTAAGAAACCAACCTGACGGAGGCGTCTTGACAGGCGGACCATTCGAGTTCTGTGTAGATGGAGAAGCTGATTTCGTAAGTGGCATCACACTAGATAGTACTCGGGGTGATAGCACAGCATGGGTAATCACGGATGATCAGGGCAACATCCTAGGCCTACCGCCTATGCCAGGAGTAGTCGACTTTGATGAAGCGGGTGCTGGCATCTGCCTTATATGGAATATCTCCTTCGCTGATGGCCTAGAAGGACTAGCGGCAGGTAATAATGTTGCAGACCTAGAAGGCTGCTTCGACCTCTCAAACAGTATTACCGTGGTCAGAAACCAACCTGACGGAGGCGTACTCACAGGTGGACCATTTGAGTTCTGTGTAGATGGAGAAGCTGATTTCGTAAGTGGTATAACGCTAGATAGTATTAGTGGTGATAGTACAGCCTGGGTGATCACGGATGATCAGGGTAACATCCTAGGCCTACCGCCTATGCCAGGAGTAGTTGATTTTGATGAAGCGGGTGCTGGCATCTGCCTCATATGGAATATCTCCTTCGCTGATGGCCTAGAAGGTCTAGCGGCAGGAAACAATGTTGCAGACTTAGAGGGCTGCTTTGCTCTATCCAATAGTATTACTGTGACGCGACTAGAGTCCGGTGGACCTTGTACGACAAGTACTGCAGAGATAGACGAACTAAGAGCTAATCTATCCGTCTACCCCAACCCTGCAAGCGACATATTGATGGTGGATTTAGGTACTACAAGCACCGTAACTAGAGGCCAACTACTGGACTTTACAGGTGGTATGATCTATCAATTTGATATTAATGATGGCAAGGCCTCAATAGATGTAAGCCAATATACTGCAGGGGCCTATGTATTACAGGTTCTTGCAGAAAGACCCATCAGCAAGCGCATTGTACTCAGTCACTAGTACCGATTAGATCAGTATTTAGTGCCAAAGAATACTACCAGAGATGGTAGGACAATTAGTGATTTGGTTTGATTAATGAAGGCCGATAGATCAGAAGTGGTTTATCGGTCTTTTTATCGTAGTACCACCTTAGCTTGCCACATTAATATTGATGGACATATCGACTATCCTGTACCTTTTGCGTCGCAGTAGACCCCGAGAGAACGGATCAAGTCAATAGAAAGCAAAAAATAAGACCCTAGGCATGTTGAAATACCTAGGGTCTTAAATAACAACTCGATAAGGGGTTAATCTTATGCGTCTACTTCGTCCAGGTTTACTGGTCTGCTGATACCCGTGTCCAGTGACAAGAATGTCTCTGTACGTGCGACACCCTGTACAGTTTGTACTTTCTCGGAAAGTACTTTGCGTAGATGCTTCATATCCTTACACATAACCTTGACCAAGGCGCTGTAAGAACCAGTTGTGTAGTGAGCTTCCACTACTTCTGGTACTTTCTTAAGCTCCTCGACCATGCCTGAGTAATAACTAGACTTCTCAAGGAATACCCCTAGATAAGCTGTTACGCTGTATCCTAGCATATCATAGTTGACGTCTAGGTTACTACCGTTGACGATACCACTTCCCATCAATTTCTTGATACGGACGTGTACAGTACCTCCCGATACCTTCAGTTGTTTCCCGATCTCTGCATAAGGTTTCTTTGCATTGAAAAGGAGAATTGACAAAATCGAAAGATCGAGATCATCAATTTTGTACGCTTTCTTTTTGCGTGCCATAATTCTGTGGTGTTTAGTAATTCTACCACAATGATAAACAAACGTGATATCAAACCCTACTTTCGATAAAGACGTTTTCTACTTTGGCAAGAAAAATGATCTATAGACCTGGCATCACGACCCTAATCGTTGGTAATATCCTATGAGCAACAATACTTCTAGACAAGTCTGGCAACCACTACTCCTATCTATCATGGTGGCTCTCGGTATCGTGATAGGCTATAAAATGAACGAGCGAGACGAAGTACCTCTACTATCTCAGTCTGCGGCGAGTAGTGTAGGGACAGGCCGCGTAGAGCAGGTCATCCGCTACATAGAGGCCAAGTATGTCGACTCTGTCAATGCTGACCTACTAGTAGAGTCAGCGATCAAAGAAGTAATCGAAGCCCTAGATCCACACTCTGCCTACATCGCCCCTGATGATCTTACTGCAATCGACAGGCAGATCGGCGGTCGATATATAGGTATAGGTGCCGAAAGCCTACCTGTAGACGACACCTTACATGTACGTTATATATACGAGGGCTCTACTGCAGCCGACCTTGACATCAGACCCTTTGATAGGATACTTGCTATCGACGATAAGACCTTCGTAGGGCCGGAGGTCACGCAAGAGGACCTCGCTCGACACCTGGGCAAACTGCGCGGCGAAGAAGTCACACTGACCCTCTACAGGCCTAGCGCCAATGAGACGATCAAGCTGCCATTCGTCGTGCAAGAGCAGCAGCTCAAGACGATTACTGCTGTATCGATGATGGACAGCCTATGCGGTTATATACGCATAGATCGCTTTAGCAATAATACCTACGAGGACTTTATGACGGGGCTAGAGCGGCTCATACGTGATCACCGAGCTAGGCACCTTGTCATCGATGTACGGGACAATCCGGGCGGACTACTGGTAGAAGCGGTAGACATACTCAGCCAGCTATTCGTCGAGAAGGGCAACATGCTGGTGTACACACAGGATAAGAATGGTCGTGAGAATAAGTACAAGTCTACGGGCAAGCCCTTCTTTCCTATAGATAAGATCGCCATCGTCGTCAACGAAAATAGCGCCTCGTCTAGTGAGATCCTCGCCGGAGCCATCCAGGACTGGGATCGTGGTGTCATCGTAGGTAGACGGACATTCGGCAAGGGACTGATTCAAGATCAGTACCGCCTGTCAAACCAGAGTGCCATCAGGCTGACGACCGCTCGATACTATACGCCATCTGGTAGATCTATCCAGCGCAAGTATGACGCAGGTAATGGTGGTATTGAATATGGTGACGACTGGTACAACAGGTACGAGTCTGGCGAGCTCTTCTTTAAAGATAGCGTCGCTGTAGATGATAGTATGCGCTATGAGACGATGCGATACCGCAGGACTATACGTGGTGGTGGCGGCATCACGCCTGACATCTTCGTAGGGCTAGACACGATAGACGTCTCCCTACATCAAGAAAAGATAGACGAATCCGTCGCTACCATCGCTTATCAGTACGCCAGCACCTATGGCACTACCCTGCCTGACGATGTCACACAGTATATCACGGACTGGCGTGTGCCGGGTGGCCTAGTCGTACAGTTACAGGACAAACTGGGTCGTGATCGAGATCCAGCCTTGTTTAGCAACCTAGACAAAACCACGCTAGATCAGTGGTCTACATCTATCAAACATGAGATCGGCGCTATCAAGTATGGCCCTGAGCAAGTAGATTATCTGCGCAGTCTAGACGTGGAGGTCATAGCGGCGAGAGACTACTTAATTTCTGATCTTGAGCTGATAGATCTGTAAACCTATCAAGAAGACTATCTTTGCCGGCGCTAAGCATAAAGCTTTAATCATCGCTAGATAAAAATCACACAAGCATATGGCACTTAAATGTGGTATTGTGGGTCTACCCAACGTCGGAAAGTCAACACTCTTTAATGCACTTACGTCAGCTAAGGCACTAGCTGCTAACTACCCTTTTGCTACCAAAGACCCTAACGTAGGTATCATCACGGTACCAGACCCTCGTATAGACAAGCTCGCAGAACTCGTCAACCCTCAGAAGACGCTACCTACAACAGTAGAGATCGTAGATATCGCGGGACTGATCAAGGGTGCAAGTCAGGGCGAAGGGCTCGGTAACCAGTTCCTGGGTAATATCCGAGAGGTAGATGCCATCATCCACGTCGTGAGATGCTTTGAGGATGGTAACGTCATACACGTAGATGGTAGCGTAGATCCTGTGCGAGACAAGGAGATCATCGACACAGAGCTCATCCTCAAAGACGTAGACACCGTAGAGAAGCGTATCGACAAGTTTAAAAAGAGCAGTAAGGGCGGTGATAAAGAAGAGGGCAAGAAACTAGACTTCGCCCAGCGACTCTACGACCACCTGATGGCAGGCAACCCTGCTCGATCTATGTCTATCAGTGACGACGAGCTACCTGTCTATCTAGATATGTACCTTCTTACGGCAAAGCCTATTCTCTACGTGTGCAACGTGGACGAAAACAGCGTCTTGTCTGGTAATGATATGACCAAGCTATTTACTGAGGCCGTCAAAGACGAAGGTGCACAAGTCATCAATGTATGTGCAGGTATCGAGGCAGAGATCGCTGAGCTAGAGGATAAAGAGGAGCGACTCATGTTCCTCGAGGAGATGGGACTATCAGAGCCAGGTGTCAACCGCCTCATACTAGCCGCATACAAACTACTAGAGCTGATCACTTACTTCACTGCTGGTGAGAAAGAGGTGCGGGCATGGACGATCACCGAGGGTACCAAGGCCCCACAGGCAGCCGCAGTTATCCACACGGACTTTGAGAAAGGATTTATACGTGCAGAAGTCATCAGTTACGAAGACTACGTTACCTATGGATCAGAGTCTGCTGTCAAAGAAGCTGGTAAGCTAGGCGTAGAGGGCAAGGAGTACGTCGTTAATGATGGCGACGTGATGCACTTTAGGTTTAACGTCTAAAGCCAGGCCCGTGGCCTACACATCGATTATCTTTCACAAGCCCTACGACTGTCTGTCACAGTGGACGAGGGAAGTACCATCCCATATAACGATCGCAGACTACATCAGCGGCGTACCCGATGATGTGTATCCCGTAGGTCGTCTAGATAGAGACAGTGAAGGTCTACTACTACTGACTAATGACAGACGGGTCAATAGTGCCTTGCTATCCCCTACCCACCATGTAGATAAGGAGTACTGGGTACAGGTAGAGGGGCTGCCCACTGATGAGGCTATACAGCAGCTATCGAGTGGAGTAAGTATACGTGCCAAGGGCAAGACCCACCATACCATGCCCTGTCTAGTCAAGCGTCTTGACAACCCAGCGGTAGGTGACCGTACACCACCGATCAGGCAGCGCAAACACATCCCGACCACATGGCTATCCATCACGCTACGTGAGGGCAAAAACAGGCAGGTAAGAAAGATGCTGGCTAGCGTGGGCTATCCTGTGCTACGGCTAATACGGGTCCGCATAGGGAGTTATAGGCTGGGAGGCCTAGGCGCAGGAGAGTGGAAAAAAGTCATCGTCAGTGCCAAATGATAATTAATATATTAATAATGGTGCCAGCTACCTAGCAAGTAGGAGTAGTTTTGTTTCTTTGCATTATGGAATTTATTCATACGATCTAAGCCAGTCGTATTACCACCTAAAAAGATAGAAGGTAAATGCTAAGTAGGAGAAGCGTCAGAATCAAGGTCTTGCAGATATTCTATGCAATGAATAGAGATGAGTCTGTCAAGTTGCCAGATGCCAAGCGTACGTACCAAAGGAGTGTCCAAGGAACCTACGACCTCTTCCTTTACAATCTATTTTGCTTCGTGGAGATCACCAAGCATGCTGTACAAGACGAGGAGCGACGCAAGTCCAAGCACCTCCCCTCTGATGAGGACAAGACCTTCACAGCCAAGCTATACGACAACGCCATCATACAGAGCCTAGTTGACAATAAGGCGCTTAACAAGCTTTACGACAAGCTATCGTTTCGATCTACTACAGATGCTGACTTTTTTAAGAAGCTCTATATCGAGTTTTCTAAAAGTGATGCCTACAAAGCCTACGTCAGTAAGGCAGACACTCAACTAGCAGACGACCTTGAGGTACTACTAGAGCTATTCAGACTCTGCCGCCGAAGTGAATACTACAATGAGGTGATGGAGGAGAAGTACATCAACTGGATAGACGATAAGTCGCTAGTAGTAGGTGCCATCAAGAAGAGTCTCAAAGCGCAGCCATCTGATGTCGAATACTTTTACGAGGTATACTTTGAGGAGGCGGTCCCTGTCAAAGACTTTGGCGCTGATCTGCTAGATCAAGCATTTGAGCTAGACGAAGAGATCCTCGAGCTGATCAAGCCTATCCTCGACAACTGGGATCATGAGCGAGTCGCTATTATGGACCTCATCATCATGAAACTGGCTACCGCGGAGTTCTTAGGGTTCCCCACCATACCTACCAAGGTGACGATCAATGAGTACGTCGATATAGCTAAGTCGTATAGTACGGCTAAGAGCAAAGAGTTCGTCAATGGTGTACTCGATACCATGATGAAAAACCTGCAAGATGCTGGCAAGATCAATAAGGAAGGTCGGGGCCTAGTCGGCTAGCCAAATATCTCCCAGAAGTTTTCCGCTAGGCTTACCTCTACTGAGGTCTCGTCGATATTGAGGATCAGTTCGCTAGCGAGTGGTACGAGGACGAGCTGTCCGCTAGGTGTGATCACCTCCATCATCTTTTGTTGTGGATAATCTACTATCGCACGTATCTCTCCACGTGGGCTACCATCTACTAAGGTGAGCCCAATAAGCATCGCATACTCATCATCCGTAACTATATCATCCATCTCTAGGTCCTGCTCTCGCATATAACAAGGCTGACCAGATAGTAAGGTCGTCTCCTCGGGACTATCCACCTCCTCGACCTTGACGATAATACCATTAGACGTATCTACACGCTGCACGAAGTATGGCACATGGGTACCATGGTGCTGGGCAAATAGGACAGTCGCATCCTCTATCTGCTCAGCAAATGTATCTTCTATCTGGAGGCGTATATGCCCTTTGGTACCGAATGGCTTGCGCCACTGCCCTACTTTGATATAGTTGTAGATCACTTGTAGTCTATGAGGTATTGATGGAGGGTATAGCCCTTGTCGCCCTTCTCGTCCCACGATATGTTAGGATCACAGTCCGAACACTCCAGAATGGTGTGCTCTATCGCTACGATACCCACACCACGAGCATACTTGACCGTGCTGTTACGCAGCTCTAGGCGGCCGAGGTCTTCAGTAATGTTCTCCGTCACTGTGATGACGTCATCATACAACCGATCGCCTACCGCCTCCGTCGCAGAGATACTCGATACACGGTAGTCATCCCACAAAGCATAGATACGTATAGGGTC
>CAYMFD010000021.1:37076-41532 GCA_964389475.1 uncultured Saprospiraceae bacterium
ACTAGCCGCTCACGCAGGTAGCCACTGACGGTATCTACAGTCCCGAACTGACGCAGATACAGCACGCTATCATACTGGTAGATCCACTGACTGCCGTCCACTAGCGGGTAGTAGTCATAACCATAGTCTATATCTAGCTCTTCAATCTCACCTTCGCAGCTCATGCATATCAGCAAGAGTAACAAGGCGAGGTAGGTAGGCAAGGCCGTTTTGATCATCATGGACATATTTTATAGACTGCGTGCAATAATACCACCACCTATTACATCATCTCCCTCGTAAAACACGGCAGACTGACCAGGCGCTATACCGCGTACAGGTAGATGAAAGTCGACCATAACCTCACTACCCAGATTACTCAAGGTGCTCAGTGTACCGTGGTCATTATATCGTACCTGAGTACTGATGTCTGCAGCATTAGGTATGGCATCATACTTCATACTATTAACTCCCTTAACGTACATACCATTGCGTAGCAGGTCATCGACTTCGCCTAGTATGACTGTATTTTGCTCTGGCAAGATATCGGTGACATACATAGGCCTATCAAAACCACCCCCTAGTCCCTTGCGCTGGCCTATCGTGTAGAATGGGTAGCCATCGTGCTTCCCCAATACATTGCCTGTCTTATCGACAAAGGTTCCGCCCGCCACTCGCTCCTCGAGACCGTCTACCCTACGCTTGAGAAATCCTCGGTAGTCGTTATCCGGCACGAAGCATATCTCATAGCTTTCGGCCTTCTTACTGAGGGCCTCGTAGCCCCAGTCAGCTGCCATCTGGCGTATCTCTGGCTTGGTATAGTTACCTAGCGGAAAGTGGCTACGATCTAGGCACTCCTGCGATAGGCCCCACAAGACGTAACTCTGATCTTTGCGATCGTCCTTACCCTTCGACACGAATTTGCGGCCCTCATGCTCCTTGATCACAGCATAATGACCCGTTGCTATAAACTCACAGTCCATCATATCAGCACGCTTGAGCAGGGCTGACCACTTGATGTGGGTATTGCACAGTACACAAGGGTTAGGCGTGCGACCAGCGATGTACTCCTCGACGAAGTTATCGATCACGTAATCCCCGAACTCCTCTCTGATGTCTATGATAAAGTGGTGAAAACCCATATGCACCGCTACCTCACGAGCATCGTTGATGCTATCGAGGCTACAGCAACCCGTCTCCTTGGTCGAGCTGCCTGAGGAGGCATAGTCCCACGTTTTCATGGTTATCCCTACCACCTCATACCCCTCCTCATGGAGCATCATAGCGGAGACCGTGCTATCTATGCCACCACTCATGGCTACCAGTACCCTTCCTTTCTTACTCATCCCTATTATGCTTGATATAATCCTATAAGCGAGTGCAAAGATATGCGCTTAAGTAGGTTTGTGCTAGGCCTTAGTAGTAGAGATTGGCGAGTAACGTCGTAGGTTACCTACAATAAGGTTCTTGTGTCAACATAGGAAAGGGCAAGCTCAGCAATATCTTGCAAAATACAATCATCGATAATATTAATTAGACTTAAAGAAAAGACTAGAACCTGTCCGACCTTCGCCCGCTTTTAGTAGAAAAATATGAAAGCTCTCGATCTTACGATCACTACAAAGTGAATATCAAATATTCCTAACAAAACCCCTGACAGCTGACATGTACACCTTACTAGGGGGCTCAGACTTACATGACATGCTATATGGTCATGAGTAGTGGTGAGGCAATCGTAATTGTGGAAGAGATAGGTCTACTCAAAAAGACTAGACAATCCACTACCCTCAATCCGGTACAGTTACCTGACTGCCATTACGTACAATGACGAGACTACTCGTCGTCTCGATACGGTCGGCTGTGAGGGTGGAGATATCTTCTAGCACTAGTACAGAGCCGTTAGTCTCCACCACATCGGCGTTGACACCAGCATCACTAAGGTAAACCGTCGAGTTAACGATCTGTATTGTATAGAATACTAAACCTAGATTAGGTTCTAACACTATATCATGAGTCCCTAACCACTCTCCATGGTCGCTATGTAGTCTTTCACGCTTGGCACCAATATCTTCTACAGATTTACGAACAGTCCTTCAGATACAAAAAAAGGCGACTACCTGCTTTACACAAGTAGCCGCCTTACTATTAGCTAGTGAATATAGTAGCTTGCGCTTACATCATGCCTGGCATACCGCCACCGCCACCCATAGGAGGCATAGCAGGGCCTTCTTCTGGCTTGTCGTTGATGACACACTCTGTCGTGAGTACCATACCTGCGATCGAGCCTGCATTGCTTATAGCTACCCTAGTCACTTTGGTAGGATCGATTACACCGGCCTTCTTAAGGTCTTCGTGCTTGTCTGTACGAGCATTGTAGCCATTAGAGCCTTTTGCCTGACGTACTGCCTGTAGTACTACTGATCCCTCTACACCTGCATTCTCTGCGATGGTACGTAGTGGTGCCTCTAGTGCTTTGAGTACGATCTGTACACCTAGGTCTTCGTCTTCGTTGACGCCTTTGACCTTAGCTACTGCATCTAGTGTACGGATGAGGGCGACCCCACCACCTACTACGATACCTTCTTCTACAGCTGCTCTAGTAGCATGTAGTGCATCATCTACACGATCTTTCTTTTCTTTCATCTCGACCTCAGTCGCCGCACCTACATATAGTACCGCTACTCCACCGCTCAACTTGGCTAGTCGCTCCTGGAGCTTCTCACGGTCGTAGTCAGATGTCGTTGTTTCGATCTGCGCCTTGATCTGATTGATACGTGCATCGATAGCATCTTGACCACCTGCACCGTTTACGACAGTCGTGTTGTCCTTGTCTACTGTGATCTTCTCAGCGCTACCTAGGTGCTCTAGATCTACACCGTCTAGCTTGTACCCTTTCTCCTCAGAGATAACAGTACCACCAGTAAGGATAGCGATATCCTCTAGCATAGCCTTACGACGATCACCGAAACCAGGTGCCTTGACAGCTACTACCTTGAGACCACCACGTAGCCTATTGACAACGAGTACACCTAGCGCTTGAGACTCAACGTCTTCTGCGATGATCAATAGTGGTCGACCTGCACCTGCAGCCTTCTCGAGAACAGGTACGATGTCTTGTACATTGCTGATCTTTTTGTCGTGGATAAGGATGAGCGGATTCTCATACTCAGTGACCATGTTTTCGCTATTGGTAACGAAGTATGGTGAGAGGTATCCTCTGTCGAACTGCATACCGAGTACTTCATCGACGTATGTCTCTGTACCTTTCGCTTCCTCGACAGTGATGACACCGTCCTTGCTTACACGCTTCATAGCGTCTGCGATAAGTGTACCTATCTCGCCATCGTTATTAGCAGAGATAGCACCTACTTGCTGTACTTTTTCGAAGTCATCACCGATCACTTCACTTTGCGCTTGGAGTCCCTCGATCACGGCACCTACCGCCTTGTCGATACCTCTCTTGAGGTCCATAGGGTTTGCACCAGCGGCTACGTACTTCATACCTGCAGCTACCATCGCCTGAGCGAGTACTGTAGCAGTGGTAGTACCGTCACCAGCAGCGTCAGCCGTCTTAGAGGCGACCTCCTTGACCATCTGTGCTCCCATGTTCTCTACTGGATCTTCCAGTTCGATCTCCTTGGCTACTGATACACCATCCTTGGTGATAGAAGGTGCTCCGAAGCTTTTCTGAATAATGACGTTACGTCCCTTAGGGCCTAGCGTCACCTTTACAGCATCTGCTAGCTGGTCGATACCAGACTTGAGCTTTGCTCTTGCGCTTGAACTAAAAGTTATTTCTTTAGACATAAGTATATCTGACTTTTAAGATTGAATTAAATTACTGATACGTATCGTGAGCGATCCGCTTACTTACAAAATGATGAGGATGTCATCTTCTCTCATTATCAGGTAGTCGTTACCTTCATGATGCAGCTCCTGCCCTGCATACTTGCCGTACAAGACGCTATCGCCTTTCTTGACAGTCATTGCATTGTCGTCTTTGCCTGGACCTACTGCTACCACTTCTCCGCGTTGTGGTTTCTCTTTAGCAGTATCTGGCAAGATGATTCCACCGGCAGTCTTTTCTTCAGCTGCAGCTGGCTTGACCACTACTCGATCATTGATTGGTTTCATATCTGTATCCTATTTTTAGATGTATGAAGAAGTAATTGTGAAATATGATTTCGCATGCATATGATCATTCTTTGTGCCAAGTGTGATGGACTGACAGAAGGTCGATAATAAGTGACAGATGTGACGGGATTGGTTTGGGAGGTAGGACAAAGTGTCAGAGGGGCATGTGTTAGTTTAAAGTGGATAGTGAAAAGTGTAAAGTGTAAAGTTGATTGGCTTAGTTAGCTGTGTTAGCTTTATTGGCTTTGTTAGATTTGTTGGCGCTATTAGCTGTTGAGGTATTGAGTAGAAAGTGTCCGTCCCTGAAAAAAGTTTAGGCCTCAACAGGTCAAAACCATGATAA
>CAYMFD010000022.1:0-32096 GCA_964389475.1 uncultured Saprospiraceae bacterium
GTGGCGGTACAGTACAAGCTGTTAAGTCTGCTGGTGCTTTTGACTTTACGGGTACAAATAGATATGGTATGATAGCCCTTAATGCCTACTTGCAGGGACCACTCAACGCAGCGGGTACATCGATGAGTACGGCGATCAACGGTATACTACCATTGACATCGCCATACACAGCTGGTGAGACTGTAGCGGCGATTCCTGCTACTGATATCGTAGACTGGGTAGAGATCGAGGTATACGACGCAGCCGCCTCTGGTGCCAATATGGTAGCATCGGCTAGTGCCTTCCTTAAGGACGATGGTTCAGTAGTAGCACTATCGGGTGAGGGTGATCCGATTATCAAGAATGCTCCTGCGAGTGGATTTGTGGCAGTACGCCACCGTAACCACCTAGGTGTGATGCACGATGCAAGTACTGCCCTAAATGGTACGCAGACGGTAGACTTTACGAGTACGGGTACGAGTACTTTCGGTACAGATGCTCAGGCGAGTGTTGGTAGTAGTAATGCTATGTGGGCAGGTGATGCAGATGGCAATAATGAGATAGTTTATTCGGGTGGACAAACCGATATCATTCCGATAGCTGCAGCAGTATTTACTGATCCACTCAATTCTTCCTTTGATCCAACCTTTGTGTCTGTGGGCTATTCTGATGCAGATACTGACCTTAACGGAGAGATTGTGTACAGCGGTGGAACTACAGATATCATTAAGATTGCATTTTCAGTCTTCACTAATCCATCGAACATATCATTTGATCCCACGACTCCTTTGACAGGAACTATAGGAAACTAAAAAATATGAAAAAGATACAAATTAAGTTTTTGATTGCAGTTCTTTGCAGTCTTTTGACAATAACGGCATTCACTCAGTCGATTGAATTTGGTGTCTCAGCTACATCAAATGATAATGAAGTATTAGTACAGTTTCAATCACAAGGTGCTTATCCTGCAGGTCCTTTTAGTAGTTGGATAACGGGTGTGTTTAGCTTGCGTTATCCTAGTTCATTGTCTCCAGAGCTTGTTCAATCTGTCACCAATATTACAGGGTTCAATTTCCAGCCAGTCGGTGGATTTATTGCTGACGATGGAGGAGATGGTTGGAATTATTTGAAATTTGAATTCAACGGTAATACCGCCGTTCCATTCTCGAATAATGAGTTGAAGGATATTCTTGTCTTATCTCTTATGCCAACTGCTACACAGCAAGTTGATTTTGAGATTTTAGACTCAACCAATCCTTGGGTAGATGCTAATAATGGTGATCCAGCTTTGCCCACTTTTCTAGGCAACCAGTTTAGTGGATTGTTTAATGCAAGCGCTTCCATTACCCTCCCCATAACCATCACTTCCATCACAGCAACGAAACTCTCTGAGTCTTCTGCACGTGTAGACTGGACGACTAGCATCGAGCTTAATAGTTCACACTTCATCGTACAGCGGTCAGCAGACCTACGTAGCTGGGAGTCACTCGGTCGTGTAGAGGCAGCAGGTGATAGCAGAGAGATGATCGAATATAGCTTTATAGATAACACGATACCACGTACACTGCGGTCAGGTGACGGTACATTCTACTACCGTCTTGTAGCTGTAGATCTTGATGAGGCCTTTGAGATCAGCGAGGTACGGTCGTTGACATTTGATGTAATATCATCTATGATCAATGTATATCCTAATCCTACCAGCGACCTAGTCGTCGTAGACCTAGGCGACATGGAGGGTGATGCACAGTTGACGATGATGGACCTACAAGGCCGCGTCGTTTATACTATGCTAGCGACTGACGAGCACAATCGTATGCCTGTCATCAACCTCAAGGAGCATGGCTTTGAGGCTGGTACCTACCTCATCCGTATAGAAGACAAAACTACAGAGGCAGTAGAGACTCGCAAGGTCCTACTGATCGACTAGTAGTAAAGACGGTTTTTTTCCAAAGACAGTAATAGGTCAGTAGCTCTCGTAGTTGCTGGCCTTTTTTTATGAAGTGTGGTTTGCGGTGTGTGGTTTGCGGTCTGCGATGTGCGGTCTGTGATCTGCGGTTAGCGGTGTGCGGAATGTGGTGTGCGGTTTGCGGTGTAAGGTGTGTGGTCTGCGGTTAGCGGTCGTCCAACTTGAAAGGCAAGGCCTCCTGCCCTGCGGCTGTTAGGTTACCTCAATTATGTAGCGGTACAGGGTTTCGATAGGCTCGATTACCGTAGCGGTGTGCGGTCTGCGAGGGTTAGTATGCGGTAAGTCTGTAATCTGAAATTCGACTTCGGAATACTCGATCAATTTATAAACTCGTGTAGATTTTAATGCGCTGAAGGTATAAATGCGGCATCGCTAACGTAGGCACGTCTTACATCCAAAATCTTACATCTTACATCTTACATCTGACATCTGTATACCGAACACCGAATACTGTCCCTCCTCCTTACATCAACCTCGATACACCCAGACGCATGCTTAGCGAATGAATCCTGTTTTGGTTGGGTCCGATATGGACGCCAAGATTATGCATGTAGCCGGCAGAGAGCCGTACGTTGGTATTATCTGATATGCGTATCTCTGCGCCAGCGTCTATTGTAGCCGATAGAAACAGATTTTGCGCTAGACTACCACCTGACAATAGGCCCGGGCTAAAGTCTTTTTCTGATAGTTGAAATTCCTTTCCGATCTCCTTACCATTGGTAATATCCACAGCCCTGACTACCCGTCTATTGGGCGACTGCTTCTCTTGCTTGACCTGGTAGTTGGTATTGACTACCCAGTTGGATGTAAGGCCAGCACTCACGAAGGCAGAGACCGCGCCTCTACTCGTATAGTGGTAGGAGAGGCTGAGGGGGATTTTGATGATGTCAAAACTGATGTCCGACAGACGAGCTGTGACGACCTGGCCCATATCATCGATATTAGTCTCAGAGAACGGCCTAGGATCGTATGACTGCCTAGTGTAGGCAAGACCACTATTGATGTCAAAGCGACCTAGCCTTCTCCTGATGGTAAGGTCGACGGTATAACCCTGCTCAACCGTACTGTAGGCAGCCAGGCCCTTGTACACCACATCAGTAGGCGTATATATAAAGTCAGCATTCCTACTAAAACCTATACCTGCGAGCCATCCTGATGGACGAGAGTCGCTAGGCTGGATCTCTAGAGAGTAGGGTTTACTAGGACCTAGACGTGCTGGCTCTGTACTAGCGATCGGTGGTGTAGTAGTAGCTAGTGGCGCGATTGTGATAGGTGACGCGATACTAGGTGTTTGATCTTTTGTGCTGTATGCCTCCGATATCGTAGTTCGTACTTGGCTATATGCTGGGTGTAGTATCGGATACGTACTCGTACTACTAAGCTCTGGGGATGCCGTATGCTGGATGGTCCGGAGCGGTATGATGTCGTCTGTAGATCGCTGTAGTAGTAGCGTCGTGCTGGCGTCTGCCATAAGTATGGGCTGATCCATCGCTTGTGATAGGTCGCTCCATAGTCGAGAGGATACCCCATAGATACTCATGCATAGTAGTAGTAGTAGCAGCTCTGCTGACTTGATACTGAGGATCGTCTTGTGGCGGTCTCGTAGTCGTGTCTGTCTATCAGCAAATGATGACCAGTCTGGCTCATCATCATCGACGAGGGCCCCCGCAGCCTGTGCGACACGGGTGTCTAGGGCTCTGTCGAGCTCCGCCTCCTGGTCCAGCCTATCTTGCATAGACTGCCAGTCGGGTGCTAGGCTATCCTCCTCTTGGAGTTTGCCCTTTAGTATTTCGTCGAAGTCTTCGTCTCTCATCGCTTAGTGATCCCATTCTTGAGTAGGATCGCCTTTAGTTTTGTTCTTGCCTTAACCAGGTTAGACCTTGATGTACTCTCCGTGATACCTAGCATGCTAGCTACTTCCTTGTGTGGGTATCCTTCGATTACGTATAGGTTAAATACAGAACGATAGGCAGCGGTTAATTGCTGCAAGGCCAGCATTATTTCTTCTGTACTGAGGTGGGAGATCGCATCTGGATCGTGGCTACTCATGTCATAAACGGTGTCAATATCTTCCGTACGACGGCGTGTCTCTCTGCGATAGTAGTCGATACTGGTGTTGATCATGATACGCTTGATCCAGCTCTCTAGCGATGTGCCTGCTTGATACTTGCCTATATGTCTGAATACCTTGATAAAGCCCTCGTGTAGTATGTCTTGGGCATCCTGATCATTGTTGGCATAACGACGGCATATTGGCCGCATACTAGCGAAGAACGACTTGTAGAGGGTCTCTTGTGCCCACCTTTCGTTAGCGGCACAGGCGGCTATGAATGATTGTTCGTTTTGCTGGAGAGTAAGAGATAAGGCCATCGCAAACAGTATTAGAGGTCTAGCATAACATAATGCTCATGCTATTTTCCTAAAAATACGTCTTTCTGTATACAATTGAGGCTTTGCTTAACAGATTTTTACGTCACTTGTCTCGGCGGTGTTAATTTTTTTAGCATAATGTGCTGAACTAGCTGTGACCTTGATGATCTTGTAGGTGTTCATAGGCGATGCGGCTGGCATCTTGCTCAGCGGACTTTTTGTTGTAATCATCGGACACGCCAGCTGTCTTACCCCCTATCACGACGGCAACCTTAAACCGGTCTCTCTTCTCGCTGCGATACTTGTCTACGAGCTTGTACTTAATCGATAGGTTATTCTTTTGGCAGTACTCGAGTAACTGACTCTTAAAGTTATCATCATGCGACTCGAGTTTGTGGATGTCGAGGTACTTCATGAGGATCTCCTTGATCACGTATCTAGAAGTGGCCTTATACCCTCGCTCGAGGTACACGGCACCCACTACAGCCTCTAGGGCATTGCCCAGCATAGTCTTGCTCAGTTTGCCTTGCGAGTAGTCGACAAGTATGAGGTCTAGCCCCATATTGTCAGCCACCATATTGAGGGTCTTTCGCTTGACGATTTTGGATCGCATCTTGGTCAAGAACCCCTCGGCCTTAGTCGGGTATTTATTGTAGAGGTATTCTGCGACGATCGAGCTCAGGATGGCATCTCCTAAGAATTCTAGCCGCTCATTGCTCTGACTCGATGCATCCTCCCCATTGTTCATTGATTTATGGTAGAATGCTCGTCTAAACAGTTTTAGGCTAGTAGGCACAAAGCCTAGCGTTGCGTATAGCTTGCGGGTTAACGCTTTGTCAGGAGACAAGAAGTAGTTGTAAAGTTTCTTTCCTAGCCGGATCACGAATTAGACAGTTTTGAAAACCACGCTGCTATTGTGACCCCCAAAGCCAAAGGTATTGCTGAGCATAACCTTGACGGATCGCTGCTGCGCCTCGTTAAATGTAAAATTGAGTTGGTTGTCTATTTCGGGGTCGTCGGTGTAATGGTTGATGGTAGGCGGTACAGCACCTTCATTGATGGCAATGATACCAGCTATAGCCTCTATGGCACCAGCAGCTCCTAGGAGGTGGCCGGTCATAGACTTGGTCGAGCTGATATTGAGCTTGTAAGCGTGATCACCGAATACTTTTTTAATGGCGAGACTCTCTGCTATATCGCCCAGGGGTGTAGAAGTGCCGTGGACATTGATATAGTCTACGTCCTCTGGTTGCAGCCCTGCGTCTTTTAGTGCTGCCTTCATAACGTTGCGAGCTCCCAGCCCCTCTGGGTGTGGGGCTGTCATGTGGTAGGCATCAGCAGTAGCTGCGTAGCCGAGCACCTCAGCGTATATCGTGGCACCACGAGCTTTGGCGTTTTCGTAAGATTCGAGCACTAGGCATCCTGCTCCCTCGCCGAGAACGAAGCCATCGCGGTCTTTGTCAAATGGTCTTGAAGCTGTGAGTGGGTCGTCATTGCGTTCGCTGAGGGCCTTCATACTAGAGAATCCACCCATGCCTGCCTTAACCACGGCGGCCTCGCTACCGCCAGTGATCATAATATCTGCTCGACCTAGCTTGATATAATCTGCCGCTGTGCTGATGGCGTGGCTAGAGCTAGCGCAGGCGCTTACAGTGGAGAAGTTAGGTCCTCTAAAGTTGTACTTCATACTGATGTGACCGGGTGCTATGTCAGCAATTAGCTTGGGTATAAGGAAGGGGCTGTACTTGGGGTCACCCTCTCTTAGGGTAGCTTCGGCCACATCATGTTCTATAGTTTCGAAGCCTCCTATACCACTACCCCAGATGACACCACATCTATCTGGGTCTATTGCCTCTATGTCTAGACCCGAGTGTATGACTGCCTCCTCGGCTACCACCATGGCATAGTGGCTGTAAGGGTCCATCCTTCGTATGTCTCTCCTGTGTATGTGGTCTGCTGGATCAAAGTCCTTGAGCTCACATGCAAATCTTGTCTTAAAGCGACTCGCATCAAATCTCTTGATAGGTCCTGCACCGCTCTTGCCACTTAATAGGCCCTCTTTGTAAGCCTGGTAAGTATTGCCTATCGGGGTGAGGGCCCCTAGACCTGTTACTACTACTCTTCTCATAAGTATGCGTTGTACTATAGTATTAGTGGTGTACGATCAGCAAAGCTAACAATCGTTAGCTAGTCATGACAAAAATAGCAATTCCGACCTCTATACCGATGGTTGTCGCTGATTGGTAATAATGAGCGGGCAAAACTACTAGCTGTCAGCGGACGTTTATCTTTGCTAAAATCAGAGGCAAGACCTATGACCCAACCGCTCAGCCAACTAGCATCTGCCACGCCTGCCATCGTAGAGTCTTACCTAGATGACAATGTCGCTGCACGACTTATATCACTAGGCGTAAGGCCACTGCAGGTCGTTAAGATCATCCGGTGGTCACCCCTAGGTGATGCGATCTACTTAACGTATGGCGGTAGTCAACTGGCCCTACGTCGAGCAGAGGCGGATAAGGTAATCGTGAGACCTATATAATAGATATGCCCATGAAAACCGATACGTCGATGCGTGATACTACCACGATTGCACTCTTAGGTAACCCCAATAGCGGCAAGTCTACACTATTTAATGCCCTGACGGGGCTCAACCAACGGATAGGTAACTTCCCTGGCGTCACTGTAGATAAGAAGGTGGGTAAGATCGACTTGCCTGTATTGGGTAGTGTCGATCTAGTAGACTTCCCGGGGTGCTACAGCTTATATCCCAATAGTCGGGACGAGCGAGTGGTCGTCAGTACGCTGACAGACCCATCATCACCAGTGTACCCTGATCTAGTCGTTTACGTCCTAGATGTCAAGCACCTGGAGCGACATTTACTTCTAGCGACACAGCTTATCGACTTGCAGCTGCCGGTCGTACTTGTGCTTAATATGATCGATCAGGTGGATGATACCTCTATCGATATTGAGGCACTGTCAACTACGCTGAGGACGCCGGTGGTCGGTGTAAGTGCTAGGTATGGGCAGGGTATCGACCAGCTCAAAGAGCTAGTGGCCTCTATGATACAGGACGAGGCACCAGTGACCAAGCCATTCTACAGCCTGCAGGGAGACGACCTTCACCTTTATCAAGACGTAGCCTTACTGGCAGGCGTACAGACGGCCTATGCGGGCAAGGTGATCGCCCACCACCACGCATGGTTACCACATCTATCAGACGGTAATCGTGACGATATCGCCGCTAAGCTAGATAAGGGTGGCTTCGAAAACCTCAAGGGTCAGGTCAGTGAGACCATGCAGCGCTATGATAAGTTTACGAGCATGCTCAAGGGGTCTAGACAGGACTTGTCTGACGAGGCGCCTTTTACCACCGCCATCGACCGATTGCTAACGCATCGCGTAGTAGGACCAATAATCTTTCTGCTCATCTTATTTCTGATGTTTCAGGCAGTCTATTCCTGGGCCACCGGGCCTATGGATATGATAGACGAGGCATTTGCTAGTGTAGGATCATGGCTCTCACAGTCGCTACCCGAGGCGTGGTATACGAGTCTGCTAGTAGATGGTATCGTTGCTGGGCTGGGAGGAGTCTTGATTTTTATTCCGCAGATCGCTATTCTCTTTTTTCTCATCAGTGTACTAGAGGAGACAGGTTATATGTCTAGGGCTGTTTTTATGTTCGATGGATTGATGCAAAAGGTCGGTCTCAACGGCAGATCTATCGTGGCACTGGTATCTAGTGGTGCTTGTGCCATACCCGCCATCATGAGTACCCGGACCATTAGTAATGAGAAAGAGCGGTTAATCACCATACTCGTGTCTCCACTGATCAGTTGTAGTGCTCGTATACCAGTATATGTCGTCTTGGTCGCCTTCGTGGTGCCAGCAGGCAATGTGTGGATATTTTCTCAGCAAGGTCTAGTATTTATAGGACTGTACTTACTCGGTATCATATCAGCGTTTGTGATGGCGGGTATCTTTAATCTGTGGCTACCACAGCGTCAGACCTCAGAGCTGATGATGGAGTTGCCTAGGTACCAAGTGCCATCGGGTAAGAATATCTTTACCTCGGTCAAAGAAAAAGTGCGGGCCTTTATCGTAGAGGCGGGCAAGATCATCATGGTGATATCCGTCGTTCTCTGGGCTCTAGCCTCCTACGGTCCTGCCAAGGGCATGGCACTGGCCGATCAGGCAGCAGCAGAGATAGTCGCTCAGCAAAATCTTACGGGGCAGGCGGCAGACGACGTGTATGCTAGTCAGCAACTAGAGGCTAGCTATGCGGGGATCATAGGTCATACGATCGAGCCGATCATCAAGCCACTGGGCTTTGACTGGAAGGTAGGTATTGCCCTCATCACGTCCTTTGCGGCTAGAGAGGTGTTCGTAGGTACTATGGCGACTATTTACAGCGTAGGTAGTGCCGATGACGAGGCGACTCTCAGAGAGCGGATGCGCAGCGAGATCCGCGAGGAGACCGGCAAGCCTTTCTTCGACCTAGCCACCGCTCTATCTTTGTTGATATTCTACGTTTTTGCAATGCAGTGTATGAGTACGCTGGCTGTAACCTACAAGGAGACGCAGTCGTGGAAGTGGCCCATGGTGCAGCTGACGTACATGACGGCACTAGCCTATGTGTTTAGCATGCTAGCCTACCAGTTGTTCTCTTGATTACAAGTAGCTATCAGGTGCGATACGCCGCTTACAGATCTAGTATCATCGAAGGTTTGATCACAACTTTGCCTAGTGGATTGAGGGCATTGATCAGGTATATTGCTTGACTTGACATAAGGTCGCGTAGGGTCAGTGCTCTGGTCTTAATGATGCCCTTGTCGAGCAGTCTAGCCCGCATGGTGCCGTCGAGCATGGGTCTAGTCGGTGTATAGAGGCCATCAGAGGTCTTGATCACGATGTTGTGGTAACTCGTATCGGTGATAAGGCCATTTCTGACCATGATGATATCATCTGCCTCGCCCCGTAGAGAGTAGGCCTGATTGATTGCCGATCTGTCTTCTGCTTTGACAGGGTAGTCTAGCGTTACGGCTATCGGTTGTAGATGGTTTATCGGTTTGGCGGGATATGCGTGCAAGGTGATAGGTCCTACAGTCCGGCCATAGCTTACCCGGCACTTGTAGAGGCCACGCTGGCAGCTATGGGGTATGGTGATCAAGCGACGTATGCGCTGGACCTCACTGCCATAGCCTACTCGAGCTCTCGTACGCCGCATCCGCTCCTCGTGATACTTGAGATTGTAGATACGGCCGTTGTAGCACCTGATGCTTTCAAAGTAAGGGTACATAGATCTTATCTATCATTTCTTGATACTCTGTACGACAGTCACTTTGGTGGGTGATGCCACAGCCGCTCCGGTAGTAGGTCTGTCCATTGCGTTGTTCTATACATCGGATCAGTACGCCTGCATCGAGGTTACCCTTGCCGTCGTAGTGGCCCATGACGCCGGTATAGTAGCCTCGCGTCTGTCCCTCGGCCTCAGCGATGACTTCGACGGTCTTAGCCTTGGGTGCACCGGATATACTGCCTGCTGGCAGTAGTCGCATGATGATGTCTCCTAGGTGGTCCTCGTAGTCGTCTGACAGGGTGCCTGTGATGTGACTACTGGTCTGATATAGACTTTTGCCACTCGTGCTTAGCCGTTCTAGATAGCGATATCGCTCTACTCGCACATCACTGGCGACCATAGAGAGATCATTACGAAGCAGGTCTACGATGGTGGCATGCTCTGCCGTCTCTTTCTCATCTACCAGTAGTTGTCGATAGGCATCGGGCAGGCTGGCGTCTATGGTGCCCTTCATAGGATGTGACGATATGCGACCCTGGCTGATCTGCATAAATATCTCAGGGCTAAACACTACGAGCTCGTCCTCTATCAGCAACTTGTACTTGGCCGTACTTGCTCTGTATATTTCTGTCAGTGACGCATTGATGTCCACTGGTGTGGGAAAGGTAAGGTTGAGTAAGAAGCTATTACCGTAGCGTATATGACCCATAGCTACCTTGTACGCTGCCTCATACTCGCAGTAGTCCAGCGGGTAGGGCTTGAGGTGTAGTGGCTTGGGGAGCGGGCTGTTGACTACCGCATTACCTACGCCATTGATAGAGTAGTGGATATGGTTAGGTATATCATCAGTGGCTAGTACTAGGCAGTTGTCTAGTTCGTAGTCTAGTACGAATAGGAAGGGCTTTCTGGACCGTCCTAGCTGGTTGATTTTTGCGGTCGTCTCTGCAATATGCGTCTTGCTCACATCGCAAAGATGGTTAGCCACTTCTACTTCACACTAGGGTTTTAGTAAGTTTTCATCTACGCATCACTTTTTTCATATGCGTAAGCGCTTATAGTTCAACATCTAAAGGTAGTAGTGAGGGTATGTATGCACGTACTCTCGACTTGCAAGTATCTGATAGACAAAGGATTTTAAAAACTTTAGGTGTAATTCCTTTTGCGATATGAGTAAAATTCCGATTTTTGCAGACCTTTTTGGAGAACTAGAGTTTTGGTGATAAATAGTTAGTTGCCAGTGACTTATATAAAAGGCTGGAAGTCTTTGATTCTTCAAAATATGAATAGATAAAACAAGCAGTATGAGAAAAGCTGATCTAGTAGCGACAATTTCAGAGAAGACTGGAGTACCTAAGGTCGATGTACTTGTCACTTTAGAGAATTTTTTCACCGAGGTAAAAACTTCTTTGTCTGGTGGTGAAAACGTGTATGTCAGAGGTTTCGGATCTTTCGTAATTAAGAAGAGAGCAAAGAAAATCGGTAGACATATCAAGAAGAATGAGGCGATAGAGATACCAGAACACTACATTCCTTCTTTCAAGCCAGCAAAGATCTTTGTTGAGCAGGTAAAGGAGAATGTCAAGTCTCTTCCAGAGGACTAGTATGACAGGAAGGCACTACAGCCTATTGGCGATCGGAGCATTGCTGTTCGTGCTCTTGTACTTTGTATTGGATACAAAGCCCAATGAGCAGAAGCTCGCAGAAAAGTCTCGAGCCCTTAAGATGGAGACGACAAGTGTGCAGAATCTCTTGCTAGCAGCTAAGAAAGACCTTGACGCCGAGCAGACGGCTATCCTAGACGACATTGTCACGGGAGTCAGAGCTGCTGAAGGCGACTTGCCTAGCGAGGTGAGTGGGTTTAAGGAGTTGTCTGGTTTTTGGTACAACGTCGGTAAACCGGCCATAGCAGGTCACTACGCCGAGGAGGTAGCTAATAGAGATAGTACCGCATTCGCTTGGTCGATAGCAGGTACGACCTATACACTAGCCCTCAAGGGTGAGGAAGATGAGCGGATAGGACAGTGGGCCTCCAATAGGGCTAGGCTGGCTTTCGAAAATGCTATATCTTACGAGCCAGAAGTGGTTGATCATAAGATCAATCTAGCACTGACCTACGTAGAGCGGCCACTTGCTGATAATCCTATGAAGGGAATCCTTATGCTGAGACAACTGCTGGACGCTAATCCGAAAGAAGTCAAAGTGTTAAATCAACTCGCAAGATTGGGCTTGCGAACTAATCAGGTGGATAAAGCTGTTAGTAGACTAGAATCTGCGATCGCTATCGAGCCTGATAACTTAACGACCATCTGTCTACTAGCTAAGGCTTACGAGGCGGCTGGCCGTGATCAAGAAAGTGAAAAGTACGGCGCCAGGTGTGCGGCGCAGTAATATTAATAGACAATTATAAATCTACAGCTTATGCCATGTGGTAAGAAAAGAAAGCGTCATAAGATCGCTACACACAAGAGAAAGAAGAGACTGAGAAAGAATCGACACAAGAAGAAAAAATAGACCTTTTTAGGTTTATCATCTCATAAACTTACATCAGCACCTAGTGGCTTTCCACTGGTTGCTGATGTTTGTATATGATATGCTCTTGTCCAGTAGGCATATACTACTTTGACGAACTCTCGTGTTCTATACACATTCCTGCCTTTTTTAAAATAGAAGCGAAAGCTCTGTTGACGTCACTCGTCTAGTACGCTAGACACCGCGAGTAATAAGGAAAGTTGCCACGTAGCAGCCGACCGCAAAGACAAATGTCCATAGTTACCATTGACCTTAGAGTCAGGCCATGGACAACCCCAGTGCCTACCTCAACATAAATATATGAGGGAGGAGGCATATCAAGGATAGACTCCGATCCTAAACGACATCTGCAGACTAGTTCTTTTACTCATAAATAGAGAGTTTTCAGGTTAGCGCATTGCTGGTCATAGCATGTACCTGCGTAATCTTAAAGCAACGTGGAAAAAGAACTCGTTATCAAAGCATCACCAACTCAGGTGGAGATAGCTCTGGTAGAAAACAACAAGCTTGTAGAGATACACAAGCAGCGGACTAACGATAACTTCGTAGTCGGCGATATATTCTTAGGACGTATCAAGAAGATCGTCCCCAATCTTAATGCTGCCTTTCTGGATATCGGGCCTCGTAAGGATGCCTTCCTGCACTTTACTGACCTGGGTCCTCAGATCAAGTCACTGACGAAGTATACCAAAAAGGTACAGTACAAAGAGCTCAATACCCACCTCCTTGACGCCTTTGAGCAAGAGCCAGATAATAGTAAGCACGGCAAGATCGATCAGGTCTTCGAACGCAATCAGAACGTCCTAGTCCAGATCCTCAAAGAGCCGATCTCTACTAAGGGGCCGAGACTGTCCTGCGAGATCACCATACCTGGTCGTTATGTAGTGCTTGCGCCATTTAACGACGTCATAGCGGTCAGTAAGAAGATCAGCAATAGTGACGAACGTAAGCGACTAAAGCTCCTCATCGAAAGTATCAAGCCCAAGAAATTTGGCGTCATCGTACGTACAGCGGCAGAGGGCAAAAAAGTAGCCGACCTCCATGGAGAGGTGAGAGAGCTAGTGAGCCGATGGGAGTCCATCTACTCTGAGCTACATGGCAATACATCGCCAGGAAAACTCCTTAGCGAGATTGATAAGACGAGCAGCATACTTCGAGATATACTCAGTGATAAGTTCAATAGGATCACCGTTAACGACCAGGCACTTTACAAGAGCCTTAAGGACTATATGAATGGTGTAGCCCCTGAGATGGTCAATATCCTTAAGTTGTACAAGGGACGCAGACCCGTATTCGATGAGTATGGTATCACGCGTCAGATCAAGGCATCCTTCGGTAAGACGAGCACGATGGCCAGTGGCGCTTACATCGTGATCGAGGGTACGGAGGCCATGCATGTCGTGGATGTAAACAGTGGTCCCAAGATGCAGCGCAGCCTTAATCAGGAGGAGTCGGCTCTCGCCGTCAACCTAGAAAGCGCTGAGGAGATCGCAAGACAGCTGAGACTGCGAGATATAGGTGGGTTGATTATCATTGACTTCATCGATATGCGTAAGAGTGAGCATCGGCAGCAACTCTTTAATGCGATGAAGGGCTTTATGCATGGTGATCGTGCCCAGCACACCATCCTGCCCCTGAGTAAGTTTGGTCTTTTGCAAATTACGAGGCAGAGAGTCCGTCCAGCCGTCAAGATCGATACTACGGAGAAGTGCTCTGTGTGTAGAGGTACCGGCAAGGCGACAGCAAGTACGCTGGTCACACATGATATAGAGCGAGACCTCGCCTACATCTTTAAGACTAGACCTAACTCCAAGGTGAGTATGGTCGTACACCCATTCGTACGGAGTCACCTCCGTAGCGGCCTGCCTAGTGAGCAGATGCGTTGGGCATGGAAGTATAAGAAATGGATCACCATACGAGAGAATCGTTCGTTTCACCTATACGAGTATACCTTCGTAGATGGTAACAATGACGAGATACGACTAGGGTAGATGCAAGGTCAAACTAAATCCCCCAAAGGGCACCCTTGATTTTAAGGACTGCATTATCTTTGGGACAAAATCGACATCATGGCGAGTAATAATATGAATTGGGGCAAGAAGGGATCAGCAATAGGAATTGCCTTTATCGGCTTTCTGCTCTTTGTATTTCTATGCATATGGCTCTACCAGAAGAATGGTGAGTTCTTACCTCCCCAATAAAAAAAAGACTTATGTAAGTCTTTTCCTACATAAGTCTCTAGCCTAAAATGAGTACTGGAGCGAGTAAGCTCCCTTACCATTATTTCATAGTTGATCAGGGTAAGATCTCATCTGACATTATATGATCTAATATCGTGCCAGTAATTACATATGTGGGTTCGACGCCATCGAGACCCAGCGATCCGCTGGCTAGTGTACTACCTGTCTGTAGAGGATTGTCAGAGGCATAATATGCGTATCGTACTTTGAGGGACTCCGGCACACTCTTTCTTATGCGTGCTGCCGCCTGTATGGCTTTCTGGTAGTGTGCACCCTCCATCTCGAGGCCCACTACACTCCAGCTACTCTGTGAGAAGTACCTAAGTATATCCTTATTCTGAAGACTCGTACCGAGGACGGTTACCATCGGTCCCTCGTACACAGGTATGTTAGAGTGTTTAAAGTCGCTTTCTGTAAGGTCGTTGTCGACGGGATAGTTGTCTGCGCTACCTTCGAAGATGTGAGCTGTAGGTATCATTATATCGCCTTTTTCTCCAGGTAGGATACCTGCCTTGCCCATAATATTGACAGACTTGATATGCAGGTAGTGCTTACCGGCCCCGCTCTTGTATGGCTTGAGCAACTCGTCCATCGTCTCGTAGGCTTGCTCGCCGAATGCATAGTCCATAACGATCAGTACAGCATCTCTCCTGAGATCCTCTGATGGGTGTACTGATAGGTCAAAGACCTGCACGTCGATGTTGGTCCCGCTCTCATCATTGATATAGGTCATACCATGCTTCTCAGCGAAGTCTATGACTTGGTCGCGCAGGCCTGCATTGTCGCCATTGCTCAGTACGGCGGCGATGTCAACTATCTTGTCCATCTTAAGCTTGTGCCCTATCGCCTTAGGCGCATAGAGGCTATTCATGATGCTATGCATGTTGGCGCTAATGATGTGTATGGGTTTGCTCAGGAGGCTGTTGCTTGCTAGCTCGCCTTTGATCTTGTCTGCCCACGCCTCGCCATACATGTGTGACCCTAGGTGCTCACGTAACAAGCTCGAAAATAGAATCTCACGATCTACACCATCGACATGCTCTGCGATACTCATACGGCCTAGGTGGTAGGTAATCGTAAATAGGTCATTGACCTTTTCTGCATCATTAAATTCATTGCAGCTATACCGTACCTCATCGTAGGAGCGACCGAGTAGTGTCGATAAGTATGCGAAGCCTACATTCTGGTCGATGGGTTCACCCGCTTCGATGTCCTTGACCGTCTTTTCTAGTTGCTGCCAAGCTCTATTGGTCTCCTTGCGGTGGGTCAGGGCATTACGTCTGATCTTTTCGCTTTCGATATGCATAAAGGTGAGATGGGTCAGGACATCATAGATATCACTACGACCTCGGGTCATCTCGATGTACATCGTCTCGCGATCTATGCGGTAGCAGTTGCGACGTCGCTTAGCTGGTACCAGTGGTTTGAAGCCTGACTGCCCATAGCCCTCTTTGGTGATCAGTTTGACATACCTACACTGCTCGATGCCTTGGGGTAGTCGCTGAAATATATACAGCAAGCCCTTAAGCTCTACTCGCTCCTCATGGGCGATATCACCATATATCTCGGGTTGCAGGGCTAGCATACTCTCTATCATCATCTCACCTGAGACGCCTAGCGGCTTGTAACCTCCTCGGATAAATAGGTGGCGCATAGAGATATGTAGGCGCTGTATGGCGGCTCTGCTTATCTGAGCTCTTGATAGTTGGGCATCTTCGTACATAATCTTTAAAAGTACCAAATACCACGCCACTCACCCATACACTGGTATAATTACAATCGTCCGTCTACCTTTGTCGATATGCATGGTTTACGATTTGTCTTTTTGATCACCAGTCTATTTTTAGCGCTTACGAGCTACGCTAGCGACTCTACCCGACTAGTGGCTGACTACGGCCAGCTCGTCAATCAAGGTATCGACGCTTACCAGCAGCAGGATACGGGTCTAGCTCGTCTCTCCTGGGAGCGAGCACTACTGATAGATCGCCAGGGTAGTGTAGCAGAGCAAAATATCGCTGTACTACTGAGGAATATGCCGGATGAGGTAGTCCCCGTACCCGACTTCGTATTGTCGACATGGTGGTCCGCTCTATGCTCAGCACTACACCCTCATGTCTGGATGGGTCTACAGGTCATAGTACTATTGCTAGTCGTCTGGCTCGTATATCGTAGATGGTACGGTGGCGGCAGCTCTATCAGATCGATCGCAGTTTTAGGCCTACTTTCATTGATATTATACCTAGCTGGCAGATCAGAGCACAATCGTCGGGTAGGTGGTACACAGGCCGTCGTGATGCATACATGTACCCTGCATGCCGGGCCTGATGATCGTAGTGACGAGCTGCTGGACTTATCTGCTGGACAGAAGTTGTATATCCTCAATCGCTTAGATGGGTGGCTAGAGGTGGCGCGGATGGACAGAGTCGCTGGCTGGATACAGGTATCCTGCCTCGAAGAGATCTAGAGATCTTCTCTACACTCGCTACACTTGCCGTACATATTGAGCGAGTGATGGTGGATCTTAAACTTGGTGATCTCGCTCATCATGGACTTGATCTGCTCTATGCGAGGATCGCAAAACTCCAAGACATTGCCGCACTCCACACATATCAGGTGATCGTGCTGCTTAAAGCCGTAACACTTCTCGTACTGCGCTAGGTTTTTGCCAAACTGATGCTTGGTTACTAGGTCACAATTGACGAGTAGCTCTAGCGTGTTATACACCGTCGCACGACTGACACGGTAGTTCTGAGTCTTCATGTGTATGTATAGCGCCTCTGCGTCGAAGTGGTCTTCTCGCTTGTAGATTTCTTCGAGGATAGCGTATCGCTCGGGAGTCTTCCTAAAGTTGTTTTTCTCTAGATGACTACTGAAGATCTGCTTTACTTCTGCTATGATCTGCTCTCTATGTTCCGCCGCTATTTTCATGACTACTCCTCATTTACTATTCGACTAACATGAGAAATGCTGTCAAGTTTTTCGACTGCCCGCATGACCACTTGTAGTTGATCTTTATTAGTTACAAATACGCTGACCTTGCCCTCGAAGTAGCCCTCATGGCCCTCGATACTAAAAGATCTAATGTTGACACCCAGCTTATGGCTGAGCTCGTTACTTAGGATCTGTATGACGCCTACCCCGCTATCTACTCCCATGATCTTGAGATCGACGACGAAGTTGCGTTCACTATCAGTGACCCACTCAGCCTTGAGTATTCGGTAACCATAGTTGGCCATCAGGTGCTCGGCATTAGGACACTTGGTACGATGTATCTTGAGGCCCTCTTGGCTAGTGAGATAGGCGAATATATTATCGCCCTGCACAGGGCTGCAGCAGTTAGCAAAGCTAAACTGGTACTGGTCCGCCGATTCGCCATTGACGAGTATACTGCTTGACCCTGCCTTGGCCTTTGGGGTTGGTTCTGTAGCCTCGACTTGCGTGGGCTTATTGTCGCTGGCATTGTCAGGCACCTTGACTTTACAGAGGATATTATCTACGATATCAAATTTTTTGAGCTCGGTCAGCTTTACCTCTTCTTTAGCGATGGCATAGTATAGGTCAGGCCTAGACTGTAGCTTGTAATGCTTGACCAGAAAGTCTACACTGGCGTCGTAGTTGACTTTAAGGGACTTTAGTTTTCTAGCTAGAGCTTCTTGAGCGATCTCGCCTACTTTACGGCGCTGTTCCTTCATGGACGACCTGATCTTGCTCCTCGCCTTACCCGTTACGACCATCTTTAGCCAGTTCTCGTTAGGCTTCTGGTTTTTGTTGGTCGTTACGTGTACTTGGTCACTACTCTCTAGCTCATGGCCCATGGGTACGAGCTTATCGTTGACCTTGATGGCTGTAGCGTGGTAGCCGACGTCAGAGTGTATATGGAAGGCAAAGTCTAGCGCCGTTGCTCCCTTGGGCAGGATGATCATATCACCCTGGGGAGTAAACACGTACAGCTCTTCGTTAAAGAGGTTGCTCTTAAAGTCATTGAGAAACTCAAGGGCATCGCTAT
This sequence comes from uncultured Saprospiraceae bacterium, assembly GCA_964389475.1. Classification (GTDB taxonomy): domain Bacteria; phylum Bacteroidota; class Bacteroidia; order Chitinophagales; family Saprospiraceae; genus CAYMFD01. The sequence continues at coordinate 18,393 of CAYMFD010000022.1, forward strand.
GCTTGGCGTCTAGTATGTCCCGGACATTGTCTAGCCAGGCGTCGTAAACATTATTTTGGCCTTTGAGACCCTTATACTTCCAGTGAGCAGCGAATCCCTTTTCCGCTATTTCGTCCATCCGCTCACTACGTATCTGTACCTCTACGAAGCGACCTTCTGGTCCTAGTACAGTCGTATGCAGTGATTCGTATCCATTGCTCTTGGGTGTGGTGATCCAGTCTTTGAGTCGCTCGGGTATAGGCTTGTACACATCCGTGATGATGCTGTATACCTGCCAGGCAAATGACTTTTCTTTATCAAGGTCTACATCTAGGATGATCCGTACGGCAAACAAGTCGTAGATCTTCTCAAACGGGATCTTCTTATTGCGAAGCTTATTAGCAATACTCGAGATCGCCTTGGGTCTGCCCAAGATCCGATAGGAGATTCCCAGGCTGTCCATCTTGTCCTTGAGCGGATCGATGAACGAAGCGATGTAGGCTTCTCGACCCTCCTTGGTTTCTTGCAGCTTGGTCTTGATACTGCCGTAGTCATCAGGGTCTGTAATTTTCATACAGATATCCTGCATCTCAGTCTTGACCTTATATAGACCTAGGCGGTGTGCCAGTGGGCTGTAGATGTAACTGGTCTCAGCCGCTATCTTGAGCTGCTTATGCTGTGGCATCGAACCTATCGTACGCAGGTTGTGCAGTCGGTCCGCCATCTTGATAAGTACCACCCGCACATCGTAGACCAGGGAGGATATTACTTTTTTGAAGTTCTCTGCCTGAGGACTCTCTACATTGTACAGACCGTCGAGCTTGGTGAGGCCGTCAACGATCCTCCGCACCTTGGGACCGAAAGCCTCTCCGATCTCTTCGATAGTTACGGGAGTATCCTCGACTACATCGTGTAGGAGTGCTGCAGTTACGGCGGTAGGCCCTAGGCCGATCTCCTCCAGGCAGATACGGGCCACCTCGATAGGGTGAAAGATGTAAGGCTCTCCCGACTTGCGCCGTTGAAATCGGTGGGCATGGTTAGCCAAGTCAAATGCCGAACGTAAAATTTCGGCATCGTTTTCCTTGAGTATAGGCCCAATACTGGCATTGAGCTCATCAAACTTTTGTTGGATGGCCTCCTGCTCTACTGGTGATATCGATGTTGTACTTGCCATAGATTGCTACATACAAACATACATAAGTAATCGGCGACTATACCACCACTAGTCAGCATCCGCATTAATATTTGTCACCTAGGCAACTGCTAGCCTACTTATGTGTTATAGGGAAGACTAAGAAAACTTACTATGTGGACAGAATCGGATAACCGTCTCTCGGCGGATCTAGAGTTTAAAGACTTTGAGTCAGCGATTGCCTTTATGGTCGAGGCGGCTGACATTATTGCACAGCATAACCACCACCCTGAGTGGTCCAATGTATACAACAAAGTACACATAGAATTAACGACGCATGATGCAGGTAATAAGGTCACAGACAAGGACCGCAATCTTGCTACAGCGCTTACTCAACTCCATAAACCCAGCTAAAGTGTCAAAGATCCGTCTAATTAACGTCACTTCGTGGATAAGCCACAACTGGAGTGACCTATCTAAGTTCGAAAGCTTTGTATCTTTGCGCCAATTTTTGGACACTAAACGACACGCAGTGAGAAGAAGTCTGACTAAGTATAGCTACCTACTAGCTCTATTGGCTACGTCCAATGTTGCGATGGCTCAGGATGGTACATCTGGTACCAATTGGTTTTTGTTTTCTGCTGTAGGATTTGGTATCCTACTTCTGCTCGGTACTATACTGTCGTTGACAGATAACCTGATGCAGGTAGAGGCTACTAAAAATGGTATTGATACTGCCAAGAGTGATTTCGGCTTAATCCCTAGCCTGGGAAGTCTATTTGGTGCGAAGGCTCCTGCATTCGTAGATGGTAAGTTCCATGCACTGAGCAAGGGCTACGACCTCAAGTTAGTAGGTAAGCCAGAGAGCAAAGAACTACATCGAGCTGATGTTGCTCGATACGCTGTACAGCCACAAGATTACAACGGTATCTCACCGATCCCTAAGGTTGTAGTAGCAGTAGGAGATGAGGTGCTTGCAGGCCAGGTTTTGTTTTTTGATAAGAAAAGACCTGAGGTCAAGTACGTATCACCCGTGAGTGGTGAGGTGGTTGATATCGTCAGAGGTGCTAAACGATCTATCGCACAGATAGTCATCTTGGCAGACAAGATGGTAAATTACCAGCAAAATCAGGCGCCTAGTCTAGCGACGGCATCGAGAGAGCAGGTCGTAGACTATATGCTTGAGTCTGGAGCTTGGTCATTACTTAACCAGCGTCCATTTGACATGGTGCCGCCTACTGATCAAGTGCCTAGAGATATTTTCGTAAGCACATTCGATACCGCTCCACTAGCACCTGATAACAACCTTATGGTGGAAGGTCGCGAAGCTGCCTTTCAGAAGGGTCTAGATGTACTGGCTAGGCTTACATCTGGCAAGGTCTTCCTAGGTCTAGATGGCAGATCTAAGGATTATGCGCCGCATAGTGCCTACCTCAATGCTACTGGCGTAGAGAAGCACTTCTTCGCAGGCAAGCACCCTGCAGGTAATGTAGGTGTGCAGATCCACCATATCAAGCCGATCAATGCTGCAGAGTACGTCTGGACACTAGGCGTGCAAGAGGTGGCTCAGATAGGTGAGTTGTTTTTAAGCGGGAAGTACGACGCTACTAGGGTTGTAGCACTAACTGGGGCCGAACTTGACGAACCTAAGTATGTCAAAACATACGCTGGAGCGGCTATAGCAGACCTGCTCAAACATAATATTAAGAAGGGCGAAAATCGTATCGTCGCTGGTGATGTCTTATCGGGACTGCAAGCGTCTATCGATGGCTTCCTACATCGATACACTGATCAGTTGACGGTGCTCGAAGAGGGTAATAAATATGAGTTGTTTGGGTGGTTACTACCACTAGCACCTCGACCTTCTGTGTCCAATACCTTTCCAGCAGCTGTCATGCCTAACTTTAAGTATGAGGCTAATACCAATACGCATGGAGAGCCTAGAGCCCTCGTCGTATCGGGTCTATATGAGTCAGTGACGCCTATGGACATCTATCCTCAGCACCTCGTCAAGGCTATCTTGACCAATGACTTTGAAAAAATGGAAGGCCTCGGTATCTACGAAGTGAGTGCAGAAGACCTAGCACTTTGCGAGTTCGTATGTGCCAGTAAGACTCCCGTACAGAGTATCGTGAGACAGGGATTAGAGACTTTAAGAGAACAATTGTAATACACAATAGAACTACACAATCACCATATATGGGATTAATAGACGTATTGAAAAAAATTGAGCCGGATAAGAAGAAGAGTCCCTTCTTACATACGGCTTTTGATGCCTTTTTCACTTTCGCGTATGCACCAGCCACAGTTACTAAGGGTGGTACACACGTCAAGGATGGCATGGACCTCAAGCGCCTCATGGTGCATGTGGTATTGGCCATGCAGCTGTGCTACCTATTCGGTACATACAACATAGGTCATCAGCACTTCGTAGCATCTGGTATCTATACTGGATGGTTAGAAGGATTTCACCTCAAGATAGCGCATGGACTCATCCACCTGCTGCCGATCTTTATTGTGACTCACATCGTGGGTTTAGGTATTGAGTTTTGGTATGCTGCTAAGAAAGGACACAGCGTAGAGGAAGGATTCCTGGTGTCAGGAGCCCTGATTCCATTGATTATGCCACCTGATCTACCACTATGGATACTCGGTGTTTCTGTAGCGTTTGCAGTAATCATAGGTAAAGAGGCCTTCGGTGGTACAGGTATGAATATCTGGAATATCGCCTTGCTGGCCCGGGTATTTGTGTTCTTCGCTTATCCGACGACGATAGCAGGTGATGAGGTATGGGTAGCAGGCTACGAAAAGCTGGCCGCAGGTGTACAGGCCGACTACGGCATAGGGCATAATATTGCTAATTGGCTGTTCGGAGTATTTAATCTGGACACCTTCAACTCCGCCACCACTGCGGTCGTAGATGGCTATACAGGAGCCACGCCACTATCACTCGCCTATCAGGGCGGCTGGGCGGCTGTGACTAGTGTGTATAGCGAGTCTCAGATGTTCTGGGGAGCTATTCCGGGTAGTATCGGTGAGTCAAGCAAGCCGCTTATTATCATAGGTGCGATATTCCTAGTACTTACCAAGGTTGCAGACTGGAGGATCATGTTGAGTATGTTACTCGGGGCTATTTTTATGACCCTCGTACTCAATGCATGGGGAGCGACGCCTTTTTACAATGTGACATGGACACAGCAGCTCATGATGGGTAGCTTCTTATTCGCCATGGCATTTATGGCTACTGACCCTGTGACAGCATCTAGTACATCGACAGGTAAGTGGATTTATGGTTTTGGTATAGGTGTGATCGGGATGTTTATAAGAGTTAATAACAGTGCCTACCCTGAGGGTTGGATGCTTGCTATTCTGTTTATGAATACATTCTCGCCACTCATCGACCACTACGTATTACAGGCTAACATTACAAAAAGACTTAAGCGTGCATAGTACTAACAAAGTTCTCATATTCGTATTTATCATGACGGCGCTGGTAGCAATAGCACTAGCGGGCATGTTTACCTTCCTCAAGCCTATACACCAGGCTAACGAAGCTGTATATAACAAGCGAGCTATACTGACAGCTGTAGAAAAGCAACTATCGACTCCGCTTTCTACACTATCGGATGAGCAGGTGCAAGAGATATTTGATAATCAGATCAAGCAGAAGGTGGTTGACATGAATGGTAACCTCCTTACTGAAGAGGAGGTAATCGCTACAGGATACCCACGAGGTAAGGCTGAGGATCTAGACATGAAGGCGGAGCGGAAGAAGAGTGATTCTGATCGTCTCCTACCTTTCTACACCTATACTACTGACAAAGGCGAGAAGTACTACATCGTATCTGTGAGGGGTAATGGTCTGTGGGATGAGATCTGGGGCAATATCGCTCTCGGAGAAGATCTTACGACTATCAAGGGTGTGGCATTTGATCATGCTGCTGAGACTCCAGGTCTAGGTGCTGAGATTAAGGATAATCCAGCCTGGGCTAACAAGTTCGTCGGTAAGAGTTTCTATGACGACAGTGGTATGTGGAGGCCTATACAGGTAGTCAAGGGTGCTATCCCTGAGGGTTCTACCTACAAGGTTGATGCCATCACAGGGGCAACTATCACAGCCGTAGGCGTAGAAGAGATGCTCGATAGGGGTCTCCAGTACTATGAACCATATTTTGAAAAGCTAAAATCTTAGTAGTCCACAGTAGTAGACTATTATCGTTACACAACTAATCTGGAAAGATGGCAGAAGTAGCAGTTAAAGAGAAAGAAGGAATTAAGTTCGGGAAGAAAGAGCGAAAGCTTATCACTGACCCGCTTAATGATAATAACCCGATTACCGTGCAGGTACTGGGTATATGCTCGGCACTAGCGGTAACCACGTTGCTCAACAAGGCTATTGTGATGTCGATCGCGGTTGTGTTCGTATGTGCAGCGGCGAGTCTTATCACATCATTGCTCAGAAATTCTATACCTAATCAGGTAAGGATGATCGTACAGCTGGTGATCATTGCGACCCTAGTTACGATCGTAGAGCTATCACTTAAGGCGATCAACTACCCGATATACAAAGAACTATCTGTATTCATCGGGTTGATCATCACCAACTGTATCGTCATGGGTCGCCTTGAGGCCTTCGCCATGGCCAATAGTCCCTACAAAGCCTTTTTAGATGGTGTAGGTAATGGTCTCGGTTATGGATTGATCTTGATATTAGTGGCAGCCGTAAGAGAGTTTTTCGGTAAGGGTAGCTTGCTTAACTTTAAGATTATTGGTGGTACACCAGAGTACCTGCTTAATACCAATGAGATTGCGTGGTTAACATGGTACCAACCTAATAACTTGATGGTACTCTTCCCGTCTGCCATGTTTGTCATCGGTGTACTTATATGGATGCACAGAGCATGGAATCCTAAGCTGGTAGATATCTCATAGTAACTACCTCATTGCATAATAGAGCGGTACCGATAGGTGCCTTATAGATAAAACAACAAAATGGGAGAATTAGCTAATATCTTCGTCAAGTCGGCCTTCATTGAGAATCTAGCCTTGGCCTACTTCCTGGGCATGTGTTCGTACCTAGCCGTAAGTAAGACGGTTAAGACTGCATTCGGTCTAGGTCTAGCCGTAATATTTGTACTGGCTATTACGATGCCTATCAACTGGATGATCAATACCTACCTACTCAGTGAGTCTGGGGTTTTTGGTCTCGATCTCACCTTCCTACGTCTTATACTATTTATTGCGGTGATCGCATCTATGGTACAGTTAGTGGAGATGGTTATTGAGAAGTTTAGCCCTGCGCTATACACCTCACTAGGTATATTCTTACCACTGATTACGGTAAACTGCGCCATCCTCGGTGGATCGCTATTTATGGTAGCCGGTGAGTACAAGTTTGGCGAGTCTGTTGCATTTGGTCTCGGTGGTGGTTTCGGCTGGTTCCTAGCCATTATCGCTATTGCAGCCATCAGAGAGAAAATCAAGTATTCTGCCGTACCGCCAGCATTGCGAGGTCTAGGTATGGCCTTTATGCTGACGGGTCTCATGGGTCTAGCCTTTATGGGCCTCATGGGTATAGAGTTCGGATAAGATACCAGCAAAGCGACTAACCAACGTAACGATTATTCGATAGGCGGCTATAGTGCGGCCTAGTGACCTAAAAGAAATAAGATCATGTTATTAACAGTATTATTATCGGCAATGCCGATTGTGTGGGCGGTCATCGTCTTCTCAGGTTTGATACTGATGCTCTCGTTGATGTTAATCTATGCTCGTAAGCAGCTAGTACCTCAGGGCGAAGTAAAACTAATTGTAAACGGTGATGTAGATAATCCTTTGCTAGTTAGCCCAGGGGTTACACTGTTATCAGCGCTTTCGCAGAAAAACGTATTTCTGCCTTCTGCTTGTGGTGGTGGTGGTACTTGCGCTATGTGTGAGTGTCACGTCGATAGCGGTGGAGGGGACGTACTACCTACAGAGATGAACCATATGAGCCGTAAAGAAGCGGCAGAAGGTTTGCGCTTAGCTTGCCAGGTTAAGGTCCGCGAGGATATGGAGATCAGAGTGCCAGAGGAGGTCTTTGGTATCAAAAAATGGGAGTGTACCGTCAAGTCTAATTATAACGTGGCTTCGTTTATCAAGGAGTTTGTCGTTGAGTTGCCAGTAGGCGAGGCTCTTGACTTTCAACCAGGTGGATATATCCAGATCGATGTACCACAGATAGCTGTTGAGTACAAGGATATGGATATCACAGCTCACCCAGCGTACCACGATGCTCCTGATAAGTTTCAGTCAGAGTGGGATAAGTTCGGTCTGTGGGATCTCAAAATGGTCAACGAAGATGAGCAGTTCAGAGCTTACTCTATGGCTAACCACCCTGCAGAGGGTAACATCATTAAGCTAAACATACGTATTGCTACGCCGCCATGGGACAGAGCGAAGAACGCTTGGATGGATGTAAATCCTGGTATTTGTTCGTCTTATGTATTTGGCCTCAAGCCTGGTGATAAGTGTACGATATCAGGCCCATACGGAGAGTTTTTCATCAAGCCGACTAAGAAAGAGATGGTCTACATCGGTGGAGGAGCTGGTATGGCGCCACTACGATCGCATCTGTTTCACTTGATGCAGACGCTTAAGACGTCAGATCGTAAGATATCGTTCTGGTACGGTGGTCGTACTCGTAGAGAGCTGTTTTACATCGAGGAGTTCAGAGAGATCGAGAGACAGTATCCTAACTTCTCTTTCCATGTATCACTAGATAATCCACTACCAGAGGATAACTGGCAAGAGAAGAAGTCGATCGACGACGAGGGAGATGGCTATGTAGGCTTCATCATGCCAGTATGTAAGTCTATGTACCTAGATAATCACCCTGAGCCAGAGGAGGTAGAGTACTACTTCTGTGGACCGCCGATGATGAATCAATCAGTGATCAAAGCACTCGATGACCTCGGTGTGCCGGAAGAGAACATCGCTTTCGATGACTTCGGTGGATAAGAGAAGTATCGATTAAGTAATAAGTAGAAGAGGCTTGTGTGACGGATGTCCCAAGCCTCTTTTTTAATAGTGCAAAGTCAAGGTTTATGGACAAACTGATCATTAAATTTCTAGGTCTTGCTGTAAGTCTCTGGGCTATCGTCCAGCCTAGGAAAGCAGCAGCCAAGGCCCTTGATCTGTTTTCTACGCCTAGGGCTGGGCAGCATAAGGACTATCATGCAGATTACCTTCGAGTATTTGAGAAGGCAGTAGTACCCTCTGCTTGGGGTGACATAGCAGTCTATCGTAGAGCGGGTGACGGTCCTAGGGTACTTTTCTGTCATGGTTGGGAGTCCAATGCCTTTAGATGGCGCAAAGTCTTAAAGTACCTAGAGGACGAGTCATACGATATCTACTTGATGGAGGCACCAGCTCACGGAGCCTCTGGGGGCAGCCGATTTACAGCTATATACTATGCGGAGGGGATGCGTGATGTTATCAAGACATTTCACCCTCATGTGATCGTGGGTCATAGTGTAGGCGGTTTTGCCCTTTGCTATGCGGCAGAGATGGGGTGGCTGACAGGTATACAGCGAGCTATTATTATGGCGCCACCTGATACGCTAGAGTTGATTACGGATAATTATTTTAATCTACTAGGTTACTCTAGCCGGGTCCGCCGATACTATGATCAGTTGATCACAGAGCGATTTGGTAAGCCTACTACGTACTACAATGCGAGTAGCTTTGCCCAGCAACTAGATATGCCAGGTGTGGTGATCCATGACGTAGATGATGATATCAATCGATACTTCGAGGGTGAGGCAGTAGCCAATGGTTGGCCGCAGGGTGACTTGATCACCACGCGTGGTCTAGGTCATAGCCTCCAGGGTGAGGAAGTCTACAGTGATATAGCTAGACAGCTAGAGTTGACGGTAGGGGAGGCGTAATTCACTGATGAGGAGGGTGTCACCGGGGTCAGCTATGATGGCTACACTATCTGCTATCACGTCGTAAGGTCTATTATCACAGGGTAGGCTTGACGTGACACTAAAGCCAGGATTTTGCGGTCCCTTGGTCGTCTTGACGGTCCTGTCGCATTGATACACTATATCACTACTACTATCATATCGGTAACTAGGCAACTGCACAAAGCGGTCACTATCTAGCAGTATAGAATCTGTAAAGGGAAAGCTCCCGTCTGGTACCTGTATGGTGATGAGCCAGTTGACGGCGTCTAGCTGCTTAAACGATCGTATTGTATGTGTCGCTAGGTAGTCGGGTAGTCGTAGGATCCTTGCCTCGTAGGCTGTACTGTCTTGCCTGCTTGTCATAGCTGTACTGTCTGCTGTCTGGTCAGCTGCTACGACGAAGAGCTGTTGGTCAACTAGTTCTAGGGACTGCAGCGTGTAGACTGGCCTGTCATCGACCTCATCGTCATTGCAGGCGATTGCCATTACAGTGATCGCGAGTAGTAGGTATATCCTGCCCATTAGAGTGCTAGTTGTTTAAAGTAGGCATCAGTGCTGATCACACGATCTGCGAGTACTTTATCTCGACCTTGTAGCAGCTCCCATAGGGATAGCTTGTCATAGTTGATCGGTGGTTGCGGGAGTAAAGGCTCTAGGTCGGCATTGAGCCACGTAAAGGCATAGTCTCTCGAGCCTCTGGCTAGTATGTAGTGGTCCTCTGTCTCTATCTTGATAGACGGGTCGAGCTCTAGGTCGCCATTGAGAAATAGTGGTCGCTTCGATCCATCCTGAAAAGCTAAAAATAGGCTGTCTGGTATGTAGACGACTTCACTAAAGCTGTAGTGCTCCTCCCATGTGCTGATAAGAGTGCTGGCATAGTTGGCTCTATCCTCATCATGCTTGGCTAGGGCATTGCCCTGACTATACTCCTGTAGTAATCGCCGTTTCGGGTTGTTGGTATATAGCCGTACGACTAGAGTACTTTTTGCTAGTTTTCTGACTTCATCCTGTAAGTAGGACGTTTGATTTTTGCCAAGCGGTACCAGTTGTGTGTAGCATCCGGTGAAGACGATAATGCATAGCAAGAGGACTGGGAATACGGCGGTGGTTCTTTTCATCTGTTTGCAAAAATACGCCTCTATTCTGATTTGAATGGGTAGGTATGTAGCCAGGTGTCCTTATAGATACAAGGATGGTTTTGCTTATCATCACTGGATGTGGAGAGTGGCAAAAAAGTCACATAGATGTACCTATCCGTATTGACACATTCATAGCTGACATCAACATTTGCTAGACATAGTACCCAGCTCATTATAAGTAGATCGAGTGGTAACGCAAAAAACCTCTCCACCGACTGGTGGAGAGGTTTTTTTTGTGGCGGATGCTTCAGTTGTTGTTGTGTCCTGATTTTCTTAGAGCTCAGGAGCTACTGGGAAGTCGATGTCAAAGCTTGCTAGGTTGTGGATGTAATTGCTGATGATCTTATCACCTACGACCATTACGACGTCGATCATGTTGGCCTCTGTGTATCCTGCTGCGAAGAAGCTTTCTTTAGTCGCTGTGGTCGCCTTACCACGATTGCTAACGACATCAGCGGTAAACTTAACTAGGGCATCTAGCTTATCGTCGAAGTTCGCACCACCTTGTCTTAGTTCTAGTACTTGCTCATCTGTAAAGCCATTCATCTTACCGAGTACAGTGTGGGCGGACTGGCAGTATCTGCAGCCATTGATCTGGCTCGTGACTAGGTTGACTACTTCTCGCTCTTTGGCTTTTAGGCTGCTTTTGCGATTTTGTAATGTGAGGTAGTCTCCTAGTGCCGTATCATTATTAGCGAAGTATGCGTACAGGTTCGGTACGAATCCTAGGCCTTTTTGCAAGTTGTCAAAAATCCCTTGGTTAGCTGGTGATACATCCTCTCTAGTCGGTACTGCGAATGGTGCTGTTGCTATTGTGCTCATAATCTATGCATTTGTGTTTTTGTGTTGTCGTTATTGACAATGCAAAGATGTGGCGGCATCGAGGTTCCGACCAATGACCTAGATTAGGAAAAGACATTGACAAATGTCAACTATTTGCCCGAAGCCCTGCGATTACGCAGCCTAGAGAGGTATTCGGTCGTCATGCCAAGGAAGGAGGCGAGGGCATATTGTGGTACTCTAGCGGCGATGTCAGGGTACTTGCGCATAAACCGCCGATAGCTATCTTCTGCAGAGAGGGTGAGGTTGGCAATCATACGACGCTGGTAGTAGGCAAGCTCTTGCTCGGCGATGATCCGAAAGAAAGTTTCAAGCCGATGATTGGATGCTTTGAGTCGTTTTTCTGTCTCGTAGTCGATACGCAATACTGTGCTTTTCTCGATCGCTACTACGAATAAGGTGGCGGGTTGCTGATATATATAGCTGTTATAGTCAGAGATCCACCAGTCGTCTATAGCAAGCGCAATTGTATGTTCCTGCCCCTTATGACAGACGACGTAACTGCGAAAGGCTCCCTTTAATACGTAGCTTCTATACTTGGTGGTGAAGTCGGGCTGAGCGATATATTGGCGCTTCTGTATCTCCACCCTGGTAAAGCTATCTGCCAGAAGGGCTTTATCATCTTCGGTAAGTGGTACAAAACGTTCTACGTAATCTATGATGGCCTGCATGGGGTACGAAGTTAGACTGTTATTGCAAGGTAGGCACTATCACTGATCACTTGGTAATGGATAGGTGGCGGATCTTAAAGAGTCGTACGGAGCATTTACCTCATTGTACCATGGCGGTAGCTGTGCTAAAGGGGAGGCGTGTTCGCGAGTTGATTGCTTTGTAGTTCCCGAGTAACCGTTTGAGCTAGCTATTCTTTTTTGGCCGATAAGACGCTACATAGAGATTGAAGAGCGATTGCCCCTCAGGATCTACACATACTAGATGCGGGATTGAGGCTAACTTATGCACTATGTAACGAATGGCTAATCAAGCGGCTTTTATGCTTTTTCTGACACCAAAACCTGCCACTAGACCAATCCTATAATCCGCCAAGTTGCCTGTTTTAGACTATGATTTGGCGGATTATAAAATCTATAATCCGCCAAATTGGTGTATTTTTGATACAACTTGGCGGATTATAGCACATGAATAGAGACATCATAGGAAGGCAGCGAGAGGTAAAAATATTGCGTAATGTACTGACCAACAGGGGCTCGCAGTTTGTGGGACTGTATGGTCGGCGTAGGGTAGGAAAGACCTACCTCATCAGGCAAGTCTATAAGGCGGACATCAAGTATGAATGCACGGCCATGCACGGTGTCAGTAAGCGAGTACAGCTAGAGCACTTCTGGAGAGAGCTGCTGCAAGTGCATAGGAGTAAAGACTTGCCACCTACGTCATGGGCGGAGGCATTCGCTAGATTGGCTGAATACCTTACCACGGTGAAGCCAGGTAAGAGCGGTAAGAAGGTGGTCTTCCTCGACGAGATATCTTGGTATGACACACCGAGGTCGGGCTTTTTGCCAGCGTTTACCCAGTTTTGGAATGGATACTGTGACAAGCAGACAGACATCGTGCTGGTCATCTGTGGATCAGCAGCGTCGTGGATCATAGAGAAGATAGTCAATAACCGAGGCGGGCTGCATAACCGACTCACACGTACGCTGCGCTTGCTGCCATTTGACTTGCAAGACGCGAGCAAGCTACTCGCGGCTAATAGAGTGAAGCTCTCCAAAAAGGACATCATACAGCTATATATGCTAGTGGGCGGCATCCCGTACTACCTCAACTTGGTAGAGCGAGGCAAGGGTATAGCAGGCATCATGGACGATCTGTTTTTCGGGGAACAAGCTGCTCTCGCGAGGGAATTTGATAATCTATATGCGGCACTATTCAAAAACCACGAAAAGCATCTGGCGGTAGTATCAGCACTCAGCAATAAAGGCAAGGGGCTGACCAGGAAGCAAATCATACAGAGCACCAAGCTTGCTAGTGGCGGTTGGCTGACGCTGATACTAGAGGAGCTAGAGCAGTGTGGGTTTATCGTCAAGAGCAGAGATATAGACAAGGCCTCAGAGGATGGGCTGTACAGGCTGATCGATGAGTACACACTATTTTATTACAAGTTTCTCGCTAACAAACGAACCTCTACGACAGGGGCTGGTGTAGCAAATAGTCAGTCCTTTAAGGTATGGTCGGGCTTTGCATTTGAGAATCTATGCATTAAGCACCACAAGTTGATCGCCCAGGCATTAGGCTTTCCTGGCATCGCATATGACGTATACTCTTTCGTAGATAAGGGCACCCTAGAGAGTGATGGCAGCCAGATAGATATGGTCATAGACAGGGCAGATCCATATATCAATGTCGTAGAGGCTAAGTACCACAACGAGCCTTACAAGATGACGAAGTCGGCTGCCCAGTCAATCACGCATAAGGTCAATAGTCTACGACGCAAGACAGGTACCGCTAAGACGATATTCACCACACTCGTTACCGTGCGAGGGGCGGTCAGCAACACCCATTTTACAGAGGTTGTCACCAATGAAGTCATCTTTGAGGAGTTGATGTAAAGCTATCCTAAGACTCTATAATCCGCCAAGTTCTATGTTTTTAAGCATGATTTGGCGGATTATAGAATCAGGTAGGCCCGCCTGCCTAGACCTGGTAGGCC
>CAYMFD010000022.1:32196-36643 GCA_964389475.1 uncultured Saprospiraceae bacterium
CTGCCTAGACCTGGTAGGCCCGCCTGCCTAGACCTGGTAGGCCTGCCTGCCTAGACCTGGTAGGCCTGCCTGCCTAGACTTGGTAGGCCTGTCAAAGCAAGACCAGTTTGTCCTTTCCCACAGAGGCTAATAGATCAATAACCACCTAAGCATACACGAGGGAATACTCGACTTTTACTCCCATGCACACATAACCTCTGATTAATACTAAGGAGAACATTATTTTTGCCACCAGCATAAAAAAAGAAGTACATGCAGACCTCCATAGATATAGAAGCACTCAACCGTCAGATACATATCGACAGTGCATTCGTAGATCGTATAAAAGATGTGACCAGCAAGGTGATCGTCGGTCAGCACTACATGCTAGAGCGACTACTAGTGGGGCTGCTAGCTAGGGGGCACGTGTTGCTAGAGGGTCTGCCTGGTCTCGCCAAGACTTTATCGATTAAGACACTAGCCTCGGCCGTAGATGCTGACTTTCAGCGTATACAGTTTACGCCAGACCTACTGCCGGCCGATATCATAGGTACCATGATCTACAATCCGGGTAAGAATGAATTTTACGTCAGTAAGGGGCCGATATTTAGCAATTTCGTCCTAGCAGATGAGATCAATAGAGCACCAGCCAAAGTGCAGAGTGCCTTGCTAGAGGCTATGCAAGAGCGACAGGTGACTATAGGTAAGGAGACCTTTAAGCTGCAAGAGCCTTTCTTGGTCTTAGCCACTCAAAACCCCATCGATCAGGAAGGTACCTACCCGCTACCCGAGGCGCAGGTAGATCGATTTATGCTCAAGGTTGATATCGACTACCCCACCATGGAGGAGGAGCGGTATATCATGCGAAAGACCCTGCTAGGCGAGACCATGCAGAAGATCAGTGCCATCGTATCCGCCGATGAGATCGTCAAGGCGAGGGAATCCGTCGATAAGATATACATGGATGAGCGGATCGAGAGCTACATCCTTGATATAGTCTTCGCAACGAGGGAGCCGGCTAAGTACAACCTGCCAGAACTAACGACTATGATTAACTATGGTGGCTCGCCACGTGCTACTATCAATCTAGCGAAGGCGGCCAAAGCAATGGCATTTATCAATCGGCGAGGCTACGTCATACCGGAGGATGTGCGAAGTATATGCATGGATGTTATGCGCCATAGAGTAGGCCTGACCTACGAGGCAGAGGCAGAGAGCATTACAGCTGTGGATATAGTCAAGCAGATATTAAACACGGTGCAGGTACCATAGTGGAGGAGGATACACAAGACATACTCAAAAAGGTCCGCCGCATCGAGGTCAAGACCAAGAATCTCAGCAAGCACATCTTCTCGGGAGAGTATCATAGTGCCTTTAAGGGACGAGGTATGTCCTTTAGCGAGGTGCGGAGCTATGGCTTCGGCGATGATGTGCGAGATATCGACTGGAATGTAACGGCCAAGACCGGTGCACCACACATAAAGGTCTACGAGGAGGAACGTGAGCTCACGCTTATGCTCCTTATCGATGTCAGTGCCTCTACGCAGACAGGCTCACGACAGATTAAGAACGATCTGATCACGGAGTTAGCCGCCCTACTCGCTTTTTCGGCCACGACCAATAATGACAAGGTCGGGGCCATCCTTTTCAGCGACCAAGTGGAGCTATACATACCACCAGCTAAGGGTAAGAAGCACATATTGCGGATCATAAGAGAGATGTTGCGTATCCGGCCCGCTAGCAAAGGCACGGACCTGGCCGGAGCACTTCGTTTTATGACTAATGTGCAGAAGAAGCGTAGTATCGCCTTCGTCGTATCAGACTATCGCACGGACACCTACCGGCAAGCGCTACAGATCGCCAGTCGGCGACATGATATCATAGGTATTATGATCAATGATGAGATCGACGCTGCTATGCCTAGCGTGGGCTTGCTGCCAGCTGTAGATCCAGAGAGTGGCGAGCTGGTACTTATTGATACGAGTGCTGTTGATGACGGAGGGCTGCCCCACTTAGACGAGGCCATCGACTGTTTTAAAAGATCCAACGCAGACCTCATACAGATGGAGACTGGCGAAGACTACGTCAAGGTGCTATTACGCTTTTTTAAAGGTAGACATGGCTAGTCTTGCAATCTTTATTGGACATATCGTGTTACTAGAGTCACCATGAGTTCAGACCACCTATCTCACATATTTAACGACCACCAGCTCCGCAAGACACCTACAAGGGTTGCTGTGCTCAAGCTGTTAGTAGCAGCAAACTACGCTATGAGTAGCTCGGATATAGAAGCTGAGTTGCCAGACATGGACCGCATCACCCTTTATCGTACACTTAAGACTTTCGAGGATCAGGGCATCGTCCACCAGGCAGTCGACGGTACTAACAAGGCCAAGTATGCATTGTGTAGTAGCGATTGTGATGAGCATGAGCACCATGACGATCATGCCCACTTTCACTGTGAGAAGTGTGGTACCACGACCTGCCTAGAAGGGGTGCAACTATCGCCAGCTAGCCTCCCCACCGACCTCAAGGTGACGACGACTAATATTTTGCTCAAGGGCAAATGCGAGATGTGTCGATAGATATCGAACAGTCTTAGCACTAAGGCGTTACATAATTGAACAGATTAACTAATTTAAATAAATACACAATGGCATTCCAACTTCCAGAGCTAGGGTACGCATACGATGCACTAGAGCCACACATCGATGCACGTACGATGGAGATACACCACGGCAAGCATCACGCTGGCTATACCAATAAATTAAACGCTGCGATCGAGGGCACAGCCCACGCAGATATGAGTATTGAGGATATCCTTAAAGGTCTTGATATGAATAATAAAGCTGTCCGTAACAATGGTGGTGGCTTTTACAATCACAGACTATTTTGGGAGGTGCTCAACCCTAACGACAGAGGCCGTCTATCTGGCGAACTACTCGATGCCGTCAACGATGCATACGGTAGTAAAGAGGCTATGGTAGAGAAATTTGCAACAGCTGCCAAGACTCAGTTTGGGTCTGGGTGGGCATGGTTATGTGTACACCCTGGTGGTAAGGTTGAGGTTTGCTCAACCGCTAATCAGGATAATCCACTGATGCCAGGCATCGGTTGTGGAGGTGTGCCTATCATGGGCCTAGATGTGTGGGAACATGCCTACTACCTCAATTACCAAAACCGCCGACCAGACTACGTAGATGCCTTTTTTAAGGTTGTAAACTGGAATGTCGTAGAGCAAAAGTATGCTGCACTGAAGTAAATCGGGTGCTTGCTAGATATAATGGGCTACTTCTCTTTTAATAGGGAAGTAGCTTTTTTATTTTAGGACCTGCAAGATCAGTACTAGGTAGTCCTACTTGCAATCCTTACTTACTCTTGAGTCGTGGTAATCGAAAATGATTTGATAAGTACTTGCTGGCAGCTATTTACATATATTTGTTTTTCATAATCTAAATATGTCTAATCTCATATCCACCACAGCCATACTCAGCAAGCGCTACCTCGCCGACCAGATACAGCTACACATGGATGCCGATCTAGCCAGTCGAGATATAGAGATTAAGGGATTTGATATCAAGATCAGGCGGCAGGGGCCTGTTAAGATCTCTGCAGTGGCCAAGTCTATCTTAGTCAAATTGCCACTAGACATACACCTTACCAAGCCCGAGGGCATCTTTACCATAGAGGGTCAGGCAGCACTGGAGATAGATGCGAGGATCGACCTCGACATATCAGAAGACTGGTGCATCGATACCTCCACGCAATTACAGGACTACACCTGGCTATCTGAGCCTAGTGTCACAGTAGGTGTCGTCAATATACCGCTGGAGACCATAGTCGACTCGGCTATCCACCAGAAAGAGGAGGGGATTACCAAGCAGCTAGATAAGGTCATCGCTGAACAGCTCGATCTACAGCGCATGATCGCTCTACAGACCGAACGGCTAGCCAAAGGCATAGAGGTCTACGATGGCCTATTGATCACAGGAGTGATTCAATCTGTACAGATCAGTCACCTCAAAGAAGAAGGAGACTACATCTATGCGCATTGCCTGCCCAGTCTAGACGTCTTGGCTCGACCTAGTGAGCTCCATAAGTTTAAAGATGTACCACAGCTACCGGCACTCACTTGGATATTTGACCGGCCGGCACTCGGTGACCACCACCAGGAAATCTTGGCAGAGCTATCCTATGACTTTTTGGCTCGTCAGGTGCTAGCCGTGATAGATAATACGGAGATAGGCGGTAAAGAACTTGATGTCCAAAATGTCGATATCTCCTATGATAATCGCCTGATCATACAGCTAGACGTCACTACTCCTGTCCCGGCCAAGGTCAGACTCAGCGGACAACCGGTCTTTGACAAGGCCAGCGGCTCTATAGATCTGGAGGACATCGACGTCAAGGTCAAGCCTCATAACATCATCTACAAACTGTCAGCACCTATCATCAATCGGATCATCGA
>CAYMFD010000022.1:36743-41399 GCA_964389475.1 uncultured Saprospiraceae bacterium
GGCCTAGTCGTCAGTAGTGGTGTTTGTCAAGGCGTCAAGACTAGCCTCGGTCTAGAGATCTTGGGCAAGTCTGTGATACTTACCAATGGCACCTTCCTCAATGGACTCATCCACATAGGCGAGAAGCAGTTCGGTGGTGGTCGTGCGGGTGAGCGAGCAGCTACGGGTCTGACAGCGCAGCTAGAGTCACTAGGTTTTGAGGCGGGTAGGATGAAGACGGGTACGCCGGCGCGGGTAGATGGCCGCACACTTGACTACAGCAAGATGGAGGTCCAGCCTGGTGACGAAGACGTCGTTGGCTTTAGCTACCTCGATACAGACAAGCCCAGTAAGCAGCTGCCCTGTCATGTGACCTATACGAGTCCAGAGGTACACGAGACCTTAAAGGAGGGCTTCGATCGGTCGCCTATGTTCAATGGTCGTATCAAAGGCCTTGGTCCTAGGTACTGCCCATCTATAGAAGATAAGATCGACCGTTTCGCTGAGAGAGATAGACACCAGCTATTCGTAGAGCCGGAGGGATGGTCTACCTGTGAAATCTATGTCAATGGCTTTAGCAGTTCGCTACCAGAGGACGTGCAGTACCGAGCTATGCGTAAGATCCCAGGCTTTGAAAATGCCAAGATGTTCCGCCCTGGCTATGCGATAGAGTATGACTTCTTTCAGCCTACACAGTTGCATCCTAGCCTTGAGACCAAGCTGGTTAAGAACCTCTTCTTTGCTGGGCAGATCAATGGTACCACGGGCTACGAGGAGGCAGGCTGCCAGGGCCTGATGGCTGGTATCAATGCCCACCTCGCTGTCAGAGATGCGGAGCCATTCGTTCTCAAGCGGTCAGAGGCGTATATCGGTGTACTGATAGACGATCTAGTCAATAAGGGTACCAAGGAGCCCTACCGTATGTTTACCAGCCGGGCAGAGTACCGCATACTGCTACGACAGGACAATGCCGATCTACGCCTTACTAAGCTAGCGGACGGGATAGGTATGCGTCACCTCGACGAGCGACTCAACCGTGTGCAGGCCAAAGAAGATGCCGTGACCGATATCAAGCGCTTCTTCTCTAAGCATGGCGTGACGCCTGACCAGCTCAATGGCTTTCTGTCTAGCAAAGGCTCAGCCCCGCTTAAGCAGCAGGTCAAGCTGGGTAGCGTCATCAATCGTCCACAGATAGGCATCAAGGCACTACGTACAGTTCTGCCAGAGGTCGACACTTACCTCAGCCAGTTCGATGATGAGACGGTCAACCTTGCCGAGGTCAATATCAAGTACGAAGGTTACATCCAGAAAGAGCAGGAGATGGTCGATAAGATGAATCGTCTAGAGGAGGTACGTCTACACCATGACTTCGACTATGCAGGTATCACAGCCCTCAGCGCCGAAGCTCGCGAAAAGCTAGCTACAATTAAGCCTCGTACTATCGGCCAGGCTAGTCGGATCAGTGGTGTGAGTCCTGCTGACGTGAGTATTCTGCTGGTGAGTGTGGGTCGGTAACTATATAAAAAGTCGAAAGCTACAGTAAAAGTCAAAAGTCAAAAGTTTCGGAACAAGAAACACGAGGAACAAGCAACACGTCTTCGACCACTTTAGTGTCGATAAAAGCCCCTGACTGTCAGGTCAGACAATCAAGAAATAAGTCACGCTACAAACCTCCCTAGGTCCATTTAAGGACTAATTATGGCCCCACGACTTAGTAAACGGTCGATTTGATATCGTGAACGGTTATTGTAGTGTTTTATATTGCCCTATATTTGCCTTGCAGATTATTATATTGCTGGCATTTACGCGTGCAGATGATAATTAAGCATTATCTCTAACTAAACTCATTTAGGTATGATTTCTATTGCTGTTTTATGATATCGAACTCCACGGCACTGAGGTAAGCTGTGCCCAACTGTCCCGCCAGTATTGTATCTACTGATGACCGTGAAGGCATAGAGTGATGTAGCTGATGATATTAGCTGAGTAAAACACAGTATTTCCTGGTTGAAAGGAGTTCGTAGTGATCTCAGCACACTTAACAAACAGTGACTATTGTCATATTTAATGAAGTATGACGTGGGCAGTCATAGCTTATACTTGCTGTAAGGTACCCTGAATTAGAGTATAGCTGTTATATTATTTCACAATAATCAGCATCAAACGTTCAGCTCTACCAAATAACTTTAGCATGAACTTGTCAACTATTGTCCACAAAGAAAATGTAAAATATTTCAATACAATGTGAGTGCGAAGCCTAGACAGAAGTTTACTTGAGAAGGTTGTGGTGGTAACACTTTGCATTCCAGAAGGAACTTCTTCAATAATTGTTTTCAGATCAAATGAATGTAGATGTGCATGGGAAGGTGTAGGTTTATTACAATGAATACAAAGGTGATTTTGAATGATTTCATTGAATGGCGTTGTAATTATTGCTTTACCATTTGCTTTTAATACTCGAGTAATTTCTCGGATCAATTGACTTGGTTTTTCAACGTGTTCAAGTACTTCAGAGCAAACGACTATGTCTATGCAATTATCAATGAATGGTAAGCAAAGGCCATCACCAATTACTCCAAAATGGTTATCGTGAGGATAAGTTGAAAGTGCTTTTTCAACATTAATGGGAGCTACATCGAAAGAGATTACTTTCTGGTTACGAGGAAGCAATCTACTAGCAACCCAAGCTCTTCCACAACCTATGTCTAGAATGATCTGTGACTTTTCATCAATGTTACTCACAATTTTTTCTTGTAATCTTATGTATTCGTGAGCGGTAGCGTTATCCACTCTGGGCTTGTAGTAATCTGTTACTTCAGCATCTATTTCATAGTGAGAAATCATTTGTTTTGAGGAACCTTCATTTTTTGGAATGTGGTTTTTTTCTGTAGATTGTAACAATATCTTATCTATATTCATAAAAAATTCTATTATGAAAGTTCTGATTTTTATTTTGCTGGTCCTGTTGTTGTCTCTTGAGTCTTTATGTCAAGGCTGTGGACGCTTCCAAACTAGAAGAAATGATGTCAATAATAATTCCAGTTTAGCTCTTTTTGATGAATGTTCTGTTTTTAGTCATGAGCAACTACCATATGTGCCAATCAAAACAGTGCAGCTAGTGATTCATGTTGTTCAAAAGGATGATGGTTCTTCTAACTTTGATACTAACTATAAAGGACATCAGGATTTTTTTGATCGTATTATAAATGACCCTTCAACCGGCTTAAATGCTGTTCACTCCTCAATGTGTGCAGTAGTTGATGGTCTAGAGGACAGTAGACTGCGATTCAACTTTGACACAAGTCATCATTTATTTGAGTGGCAAGATACAGAATTATGGGATAATAGTCATTTATCTTGTAGGAATACGAGTAGTGCTAGAGACTATGACAGGGGTTATGATGTTTACGATGCAGTAGTTAAAAATAACAATGCTCTACCGCCAGAGTTAAAGGACGCAATACATTACTGCATATATCGGGCAGTCATTTTTATGACACAATGGAAAGCGTTACTTGGGCTGGTGGTGCTTATGCTGCTGCACTCGGTTCTGCAAATGACTATGATTACATTATGATTGTAGGAAGACACCATTCCGGTGACCCTTATGAAGCAAATGATTCAAATTTAGCAGCACATGAATTAGGTCTGTTAATGGGGTCAAGGCACAGCTTTTCTAGTCCGCGGAATTTGATGGGGCATGATAAGCTTGAGAGATGTAGATTTAATGAGATTGATATTGCTCGATTTCACTATTTCTTGGGCGGTGGATGTGTGAGAGGAGAGTGTACAACGTTAAAGGATGCAGTGCTAGAGGATTTCTGCATTAAGTTAGATCAACCTATCGTAATTCCTTCAAATACAAAAGCTGTCTGGAGTGCAGCTATGGATGTTAATGCAGATATCATTGTTAATAGTGGAGCAGAATTAAATATTAGTTGTGATTTAAGGTTTGCCGAGGGTGCGGAAATATTAGTTAGGCCAGGAGGGAAATTGGTAGTTGACAACGGCGCGAAGCTAACTTCTTGCTCAGGTGTATCATGGAAAGGTATTCGTGTTGAAAGTGGAGTGTTGGTTGAATCGGGAGAAGTCGTACTTGTAGGAGCTACGATAGAGAATGCTACTGTTGCTGTTAATGCTACTACTCAGATGGCCATTCAGCTTTGGCCTGGAGGGCCGTCTCACACGATTGATTTTGGTGGAGGTAAGGTGTTTGCGTCGGACGGTACGACCTTCAGAGATTGTGATTTGGGTATCCATTTCGGGCCATATGCGTCAGCGATTTTAGGATTTCAGCAGGTCTCTACGCTTGACAATTGTGTCTTTGATCAGTGTAATGTGGGCATCGAGTTTGATGGCAGTGCGGGTGTACAAGTTACTAATTCTGACTTTCTCGGTAGTAGCCCCTTTGAGAGAGTCGACATAGAAGCGAGTGCTTC
Source organism: uncultured Saprospiraceae bacterium (assembly GCA_964389475.1). Classification (GTDB taxonomy): domain Bacteria; phylum Bacteroidota; class Bacteroidia; order Chitinophagales; family Saprospiraceae; genus CAYMFD01. The sequence continues at coordinate 41,162 of CAYMFD010000022.1, forward strand.
TGGCTTTACCGCTGATAATTGTGAATTCACATCACAAGTTTATGTAGAGACTACTGCTACATCTACCTATGCCCCCGAGATTCTTAACTGTGATTTTGTTGATGCACAGCTTTGGTTAGAGCATGGATTTAGCTTATCGACCACGATAATTGAGGGTAATCAGTTTTTCTGTACTAATCCATATGATGGGATATACATGCTGAGTGAGAACAATGCAACTATCAGGAGTAATGACTTT
>CAYMFD010000023.1:0-3872 GCA_964389475.1 uncultured Saprospiraceae bacterium
ACTTTGGGGTAACGAGTCCAAAACAAAAACCTCCTAGCTTTTTTGACCGTACCGTTGGCCTTAATCACAACTGTACGCTTACGATCGGCGTCAGCCCTAAAACCTCCTGCATACTCACTTATATAGTCATTAGCCCTACGTCCTGGCAAGAAAGGAATGACGATACGACCTCCGTTAGCCACTTCTGATAGCACAGCATCATAGGCATTAACAGCGCCTACGATTGTGACCAGCCTCTGCTGCTTAGGTATTGTGATTACATCGCCGCGCATCATTGGGAGGTCAAAGGCTGAACCTTGACGTCTGAGAGCTCTATTGAAGTCAATGGAGACATATCCAATATCAGCTCTCTGCAAAGTTGAAGCCTGTGTAGAGGCCTCAGCCGTAAGCCCTCCAGCTCGGTCTATAACACTGGATAGGGTTTCTCTATCATCCAATAAAGCATAAGTACCCGGATAAACCACCTCACCCTGGAGGCTCACTGTCTGTATAGCCTCATACTCTGGTGCTAGTCGCACATAGACCTCGTCAAAAGGCTGGAGGTCAAACTGCTGACCTACCACATTGTAATCATCGTCAAGTTGCACAGTAGCTGCCAAGGTCCTAGTCTCCTTATCATTACCAAAGTCCAATCTAAATATATCTAACCTACTCCTGCTAGCATTAAACGTGAGACCACCACACTGTATAAGTATATCTTTGAGCGACATACCTGCTCCGTAGATATACTCTCCTGCGTTTTTGACAGCACCTCCTACCTTGACCTTAAACTCATCCTGAAACTGTAAACTCGTGTAAAACACTATTCGATCTTTGGGCTGGATGCTAAAGTCAATGGTATCTCTAGTCGTTAAGTCTAGTCTGATATACTCTCGCTCCTTGGGTCGATCTTGAGGTATGCGCTGTACATATGCAAAGTCAGCGGGAAACTCTTGGAGCCCTCCGCTGCGCTTTATCAGATCAGCAATTGTCAAAGACTCATCATAAACGAACTCTCGTGGATTGTACAAGTATCCACCGGTACTGACTGTATAGTTACTTAGTAAGCCTCGCTCACTCAATATCTCTATCCTATCGCCAGGATATATTTCAGGATCTGACGAAGAACCCGGTTGAGATAAGACCTGACTGACATCAAAGCGTAGATACTCGAGGGCACCACGTAGCGTGCTATCAATCCGTGTAATGTAGGCTATATCATCAGTAAAGTCTTTTACACCCCCTGCTAAAACCAGTGCATCACTTAATCGTAACGTCTTACTAAAATCATAGGTAAACTCTTTAGGGTCTCGCACATTACCCGATATGCTAAATGATTCATTCTCAATAAATCTAGACTGCTGATAGAGCACTACCTGGTCGTAGGACTTTAAAATAATATTGTCAGGATGGTTAGTTGATGCAAGCACACCTGCAAGATCCAATCGGTAATACGTGTAGGTTTCTCGATCCTCCTGGCGTCTCTTAAGATAAGCAACGTCTGTAAAAGTACCTGGCCGCAGCTCCGCCCTATCCAAAACATCCGCCAAACGTGTCGTACGTTGATCAATGGCATACCTACCTGGTTGAATAACAGAACCTGTCACAGTAACAAAATTCTCTGCCGCTAAGGCCTTTTCAAAAACTGTCACCTGGTCACCATTCTCTAGGGTAATGTCCTTACCAGACTTGAGCAGCTCGGCAAAGTCTACATCTATTAAGACTTGTTGCCCTTGCTCATATCGCTGTATTTGCATGGTATTAAAGTTTGCCGAGGGCTTCATTCCTCCCGCAAAGTTTATAAGATCAGTAAGTTGCTCACCACCTTTTAATTCATAACGAGAGGGTCTTATTACTGCGCCAGCAATACGAACTAGCTTTTCTGCGATAGGTACGTAGAGTCGATCTTTCTCTTGAAGAAAGTAGTCTTTTGCGTAGGTGGGTTCATTCAAAAATCGATAAACATCCAGGTCGGTGGCCGGCTGACCGTCCCTGTACAATTTTATATTTCTCACAGATCCAATGTCTGTGGGTCCCCCTGCAGCTACAAGGGCATTGAAGGCTGTATTAATAGCCGGTATATTAAATGTACCATAGTTATAGACCTCACCTATGATATCGACATTGATGGTACGACCGTAGTTAAGGGCGACCTCATATTCATTACGGTTAAAACGGTAATAGTTAGTAAGCCGTTTGTAAAGGAGATCTTTGGTGTCCCCGAGGGTAAGGCCCTTTAAGTATATGCGGGGTATGCCTTCTGGTTTGATATATCCATCATTACTAATTTCAAAAATAAGATCTTCTTCAGAATATCCCCAGATGCTGATTGCCAGTATATCACCTACACCTAAGATGTACGAGTCTGGTGGTTTGACGTCTTGAGACTGGCGGTAAAGCTTAAGATTCTGATCTCGAAATATCTGCTGTCCGTAGGTAGTAATTGCGGCTTGTTGTGTTTCTCCTTGGGCCTCTATCAGTTCTTCTGACACGGCCTCCTCTAAAGTAGAACCCTCATCGATAGCCTTTGAAATCTCTTCTCCCTCCTTAGCTAGGATCTTGGCTTCATCTTCTGTTAGGTTAGGTGTTGTATCTTGCTTTGCTACTTGGTTGAGGGTAGGAGCAGCGGGAGCAGACTGGTCGTCAACGCCTGTTGCTTTTTCTTGCTCCAGCTCGTCCAAAACTTCTTTTATTGACTTCTCTAGCTTGAAGATCTCTGTAGGGTTATTGATGTCTATGGCATCTATATCGATGCCTCGCTGCTCTAGTCGCTCCCTGACCTCTTCGTCTCCTAAGCCGCGGCGGTCGAGCTCTGCACGAGCCCTACTCTCGACAGACTGTGCTTGCATAGCTAGAGCCGCAAGTATTAGCATAGCTACTAAAAAGAACTTATGTGCCAAAAGTGTATATCTCATTATTATCTAAAATCTATCATATCTTATAGCCCGATGCTGGCTAAAAACGTGTGCAAAGGTACAGTATACATACTACGTGTACCACTTATGTGCTAGTACCAGTCCATGCTGTACATCTACAGAAGCGCTGTACCCCAGCAAGTCTTGAGCCTTGGTGATATCGGCTAGACTGTGAGGTATATCGCCTACCCGCTCTGGCCCTAGTGCGGGTGTAATCTGCTTACCGACGACATCACATATACTATCCCATAACTGGAGCAGTGTCGTCCGCTGACCACAGGCCACATTGTAGACTTGGTTTATAGCGGCTCGGTCACTACTAAAAAGCGAGAGTATATTGGCCTGTACGGCATTGGCCACATAGGTAAAGTCTCTACTAAAGCTACCGTCTCCATTAATGATGGGCGACTGGCCAGCGAGGGCGGCCTTCATAAATAGTGGTATGACTGCCGCATAAGCCCCATGCGGGTCTTGCTTGGGTCCGAATACATTAAAGTAACGTAGTCCCACATACTCAAAACTATCCGCGTAGGTCTTGGCATAAACGTCGGCGTATAACTCATTGACGTACTTGGTCACGGCATAAGGACTGAGGGGCCGACCAATCTTATCCTCGACCTTGGGCAATCCTTCGCTATCTCCATAGGTAGATGAAGACGCAGCAAATACAATGCGGGTCACATCAGACTGCCGAACGGCCTCAAACATATTGAGGGTCCCAGAAATATTGACTGCATTACTGGTCAGTGGATCCTTAATACTACGAGGTACACTACCTAATGCTGCCTGGTGGCTGACGAGGTCCATGCCATCACATGCTGCTAGGCAGGCGTCAAAGTCTCGGATATCACCTTCCACAAAGTCGAAGTCGTCCCGCCCGACGAACTCCTCAATGTTTTTATAAAATCCATTGCTGAGGTTGTCAAGGACTCTTACTCGGGCTACACGATCGTCTGCGAGCAGGGCTTCGACGAGGTT
>CAYMFD010000023.1:3972-5294 GCA_964389475.1 uncultured Saprospiraceae bacterium
TTACACCACCATTCCCGCCGCAACCGTGTTATTGGTAGCTTCATCGATAAGGATTACCGATCCAGTAATACGATTGTCTCTGTAGGCATCGATGAATACTGGCTTCGTCGTACGGATCTTGACCTTCGCTATATCATTTACTTTTATAGCATCATAGTCTAGGTCTCGGTGAAGATCATTGATGTTGAGTCGATAAGGGATTTCCTTGATCACGCATCTCAATTCTTGAGTAGTATGTCGCAGACTATACTTGCCATTGAGCTGTAATGGTTTACTATGATCGAACCAGCACAACATCACCTCTAAGTCTTGTGTACTTTCGGGCAGATTGCCAGGTCTGACGAGCATATCTCCACGACTAATGTCGATATCATCCTCCAGCAAAATCGTTACTGACTCAGGTGGTACTGTCTGCTCCACGAGCCCTTCTGGTCCCTGTATGGCCTTTACTTTACTTGTAAAACCTGACGGTAAGTGCATCACCTCGTCACCTACCTTAAATACACCACCTGCCAGTCTACCTGCATACCCTCTATAGTCATGGAACTCATCTGAGTATGGTCTGATTACATACTGGACTGGGAATCGGCAATCAATAAAATTATGATCGCTTGCGATGTGGACATTCTCCAGGTAGTGCATCAATGTAGCTCCCTGGTACCAAGGCATCTTTTCTGAGCGGTTAACCACATTATCTCCTACCAATGCCGAGATAGGAATAAAGCTGACATCTTTTACATCGAGCTTAGCGGCAAACTGCTCAAAGTCTTGCTCGATCTTATTGTAGGCGCCTTGATCGTAGTCCACTAGGTCCATCTTATTAATACAAACTACAAGGTGCGGTATCTGGAGTAGGGCAGCTAATATGGCGTGTCGTTTAGTCTGCTCGACTACTCCATTACGTGCATCGATCAGAATAAGAGCAACATTGGCTGTACTTGCTCCAGTGACCATGTTACGGGTGTACTGAATGTGGCCTGGCGTATCAGCTATTATAAACTTACGTTTAGGCGTTGCAAAGTACCTGTAAGCTACATCGATCGTGATACCCTGCTCTCGCTCAGACTTGAGTCCGTCCGTCAATAGTGCAAGGTTAACATGCTCCTCTCCACGGCGGTTACTCACCTTCTCTATGGCCTCGTACTGATCTTGGAAGATACTCTTGCTGTCATATAGCATTCTGCCTATCAATGTGGACTTGCCATCATCTACGCTTCCTGCTGTAGTAAATCTTAGTAGTTCTGTGTTCATTGGTTTATACGTTTGGACGTTTTACGTTTGCCGTCATTCGTTTTACGTTGGTCGTTTTGCGTTTTACGTTT
>CAYMFD010000023.1:5394-18381 GCA_964389475.1 uncultured Saprospiraceae bacterium
AGACGGGTAAACGTTTAAAAGTATCCAGCCTTTTTACGATCTTCCATGGCGGTCTCTGATCGCTTGTCATCTGCTCGACCTCCTCTCTCTGTGATACGAGTAGTACTGACATCTGCTATTATATCATCTATTGTCGAAGCCTCTGACTCCCATACTCCTGTACATGTCATATCTCCAATGGTACGACATCGAACTTTCATAGTCATCACTTCCTCACCCGCTTTCTTGGGTATGTAGTCACAATCTGCGAGCAAAATGCCGTCTCTATTGATTACCTCTCGCTCATGAGCATAATAGAGTGACGGTAGCGGTATATCCTTCTCCTTGATATACTGCCACACGTCTAGTTCGGTCCAGTTAGATATCGGAAAGATCCTAAAATGCTCTCCCATATTCTTCTTACCGTTGAAGAGGTTCCAAAGCTCTGGACGCTGATTCTTAGGATCCCATTGACCAAATTCGTCTCGGTGAGAGAAGAAACGTTCTTTGGCTCTAGCCTTCTCTTCATCGCGTCGTGCACCACCTAGGGCAGCATCATATTTCCCTGTTTCTAAGGCATTGAGTAATGCGAAAGTCTGTAGACCATTGCGACTAGCGTTAACGCCGCTTTCTTCGGTGACCTGACCATTGTCAATGGCGTCCTGTACGCTTGCTACAATCAAGTTGGCTCCTAAGTCAGCCACCAGTTTGTCCCGATATGCCAATGTTTCTGGGAAGTTGTGGCCTGTGTCTACGTGCAGTAATGGGAATGGAATCTTGGCTGGATAAAATGCTTTCATAGCCAGATAAACCATGAGTATGGAGTCCTTACCTCCCGAAAACATAAGTACTGGATTTTCAAACTGCGCAGCAACCTCTCTCATGAGAAAGATGGACTCTGCTTCAAGTTCTTCTAGGTGTGTGATTGTTCTCATTTATCTAGGGTCTATTGTGTCAGTGATATAGTCAATCGCTTCTTTACTTACCTCTTCTAGCGGGCGATCTTGATTGATCAGATGTAATCTAGGACTTTCTGGATGCTCAAAAGGAGCAGAGATCCCTGTGAAGTTCTTTATCAGCCCATCTTTAGCCTTCTGGTATAATCCTTTGGGATCTCTATCCATGCAAGCTTTGAGTGAAGCATCTACAAAAATCAGGTGCATAGCCTCATCTCCAATCACTCGTTTTGCTAACTCTTGAAGATCATGTGTGGGTGTAATGAACGAGCAAAGTGTCACAACACCTGCATGCATCATAAGCTTACTGACCTCGGCAATTCGGCGAATGTTTTCGGCGCGATCATCGGGAGAAAAGCTAAGTCCAGCATTGAGTCCATCGCGAATGTTGTCACCATCCAACAATTGTACATTGTATCCTTGCTCGTGTAGGCCTCTTTCCACTCTGCGAGCTATGGCACTCTTACCACTACCACTAAGGCCCATAAACCAAAACACGGCTGTCTTGTAACCAAGTCGTTCTTCCCGTTCCTGCAAAGACACTAAAGTATCATAGATCGGAAAAATATTGTCTACTTTCTCTTCCACCATTGTCTAATTGTCCCTCTAGGAATTCGTTGCCATAGCCGCTCGTGACCATAGTACAAACCTAGTTTGATAAAAAACTCAATCCCACCAATCTTAAGTGCCATATCTATCTCGCCAGTGGTTAAGTAGGCAATGATGACAATTGAGGTAGTAGCGATTATTCGCCAAGACAATCCTTTTAGTAGACTACGTGTTCTCGATTCTTGCAATTGTGCGGTGTGCGGTGTGCGGTGTACGGTGTACGGCAAAAAAGTAAACTCGACCGCACCAGATACTACTATACAGCTATAGCATATGATGATTGCCTATCCAAGGCAACGATAATATCGTCTATTCTTGCATTAATACCACCAACATCCTGCAGTTCTAATAGTCCTTCATCCAATGCAATCGCTAGGTACTGCTTGAGACTTGTGCATGACGATCGAGACGTAGTGATGTATCGTTGATCGAAGTCCAAGACTCTCTCTTCTTGTGCTTGAGCGATAGCGGATGGAATAGCTACTGCTGCCAATCTTATTTGGTCTTGCAGTTCACTATTAGACGATATATGACCAGTCCCTACGAGGGTGTATACGTCTATGGCCACGTCCATAGCTTGCGACCAGATTGATTTGTTTTTCAGATTACTCATGTAGACAGTTTTAAGGCAGCGATAATAACATGCTGCATCGTTTAAAAAAACGCGTCTACAATCTGCCATCTACCTCGTCCTTAGGCAGGATACTCTTGACATCATATAGCACGCCATTCTCTTTGACGATACCTCTGATGTTTAGGTCACTATATTCTTTGTGTGCAACTGTCAGAACTACGGCGTCGTAACTGTCCGTGGGCATCTCATTAGTTATGTCTATGCCATACTCATGCTGTACTTCGCTGATACTAGCCCAAGGATCGTATAAGTCGACTGTAAGCCCGAATGCCTCTAGTTCCTTATAGACATCGATGGCCTTGGTGTTACGAATGTCAGGACAGTTCTCCTTAAAAGTGATGCCAAGCATCAAAACCCTCGACCCTTTGACCTTTATGTCCTTTTCTATCAGCAACTTGACCACCTCACTAGCAACGTACTGCCCCATACCATCATTGAGGCGGCGACCAGCTAGTATTATCTCAGGATGGTAGCCCGCCTCTTGCGCTTTCTGAGCTAGGTAGTATGGGTCTACGCCTATGCAGTGACCACCTACTAGCCCAGGCCTAAATGGCAGGAAGTTCCACTTGGTACCTGCCGCTTCGAGTACCTCAAGTGTATCTATACCGAGACGATTGAAAATCTTGCTTAGCTCATTAACGAAGGCGATGTTAATATCCCGCTGGCTATTCTCGATCACCTTGGCCGCCTCCGCCACCTTAAGTGAACTAGCCTTGAAGGTACCAGCTACTATGACAGACTTGTACACCTGATCTATATACTCTGCCGCCTCCGGAGTTGAGCCAGACGTGACCTTGAGTATCTTCGTCACGGTATGTTTCTTATCACCTGGATTAATCCGCTCAGGACTGTAGCCGACATAAAAGTCCTCATTGAATTTTAAGCCACTGTGCTTTTCTAATACAGGTATGCAATCCTCCTCAGTAGCCCCTGGATATACCGTCGATTCGTAGACGACGTAGTCGCCCTTCTTGAGGACCTTGCCAACGGTCTCGCTTGCCTTAATAAGTGGTGTCAGCACAGGGCGATGATTGCTATCTGTAGGTGTAGGTACGGTGATCACGTAAAAATTGCAATACTCAAGATGCGCGGGATCTGTAGTCACCAACAGTCCATCTTGGTCAAAATCTTGCGTACTCGCTATCACAGCCTTGAGTTCGTCATCAGCTACCTCGAGTGTGCTATCGGTACCCCCATTGAGCTCGTCTACTCTAGCTTGATTAATGTCAAAGCCGACGGTCATGAACTTTTTACCAAACTCCACTGCAAGTGGTAGCCCTACATAGCCAAGACCTATGACTCCTATTTTTGGATTAATATTCATTTCTATGCTTGTTTCTCTATTGTTATTTGTTTGATTCAGACATTACATCTTGCCTGGCATACCAATTACTATTAGCATTTATCATGACTTCGCTTTCCATCTTGCCAAGACTTGTTTTGACATTATATCGTTAAAGTCTTGCGACACTCTAGTCCAGTATATCAGCGGCAAGAACAACACCAGAACTATTGTACTTTTTACTATAATGCTCAAAAGATCATTCCTAAAGGCTGGTATCCACCAAACACAAGACGCAACTACGACCGTAACGACTGCAATGACAAGGTTTGCTGTACTCAGTGGTTGGAGTCGATATCTGGTATATAAAAACATTAATTTCAATAGGTTAAATGCTGTAAGTGATACGCATGTAGCTATTGCTGCACCTAAGACTCCATACTCTGGTATTAGTATATAGTTAGTAGAGATACTCAATGCCGCTAAAAACAACATAAAGTAAAGGTTGTATTTATAAGCCTCCGAATAAGACAATACTTGACTATTAACGCCAGCAATACCGTCTAGTAGCTTGGCTATTCCAATCACAACAAACAAGAGAACACCACCTGTAAAAGCTTCAGGGTTACTACTTACATCAAAAAGATGCTCTAAATTAACTAGCACTCCAATAAAAATCAAACTCCCAACAATCTGGTTGAGTATAGAGGACTTGGTGTACATCTTAGATATCTCATTTGTATTGCCTAGTGACCAGTTTTTGGCAATAATAGGACCTGCCACTTTGCCGATTGACTTGTTAGGCATGTCAATCACAGACGCCATTACCAGAATATTAAAGTAGAGGCCATTTTGCTCGGCATCTAGCAATGTGGTAATCATAAAACTATCCAAGCGAAATGCCATCATACTCCCTAATGAGGTAAGTGCTATGAATAAGCCGTATGTCAAAACAGTCTTTCGATTTACTGCTTCCTTAAAGAAAGTAAGATCAAGCTTGTAAGTAATGAGGCCGTAGTAAGCTCCGTAAGCCAGAACAACAATGATACTAACAGTGTAGTAGCAAAAAATAAGAGGAGCAATCCTCGTCGGTGCAAGTGTACCGTATGCACTCAGTAGTACTAGTGCAGGCAAGAACAACTTAAATCCCAAGTCTTGAATGGCAACTGGTATCGCAACTTTTCCATAATTGGTCAAGAAGCTATTTATTATGTAAAATATTAATACCGCACCTACACTAGCTAAGATCCATGGCATATTGGACTGAAGTAGAATAATATCAAAACCTGCAGACTCGAGACTAGCATAAGCGAATCCTCTACACAGGTAGAAAAGTACTGCAAAGCAGAAAGAAATTACTAAACCACAAACTAAAAGCGTTGGTAGGAGCTTCCTGCCATCACCGACACTATCAAATTCTGCAAAGAATTTAATAATCACTTGAGGAAGCCCAAGACTAGCAAATGGGAGAAGTAGTAAAATACATCCTATGAAAAACTGTGCAGTACCATACGTTTCGTGGTCTAAAGGGTACACAAATAGCATACTAACCATACCGATCATGGTTGCCAGTAACTTCACAAAAAGGGTCTTTGATGTCTGTCTAAGGAGTAAAGACAAGGCGCTAAGATCTTTCGCAGTAGACGAGATAATAACGGTCTACTAGACGCCTCAACAATGGCCTAAATCCTATTGAATTGTCATACGCTTTCCACTTGATCGAATCTTTAATTTTCCAACCAGCTTTGTTGAGTAGCATATCAAACTGTCTAGGTTCGAACTCATGATAGTGCCTATCCCATTCTTCTTTCTCATTCCAATAAGCTGTAGCAAACCAAAGACTCAAGGGAACGGATGTAATTAATCTTGGTGCAGCAATAGACTTTAGCAGCGGGTATGGAGAAACCATATGCTCAAAAATCTCAAACGATGTGATACAGTCGTAGGTACCTTCGACAACATCATAGTCATCATCTAGGTCTACTCCAAACTTAGTATTATCAACAATGTATCCACGGCTCCTAATCTGCTGAGCAAGTTTATTATCTATTCCTAAATCAAGGATATGGCTACCCTCATCAAGATGCTTCTCCACGAACGACAGGGACTTTTTAAAGCGTAGTTGCCGCGTTTTGGATGGTTTGCGATAGACGTCTTTATTCTGTTGTATCATTTTACGGCTCCATTTAGAAAGATATTTTCTGCATTATCTGCATTGAATTAAGCTATGCTTTGGACCAATCGAAGTAGTGTTTCCATACCATGTTCGGCAGAGTACGTAGGAGCCGACTTATCTGACAACTGCTTAAATTCATACACATCTTGCCTGTCTAGACTACCGAGGCATTCTCTAAGATCACTTGACTCCCAACCTTCTAATACCCGTCCTACCCCAGTAGAATCAACAAGTCTCTTCATCTCATCAGCTGGCCCAACGATCACACCCAATCTAGCCTGTATGTACTCAAACACCTTGTTTGGCAAAGCAATTTGGTTGTGCATATTAGTGGCCGGAAGTAAATAGACTCCCAAATCATAGCTAGCAATTGTCGACACTATCTGATCAAATGGTACTGCGTCGTGAAAAAAAACGTTTCGGAATGGTCTAGCTAGCTGTTGTAAGGTCTTGAAGTGTGCTAGCCTGGTAGGGCTGTTCTTCAGCAATAGAAGGTGCAACTCAAAGCCTTGCAAGCCTCCCACACCTTCAATTAGTGCCTCGATATTTTTTCTTGGTGCACAGTTTCCGTGATAGACGACTTTTATAACCTCACTGACCTGTCCTGGCACTCTATCGTGGTATTTGCTAGCGTTATTCACAACAAGAGACCGATCTTTGGCTACCCCCATCTGTCGATAAACCTCTAACAGACCCTTTGAAACAGAAATAAAGTATCCAGCACCCTGAATGGATTGCTCAAGTAGCCTGACCGTCGCAGGATGTAAAAAATATCGATGTTTTATACTCTCTTGTCTACAAACCGTGTAAAGCTCATGTGCATCGAAAATTATTCTAGATTTAGAAGTCAATTGCTGCGCTAAATCGATAGCAGTTGGTTCGTTTGCTATTATCACGTCATACTGATTCCCTCGTAGTTTATCAATCAGGTAAGTGTATTGAAATCGGTAGCGTAAATACTTAACATCTAGTCTAAGCGCCAATAGGATTATAAACACAAGACGATCGATCAGGCGGCCATTTCTCTCATCAACTTCGAAGTGAGTTCCCTTTGTGTTTAAAGGTTTACCTATGCTGACAGTATCGACACTGGCTATCTCTTCTAATGCCGCCAGCTGCCTAATCACTCGTGGATCACGATCTAAATCAGTAAAAGAAACAATGAGAATCTTCACCTTCCTATTACTATTGCTTGAAAGGGTGCTTAACCACAGGCAGCTTGCAGAAAGGGTGGTAGTCGCCATTGAGTCCCACAGGTGTTGCATGTCGTATGTCAAATACCGTTTGAATTGCCTTTTTAGTCTCTTCTAGCGCAAATCCTCCACCCGATAAGATATCCTTGTAACTCGTGGTATGCAACTCCGTAAAGCCTCCACTAAACTCAATTTCCTCGTCGTCGATCGTAAGTGAGCGATAGGTCCGCAGTCCACGATCTCGCACCTCCTGCGGGATAGTGTCGTAGTTGATACTCAAAAACCATCGTACTCTTGCCCGATCAAATTCTAAATATCCTGCTGCTCGATCATGTGTATGCAAGTGAACTACATTCTGCTTTACATCCCCAAAAATCCAACCCAACATATCAAAGAAATGAACACCAATATTAGTGGCAATACCACCCGACTTTTCACTGTTGCCTTTCCAGCTGGTATAGTACCAACTACCACGTGACGTCTGATAGGTCAAATCGAAGTCAAACACCTTGTCTGGCGGTGCTGCATCCACTTTCTTTTTAAGGGCAATGATGCTCTCATGCAACCGTAATTGCAGGATTGTATGCACTCGTCTGCCCGTTTCTTTTTCAATCTCTTGGAGAGCTTCGATATTCCATGGATTGAGTACTATTGGCTTCTCACAAATCACATCTGCACCATAGCGCATACCAAATCGCATATGCGCATCATGCAGATAATTAGGAGAGCATATGCTTACATAATCCAAGGCTGTACCATTGCGCTTTAGCTTTTCGAGATGACGATCAAATCGCTCAAACTCAGTAAAGAAAGCTGCCTGTGGAAAGTAGCTATCTATAATACCAACACTATCATTGTTATCGACTGCCGCGACCAAATCATTGCCCGTATCCTTAATGGCTTTCATGTGCCTAGGAGCAATGTATCCTGCAGCCCCTATTAAAGCAAAGTTCTTTTTCATAGTACTATTCTTATTGGCTCAAATGCTTCTGCATATCTAGCACCCACTCTTGCTCCTCTGGTTAGGGCTAAGGACTTGATATACTCCGCACTGGCGTAATATCTAAAACTCTGTGATCTGTATGCTTCTACAGCATGGATTTTAGCTTCCAAGTCTGTAGCATCGAATGTAAGTAACACCTGAGATGGTAATGTGAGATTGTTCCATGGTAGCTCGTAGCCAAGTATTGATACCTTTTTGAAGGCACGGAGTGCTTCACAAGTTACCGTAGCGTGATCTTGATGTATGTCAGTCGTAGTTGGCGTTAAAACCAAATCAGGTGAAAAATCCCGATTAACTCTCACCAGGTGCTCGAGAATATCTTGCCTTCGGCTGGGAAAATGCCTGACGCTGTAATCCAGCAGTTGCACATCTGTAAGCCCTAGTCGATCCGTGGCGATCAACATCTCCTTGGACAGTGTATCCTGGGGTATGCCATCGGGTATAGACTCTTTGCAATCGCTAAATGCCACATACCTCAAATCACATCCTTGACGAACAAGTCTACTGACCACTCCACCACAACCAAACTCCACATCATCTGTGTGAGGAGCTAGCAGTAGCACTTTAGAAAAAGGTAAGCGCATTACGAGTAACCAAATTTAATAATGTACTCAGATAGTCGATCATTAACCACTTGAGTAGTAGTTGCATCAAACTCCTGCTTGTAGCGACCAACATGTCCTGCACTCAAGTCAAAATCGAGCATTTGTTCTGAGGCTTCGAGGCCCATAAATCTGCCCATTGTTTCAATCGTGTCAACTGACGCAGAAATCAAATTCTCAAGTTTAATTTCTAAAATTGACTCCGCATTTATCAGCGATTTCTGTTTGAGGTAAACATCGACGAGATCCTGATAGTAGGTGACTATATCTTCAAGACTGGACGGGGTCCATCTCTGTCTCATCATAGACGCCACGACATCTCTAGGGTCGCGAAGCATTACTATGACTTTAGCCGTGGGCAAAAGCTCTATCAACGGTGACAAAAACAAACTTGTCCATGTATTATCCTCCAGAAAAACCGATGCGCCTTGGATATCACAAATGGATTGATGACAATCATCTAAAAATCTTGTCAATGCAGTTGAGATACGAGTTCTATCCGCTGGATAGTAGGCCATTTCGTTATGATCGCTAGTCCTAAACGACCCCGGATAGGCTGCGTTGTAAGTAAAGCTCTGCATCGAGGTCTCTAGCCTTTCTACGAATGTTGTGTATCCAGGAATCCACTTTTCCAACTCCCAATCCGCATAAGGCTGCTTTACCCCTACTGTGCCTTGAGGTTCAACCTTTGCGGCAAGCCGTCTGAGAAATCCAAGTAATTGCTTAGACCTGTAGTCAGCAATGTAGGGTGACCAGGTAGAAGCATCCGCATAAAAAGGTAGTATTCCCTCTGGGTCAACGGTAAATCTATGTTCGAACGGCAAGGTGGCTACCTGATCGTGTAAGGACCAAATGTTCTTCACTACGTTACTACCCGACCGGCCAGTCCCTGTGATAAAAATGGTTTTGCTCGACACCTAAGCTACCTTGCGATTGACAATATGCAAGTATCTTTCTGCTAGAAATTTCCTACTAAAATGTAAGCCTAGATGATGGCCGATAGTGCTATTGCGATATCCTTGAGATAAAGTCTGTAGTACTTTAACGCATGCTGCCGCATCTTCATACGATACGTAGTGATAACTATCTTGGTCACTCATCACCTGACGTAATGCGCCTTGCTGTGGACCTACACATAATATAGGCCTGCGACTACCCACATACTCGAAAAACTTGCCGGTAAGGATACCCTCTGCACCGGGTGTATTATTTACGACTAAAAGGAGTGCCGGCGCTGATTGCATGATCTTCACCGCCTCATCATGAGGTACGAAGTCCTCAATCGAAACGTAGTCTCCTAGACCAAGAGCCTCGATATCCGCCAACACCTTACCATCTATCTGACCTATGAGACGTACTAACATGGGCTCTATCCCACGATCCAACATCTCTCTCATTGCCTTCCACAATACCCCCGGATTACGATCCGCATTCATAGAGCCTAGGTAAACGATTTCTGGCTTCTCGCTGACTTTCACTTCGTTGCTAAAATCAGCAGGGTCATAGCCATTGGTCACGACTTCTACATCACGATTACCTGCTAACTGAGACAAGTCTATTGCTATCTGCTCACTCACCGTTACCACCTCATCTGCAGCGGTCAAGACCTCTCTCTCTAACTTGCGATGCTTGTGGTCTGCACTAGCAGACAGCTGCAACTGATCATAGAAGTCTATGCCTGTCCAAGGATCTCTAAAGTCAGCAACCCACTTTAGACTGGGAAAACGCTTTTTAAGGCCCAAAGCAATCATATGCATGCTGTGAGGTGGACCAGTACTTATAATGCAGTCAAAGTCTTCCTCTTGTAACCTCTTAGCCAGATACTTTACACTTGGCTTGATCCACATCATCCTCGCATCAGGGATAAAAAAGTTACCTCTCACCCATACGCTGAGACGCTGCGTGAGCGACGGTTTGTCATTTATAAATCCACTATAGATCTTCTGGTCTTGCTGCTTACCTGTAAATCGCTTGTACCAGGCATATGGCTCAGTGATAGGGTGCTTCCACACCGTGATATCGCTGTGCACATCATCTATGGTCGACTCATCGATCACAGGATACTCAGGATTACTCGGCGTATAAACAGTCAGATCGATACCCATCTTTACTAGGTATTTACTCATCTTGAGCCAACGATGGACACCACCGCCGCCTGCTGGTGGCCAGTAATAGGTGATCAGAAGTACTTTCGTCAATCTATGCGACTCTATTTACCATGCGATCCTTGATCTCATACTGCTGACCACTCTCCTCACAAGTGGCCTTGCCCGCCTCATCAAAGTTGAGGCGATGCCCATACTCACCGACCCATCCGATCTGACGACCAGGATTGCCGACGATCAGCGCATAGGCAGGCACAGGCTTGGTGATTACTGCTCCAGCACCAATTAAGGCATATTTGCCGATTTCATTGCCACATATAATCGTTGCATTGGCTCCGATAGAGGCTCCTTGCCGTACATGCGTGACACTGTAGAGGCCTCGTCGATTGACCGCTGATCTAGGGTTGATCACATTAGTAAACACCATAGAGGGTCCGAGAAACACATCGTCTTCACAGATTACGCCTGTATAGATGGATACGTTGTTTTGTACTTTGACATTACGGCCCAGGATCACATCAGGCGATACGACTACATTCTGGCCTATATTGCACTTTTCACCGAGCTTGCATCCTGGCATTACATGGCTAAAGTGCCAGATCTTAGTGCCTGCACCGATCTCGCAGCCATCGTCAATTACAGCCGTCTCATGGGCGAAGTATGTGGTTTCAGTCATGTGAGTATTTATCTATTCGCCGATCAATAGCCTCTAATAATGACTTGTGCAATGCGACGGTCTGAATCACCTCAGACTTTACGAGCTCTACCTGCCACTGGTCATAAATATGTGCCGTCGTATTTCTTGTTTTCATTAGCTCTACCCAACTATCTTGATCCTTGATGAGACCGATAGCAAAGGCCTCTACAAAGACTGATCTTGGCGTTTTTGCTTTTACACCCTCAAAGGCTAGTAGACGCTTGATACTCTTCCAAGACATCTCATAAGTAAACTCAAACCGCTTGATCAGTACATCTAGAAAGTACTCGTAGTATCCGTCTTCCTTAAACTGCTCCTCCTTCTGCACTACTCTTTCGAACGTGTAGAAAGCTCGGCGGTAGGTTTCAATAGCCTGCTGTACAAGCTCTAGCTCGTCAGCAGTGTAGATAATCTTACCATATGATAAGACCCTGTCCACAAAGACTTTATCAGCTGTAGAGATATTGACGACATCTATCTTGGTCAGTGTTTCTATCTCTTGAAGCGCTGCCTCCAAGGCTAAGCGGTCCTCATAATCTTCACTCTCTACCTCATACGCTATATCGATGTCACTACCTTCTTTTGCTTTCATAGAAGCATAGCTACCGTGTAGGAGTATTTTTGATGGATTAACCGTAGATCTTAAAAGTGAAACCACCTGATTGATGAGATCTACTCTAGACACTCTTGTACATCTTATCGTAATACTCTTGATAGGCCCCACTGGTCACATGGTCGAGCCATTCGTCATTTGCTAGGTACCAGTCGATCGTCTCACTTAACCCCTGCTCAAACGTATAGTCTGGTGTCCAACCTAAGTCATTGTCAACCTTGCTGGCATCTATAGCATACCTTAAGTCGTGCCCTGCTCGATCCGTCACATAGGTGATCAGTTCTCGGCTTTCGCCAACTTGCCTACCCAGCTTTTTATCGGCTAGATCACACATCAGTTGGATGAGCTTGATATTTTGCCATTCATTGTGTCCGCCGATATTGTAGGTCTCGCCGTGCTTACCCTTGTGCAAGATGTCATCTATCGCTCTTGCGTGATCCGCTACATGGAGCCAGTCTCTGACGTTCTCTCCCTTTCCATAGACAGGTAGGGGCTTACCATGCTTTATATTATTAATAAAGAGCGGTATCAACTTCTCCGGAAACTGATTGGGCCCATAGTTATTGCTACAATTACTGATCACGATCGGCATATGGTAGGTGTGCCACCATGCTCTTACCAAGTGGTCGGACCCTGCCTTACTTGCGCTGTAAGGACTCCGTGGGTCATAAGCCGTCTCCTCGGTAAACATTTCCGTCCCCATCTCTAGGCTGCCATAGACCTCATCCGTCGATACGTGGTAGAATAGCTTACCCTCATAGTTGCCTGCCCAGTAGGTCTTCGCAGCATTGAGGAGGTTGGCCGTACCGATAAGATTGGTCTTGACAAAAACTAGCGGATCACTAATCGACCTGTCTACATGACTCTCTGCCGCTAGATGGACAACGTGGGTGACACCATACTGCTCAAAAACTCGCTGCACCTCCGCCTCATCGCAGATATCTACCTTCTCGAAATGATAATTCTCCGCCTTATCTACGTCTGCCAGGTTCTCGAGGTTACCAGCGTAGGTAAGCTTATCGAGATTTACAATAGTATAGTCTGGATACTTCGTGACTAGCCGCCGTACTACGTGTGAGCCTATGAACCCCGCACCGCCGGTAACAAGTATATTTTTTTTAGTCATCCATCTATGTTA
>CAYMFD010000023.1:18481-40295 GCA_964389475.1 uncultured Saprospiraceae bacterium
AAATCGCTTAGCACCTTGAGCTCATTTGCGGTGGGGTGAACCCCGCACCGCCGGTTATTAGGATGGTCGATTTACGAATTTCGAGTTTCGAATGCATTTTTTTAGACACTAATTTTCACGAATTGCACGAATCCTTTTTGGCCTGTGCACCTCACAGTACTACTCGCTTAGTGGTTAGTGTGGATGATCCAAAATTTACTAGGAGCCCTAAGCGAAAACCAGATATAGCTAGATAATTCAGTACTTGCTTTTTATGGTTATCACTAAATTCTCTAACTGCTTTTAACTCGATAATTATCTTATCACCCACTACAAAATCCGCAATGTAATGATGTTTTAATTTTTGATTCTTGTACACCACGACGAAAGGCACTTCTCTGCTAAAAGGGATCTTTTGTAGTGCCAACTCTACTTCTAGCGCATCTTGATAAACATACTCCGTAAAGCCTGTACCAAGAGTCGAATGAACTTGCATACAACATCCAACAACCTGATAGCTTAAATCTTTGTACAATAGACTACTCACCTAATTCGTGCTATTCGTGCTAATTTGTGTCAAGAATGCCTCAACAACAATTCCACGATAGCCTCCCCTGCTTTGCCATCGCCATATAAGTCATCATCCCACACTAAGCCTTGCTTATCTAGCACCGTCTTTATCTCTGTCAAGTCATCGAAGACTAGCGCATTGCACCCCCCTTCTAAAGTCTCGACCCACTCCGTCTCCGACCGTATCGTTACGCATGGCGTCTTGGTCCAGTAAGCCTCTTTCTGCATACCACCACTGTCCGTGATAAGGGCCGCAGCGGCAGCGAGATAGCCTAAATTACTGAGGTAACCCTGCGGATCGATAAAGGTAATCTGAGGATAGTCAGTCTCTGCCATACCAAATCGCTTCATCGCATGTCTCGTCCGAGGATGAATGGCAAATACTGTCCTATGACGTTGCGTATTGAGGTGATCTAGAACGTAGGTAAGACGACCTTGATCGTCGGTATTGTATGGGCGGTGAATTGTCGCATAATTAAACGGCTCACCATAATCTGGCGTCACAGCTAGATCTCGCGCTGTACAGTAAAGCACCAAGTCCTTCATGATGTCCCCTACGATATGGACGTTGTCTTCTATCCCCTCACGCTTAAGGTTCTGTAAAGCCACGTCGCTCGTAAGTAAGAGTAAGTCACTGATGTGATCCGTCAATACTCGATTGACTTCTTCTGGCATCTTACGATTATAGCTGCGTAAGCCCGCCTCAACGTGGATGACAGGGATATGCATCTTAGCCGCTACTAGTGCTCCTGCGATGGTACTGTTGGTGTCGCCATAGACTAGCATATAGTCGGGTGCCTCTTTCTGGCAGACCTCCTCGATACTGATCATCATCTTGCCCGTCTGTGCCCCGTGGGCACCACTGCCTATCTCCAACATATAGTCTGGTTGAGACATACCGAGTTCATCAAAGAAAACGGCACTCATATTGGCATCGTAGTGCTGACCGGTATGCACGGTTACGAGGTCTATCTTATCGCGACAGGCCATCTCCAAGGGAAAGTGCTTGATAAACTGAGGTCTTGCCCCGATGATGGCAATTACTTTTTTCACTAGGCGTAAAACAATTTAACGGTTTTGATAATGTAGGCTAGTTGATCATCCTGCATCTCTGTATGGATGGGTAGGCTGATTACCTGCTGGCAAAGCTCCTCCGTATGTGCTAACTCAAAGTCAGCATCGACATACTGCTTGAAGGCCTCCTGCTTATACAGTGGTACAGGATAGTAGATCATACTCGGCACTCCATGCTCCTGTAGGTAGGCCTTGAGCTCATCTCGACGACCATCCGTCACCTTAAGGGTGTACTGGTGAAAGACATGGGTCGAATAGTCTGCTCGCACTGGAGTGATCAGGGCTCCGGTTTCCGCAAAGGCAGTATCATACGCATCCGCAACGGCTCTACGTCTATCGCAGTAGTCGTCTAGGTGCTTAAGCTTGATATCCAATATGGCGGCCTGTATAGAGTCGAGTCTGCTATTGCAACCGATAACATCGTGGTAGTATCGCTTGCTCTGTCCATGATTAGCGACCATCCGTATCTGTTCGCCGAGGGCAGGATCGTTACAGAACATAGCACCACCGTCTCCATAGGCGCCTAGATTCTTACTGGGGTAAAACGAGGTACAACCGATCGTACCGATGGTCCCTGACTTGCGTCTGCTTCCATCGGCGAATATATAGTCTGCTCCGATCGCCTGTGCATCGTCTTCTACTGTAGGCACGCCATATTTATCAGCAATCTTCTGTATCGCCTCCATCTCAGCACACTGGCCGTAGAGGTGTACGGGCACGATACACTTGATATCGTCCGCCATAGCTGCCTCTACGATCTCAGCTGTAAGGTTAAAGGTGTGCGGATCAACATCAACCATCACAGGCTGTAGGCCTAAGAGAGCAATCACCTCCGCTGTCGCCACATAGGTAAACGCAGGCACCATCACCTTATCTCCAGGCTTGAGACCAAGTGCCATCAGGGCTATCTGCAAGGCATCGGTGCCATTAGCGACCGGTATGACGGTGCTGACATCTAGGTAGGACTCGAGGCTAGCTTTAAATTGCTTAACAGCTGGGCCATTAATAAAAGCTGCACTGTCTATCACCGACTGTACGGCTTGGTCTACTTCAGCTTTGATGTGCTGATACTGCTTCTGCACATCGACCATTTGAATTTTATTCATCAGGGTACCTGATTTATTATTAGTGTATTCTTTCTTGATGGTACTGGAGATACTATTTAGGTCTGCCTATGCTCTCATAGTGAAAACCCAACTCCTCCAGCTGCACAGGATCATAGACATTACGTCCATCGAAGATAACTGGTGCATTAAGGAGAGCCTTAACCTTATCAAAGTCTGGCGTACGGAATACCTGCCACTCTGTAACCACAGCTAGGGCATCGGCGCCGTCAATGGCATCATAACCGGCATCACAGAATGAAATACGATCGCCATAAATGGCCTTGACGTTCTCCGTTGCTTCTGGATCAAATGCTTTGATCTGAGCTCCTGCTGCGAGTAGATCATCTATAATCGACAAGGCTGGCGCCTCGCGTATATCATCGGTATTGGGCTTAAAGGCGAGTCCCCATACACCTATTGTCTTACCAGTAAGGTCTCCACCGAAGTAAGCCAATATCTTTTCTGACAACACCTTCTTCTGTCGAGCATTGACATCCATCACGGCATTGAGTATCTTAAAATCATAAGATGTGCTATCCGCTGCACGAGCCAAGGCCTGTACATCTTTAGGGAAGCAAGAGCCACCATAGCCTACTCCTGGGAACAGGAATCGCTTACCTATACGAGTATCGCTACCCATGCCCTGTCGCACCATGTCTACATTAGCACCCAGCTTGTCACAGAGATTGGCTATCTCATTCATGAAAGATATGCGAGTTGCGAGGTAACTATTAGCAGCGTACTTGGTCATCTCCGCAGACCGTAAGTCCATGTAGTAGACAGGATTACCTTGTCGTACAAATGGAGCATAGAGCTGACCCATGAGCTTGCGAGCTCGATCACTCTCCGCACCTATCACTACTCGATCCGGCTTCATAAAATCATCAACAGCTACACCCTCGCGCAAAAACTCTGGATTACTCACGACATCGAAGAGGTTCTCATCTAAGTGCTCTGCAAGGGCACCATGCACCTGCTCTGCTGTACCCACTGGGACGGTGCTCTTATCTACGATGACTTTGTAGTCGGTGATGATCTTACTAAGGTCAGCCGCCACCTTAAGCACAAACGATAGATCCGCAGCACCATCCGCTCCAGGTGGTGTAGGTAGTGCTAAGAATACGATCTCGGCATCCTTGACTCCCTCTGCGAGATCAGTAGTGAAGTGTAGGCGACCTTGCTTAGTATTTCGCTCAAAGAGGACTTCTAGGCCAGGCTCATATATCGGCACCTCGCCATTGCGCATCCGCTCTACCTTGCTAGCATCGATATCCACACATACTACGTCGTTACCTGTCTCTGCAAAACAAGTGCCTGAGACTAGTCCGACATAGCCGGTACCAACAACTGCAATTTTCATCTATTTAAATATTAGGTTTATTAGTTGCCACGTTGACATGGCTTCGCCGACAATGAGTCGCAACAACTCACCCCCGAAAAGAGCAATAAAATGACTGCCTGCATTACACAGGCAGGCGGTGGCCTACAGGAGACAGAAGCTTTTTATCTACCTCCATCTCTAATTGGACACCTATATAGTCAAGCCTCACTACGAAGACTTGCTTTGACTTTTGGGTCAAGAGCACACCCCTGATACCCGTTAAGTTTCCAGCCACTATCTCTACCTCCTGCCCTGCCTGCATAGACATCGGTCCAGATTGTACTTGCTCGACCTCTCCCACAATACGCCTCAGCAGCTGGATTTCATCATCTGGAATCGATACCAGGTGCTTTCTCACTTTCACAAAACCAAGGACATACTGCGTTTCTAAAACTCGAGTATACTCGGGTGCTGCTATCTTGACGAAGATATAGCAATTGAGTAACGGCTTGCTGTATGTTTTAACTTTACGAGTGTACCGCTTGGTAGTCGTAAGTAGGGGTACGTAGGCCTCTATGCGCTTTGCGGTGAGGTGGTCTACGACTAGCTTCTCCGCCTTATACTTAGTGTATACTGCAAACCATCTAGGCTGATGATCGTCTAGATGATTCGTTACCGCCGCTATGTCATTTCCCTTAGTCCCCATCTGTCCACAATAGTAATGGTTTAGTATCAAAAGTAGCCCAATCTATAGAGCTCTCTTCTGCACTGTTGTATACCACATATCTAATCTTGCGATCGATCAGGTCCTCGACCTTGTCGATAAGCTCGATGAGGTAGGCCTTTTTGACATTACCCACGAAAATAAGATCGATAATCTGACTGTCCTGCCCTCTCGCAAAAGAGCCCGACACGAACACCTTATCCACGTCACCGAGCCTGATAATCACCTTTTCGATGATCTGATCTAGACCGACGTATTTAAGGAGTATGCTATGGACTTCGCTGAAAAGCGGGTGACTCGTATTGGCCGTAAAAACCTTCTTATTACCACTTAGCTCTGAGGTGAGCATACCCGCCCCCTCTAGTCGATTGAGCTCTAGTCGTATAGCATTGGACGACTCACTAAACTCAGACTCTAAGCCACGCAGATACGCCTTAGTGCTACTGTTGAGAAAAAACTTCAGCAGCAACTTGACACGTGTTCGCGATGATATGAGAGTCTCTATCATATATTGAGTAGAAATACTACTCAAATATAAGGACTTTGCTTTTTTAGTAGTCGCCTTTATGTCAAAAACTAGACACTATAACCCCACGGGGACTAACTTAAGGGCATGTTTCCACAGGTAATTCGCCAATGTATCATAAAGCTAGTACTTCTATGTACTCTTATGAGCTGTCTAGGCATACCTATGCAATCGCAAAACAACCTACTACAACACTTCGGAGATAAGGACCATATCGTACTACCTTTCGAACTAAAGAATGGCCACATCGTCGTGAAGGTCAGGATCAATGGTTTATTCGAACTACCATTTGTATTTGATACCGGGGCAGAGCACACCTTACTGTTTAGCAAGACGATCGTAGACCTACTGGGGTACGACTGTCCTCAAAAGATCAAACTGTATGGCGCTGACCTCACATCCTTTGAGTACGCAGACATCTGCCGCGATGTCATATTTGAAATGGCAGGGGCAGAGACATCAACTACTGATCTCGTAGTCGTGGACAAAAGCAATTATGAACTAGACCTCATGACGGGCACCACCATACTAGGTCTCATAGGTGGAGATATGATGCGTTACTCCACTGTACGTATCGACTACCACAAGCGTCGCGTGCACCTCTATAAGTCGTCTGCTTACGACCCTGCAGCTAGAGGCTATGAGGCCATATCGACCTCAATCGTCCGGCAAAAACCATATATCAAGATCCCTGTATCTCAAGACAACCGAACAGACAGTCTACTACTCTTAGTCGACACGGGGAGTCCTTATCCGCTCATACTCCTCCACCAAGACTCCGCAAGTCTACTGAGCGATACGCTAGCACAGCAAGGCGTCATCGGCTCGTCTGTGTTGGGCAAGATGAACGGGTATATTAAACGCATCGACTCGATACGAATAGGCGAGACGACCATCGCTCAAGTGGCAACCCGCTATCACACCGTCGACACCTCCATTTATGACCTACTCGAGCTAAAAAGAGATGGCATCATAGGAGCGGAGGCGCTACAAAATTTTGATGTCGCGATAGACTACGTACAAGAACAGGTATGGCTCAAACCAAGGAAAAAAGTCCTGACCCGCCTGCAGCAAGATCTCGCCGGACTCTACCTCGTAGCCTACGGCGCCAAACTCAACAAGTACATCGTAGAAAGCGTAATACCCGATAGCCCTGCGGACAAGGCGGACATCCTACGTGGTGATGTAGTGCTCAAACTAGGCCGTAGAAAAACGAAACACCTGACGCTTTCGCAAATAACCCGCAAGTTGCGCCGACGTCCGGGTAAGAAGTACAGACTGTCCCTGAGCAGGCATGGCGAAAAGATCGATCGCCAAATAATTCTGAATCCATATTAATGCGGGATCGTTACGCTTGGTGCAGTTACTTTTTCACTCTTCGAGCTAGTAAATCACCAAGATCTAGTCGTCCCTGAGCTATGGCTTTGGCTTGCTCTGTCTCCTGCACCGCTCGCTGCAGTATTTCACCTCGTCCCAGACCAGCTCCCACTTCTTACGCCAGGAGAATGGTCTCTGACAGACGATGCAGGTCTTGGAAGGGAGATCACGTTTGTGCTTACGCTTCATACATATCAAAACAGGCAGCAAACAGCATTGTTGGCGATGTGCTTTATGCGATTGTTACTGTGGTCTTTAAGATTAGGGAGTTACCCTACTACAGGTAGAGGTCTGTATTGGCCACTGTAGATCGCAGGCCGATAAAACTGAGCAAGAGGATGAGCCCCAACCCCAAAGGATAACGAAAGAGCTCCCGCTGACGAGCGAATGTACTTACCTCGATCTCTGTCTTCTCTAGCTGATCTATCACCGAGTAGACCTGCTCGAGACTAGACATATCCTTTGCTCTGAAGTACTGGCCGCCCGTCACATCAGCAATCTGCTTAAGTAGCACCTCGTCGATCTTGACCGCTTCTTTTCGATATAGGTAGGTGCCGTCTTGGTTTTGGCGATACGGCATCATTGCATACCCCTCTGATCCCACGCCGATGGTATATACTTTGACGCCTTGCTGCTTGGCGATATCTGCGGCCGTAGATGGGTCGATATATCCTAGTTTGCTCACACCATCTGTCAAGAGGATCACGACCTTGGTGTCAGACGTTACGTCCTTGATCCTATTGATCGCCGTCGCTAGGCCCATACCTATCGCGGTACCATCGTTTATCATACCGAACTCTAGCTCGTCGATATACTGGACCAGCAGATTATGATCTAGCGTCAATGGTGACTGGCTGAAAGCCTCCCCACCGAAAACCACCAATCCGATACGGTCGTATGGTCGCTGCTGCACAAACTCAATGGCCATGGCCTTGGTAGCCTCGAGTCTATTGGGCTCGAAGTCTGTGGCTAGCATACTACCAGATACATCTTGCACCAGTACAATATCGATGCCTTCTGCCTTGATCTTCTCCTCTGTAAAGTGCTCGACCGGCCTAGCCAGCGCCACGATAATAGCGAGCATGCTCAGCAGCAAAACCAATGGTAACGCCTGAGCGACTAGCACCCTCCAGGACTTGCGCTGAGGCATCTTGCTGGCATCTGCCACACGCAGGGCAGCACGAGATCCATCCCTACGACGTCTACTGTAGTAGTACAGCAGCGGCGGGAGGCCTGATAGTAGTAGCCACCACGGTTGTTCTAGTCCATATGCTAGCAAGACAGGGCTCATGATGGTTCTGATTTCTCCGCTGTATCGATCACGATCTGCCTGGCGTCATCGAGGAACTGCTGGTGGATGGATACGTCAGGTCGAGCCTTGGCGAACTTAACCAGGTCTGCCACTTGTAGCACTTGCAAGACTTGATCTATGAGCCGAGGATGCAAGTCTAGCGCCTTAAGCGAGTGCTTCGTCTCCCGGGTCGTCTGCTCCTGCGCCGGTATATCATAGCGGGCAGACAAGTAAGCTCGCATGATGTCTGTCAGTTCGCTCTGGTAGTCCTTGATCTTATCTTTCTGCCATAGCTGCTTACGTTCGAGATCCTGCAACGCTGCTAGGGCGATCTCATGAGCAGGTAGCTGCTCTGGCTCTAGGTATTCTACCTCTGCAGTTTGAGATTGCTGAGACTTTCTTGCTAAAAGATACCAAAGCAAAAAGGCCAATAAAATACCACCGACAATGAGTATCACGTACCAGTAGTCTTGCCACGTGGCCGACTCCTCCACGATATCTCTGATAGGCGCAATAGTCATAGTAGAACTAGCCGAGACAGGCGGTAATACTACCAAGGCTGGTGGCTCTGCCCGCTGCCAGTTAATCTGTGGTACTGTTGTGACCAAAGGATGATCGAGCTTAAAGATGCCCGTACTGTAGACAGATATTGACGCCGTCCACTTGACGATCTGCTCATTGTTGACTCGACCTACCTTAATCTCTGACAAATCAAATGCCTTATCGGCCACACTTACTGCAGAAGTCGGCAATACTGCCCAATCGAGGTACTCGTCCGTAAAGATGTCCCCTACTCCGTACAACTCGTTGCGAGTGCTATCGAAGGAGGATAGGCCTACACTTACAAGTTTTACATCACTAGGCAATCGCAACTCAAACGTGAGATCTACAGGACCACCTATCTCCACAGAGTCTATGGACGACTGCATATACATCTCACCCTGGCCGCAGAGGCTCACACAGTAAAGTACTAGACTGAGAAGAAAGGGATATCGAGATTTGATCTTGAGCATAGTCGGAAGTTACACCAATCTTAACACTGAAGATAGAAGACCAGAACGTCAAAACTAAAAGCGAGGATCACCCAATCTATCAATCAGGTGATCCTCTAGCTTGTACCGGTGGGGGGACTCGAACCCCCACGTCCGAAGACATTGGATTTTGAATCCAACGTGTCTACCAATTCCACCACACCGGCATACGCTAAATTGCAGCGCAAATGTATTGAATTTAGAATAGTGCAGGGTGGCAAAGCAACGATTGTTTGCACGCCTGCAGATTATGACAACTTTTGTCCGATACGGCTGAGGTACTTACTGCGGAGGTAGTAGCTCAGCACAGCATCTAGCTGCGACTTGTCGCCTGCATCATAGGCAAGCATTGCGGGCTGGGCCGACTGGCTTAGTTCCTCTTGTATATCGGTGATCTGCGTCTTCACCTTCTCTAGCAGCGCAGCATCAGGATCCATTTGCAGGTCCATTAAGGCCTCGTTGACATCCATCATCTCCATCAGAAAATCCTGTGGCACTGTGAGCTGCTTATCCTCCGTAATCAAGCCCTCCTGCTCGAGGATATACTGGACCCGACTATCCTTATTGCGCAAGATCTTGTAGGCAAGATTGACCTGACTAGACCGTAGCATTACATCATCGTTGTCTACACCATGATGGTCGGGATGGGTAGATCGACTGGCCCGATAGTAGGCCTTCTTTAGTGCCGACGCATCCACCTCAAAGCGAGGCTTAAGTCCCAAAATCTTAAAGTAGTCCATAATGCTAAAAGAGCCTTTTGATATCAAGTCCTAAAGCGAATATCATGAGGCTCACCATAATGATGAAGCCAAACAAAGTCGCATACTCCATAAACTTGTCACTGGGCTTACGACCGCTGATCAATTCGTAAAAGAGGAACATAATATACCCTCCATCTAAGGCAGGTATGGGTAGCAAGTTGAAAAAGCCTAGGAGTATCGATAGCATGGCGGTAATCCTCCAAAATCGCTCCCAACTCCAGGCTGGGTCAAATAGCTTGGTAATGCTGATCACACTACCGAGGCTCTCCGTTACCTTGATCCGACCCTTAAACATCTGCCCAAATGCGGACAGTTGCTTGCTGAGGAAGTCAATGCCTTTGTTAACACCACCGGGTATAGCCTGCGCTAGTGTGTACTTATCACGTGAGAACTCAAATATCTGGTCGGGACTCCTAAAGACGACACCGATTCGCTTCGATTCTTCGTCGAGTGCTACTGTCTTGGTCAGCAGTTGTCCCCCGCGGTTGACCGTAACCGTTAGTGGAGAGTTAGACTGCTGGATTTTGCGCTGTACGACATGGACGAAGTGGGCATCATTGCCATTGACAGCTACGATCTCATCGCCCGGTCTGATGTTGGCAGTTTTAGCCGGTGATGAGCCACCTACCTCCTCAATGATAGCTGGTATCCGAGAGCTAAATACGGACCAGCCCGAGTTTTCGTGTGAGCTGAGAAAGCCCGCCCACTTGGGATCTATCGATATCGTATGTTGCCGGTCACCTCGCAGTACCACCACTTCTTTAATATCATTGATAACGATCTCCTCACGCAGTAAACCTGGTATAAAACGATCAAAAGCCTTATCGCCGATCTTCAATACCTGATCTCCATCTCTCAGACCTATCGCAGTACCAATACTATCGACAGATATACCATATGATGCCTTGGCAGTAGGCAGATAACTCTCTCCGTAATGCCATAATAGTCCTGCAAAAATCAAGAATCCTAGTATAAAGTTGACCGTAACACCACCAACCATAATGATTAATCGCTGCCACGCCTTCTTACTCCTAAACTCCCATGGCTGTGGGGGTTGTAGTAGCTGCTCCTTATCCATGCTCTCATCGATCATCCCTGCAATCTTGACATAGCCACCGAAAGGTACCCAGCCGATACCGTACTCCGTATCACCGATTTTCTTTTTAAAAAGACTGAAGTACGGATTAAAGAAAAGGTAGAACTTCTCCACCTTGGTGTTAAACCATCGTGCTGGAAAAAAGTGTCCACACTCATGCAAGACGACCAAAAGCGAAAGGCTCAGAATCATCTGTAAAACGATACTTAATATATCCATGTAATCTTGTAAATCAACTGATTGTGATAGCTAGTCTCTCCTTAAAAAACGATCACGACCCAGTGTAGTTGCACTAGGTGTCCAAAAGAGTTGGCAAAAGTAGTATTAATACCTTTACAGCATGAGCATCGAGCCAAGGGCATGAATATCTACTACAGTACACACATAGATGACGACTGCATCACGCTATACGATGATGAGCATAGACACTGCTCTAAGGTGATGCGGGCAAGGGTCGGTGATGAGGTCTATGTGACGGATGGTCTCGGCCACCTGTACCACACTCGCATTACCACCCAAGAGCGATCTAGTACCGAACTACATATCACGGCCACAACGACCACTCCCCGGCCTAATCGGCACCTACGGCTAGCCATAGCACCTACCAAAAATGCCAGTCGAATAGAGTGGATGCTGGAAAAAGCCATCGAGATCGGCGTTAATGAAATCTACTTTATCAATACCAGTCGTGGTGTTAGTAAAAGGGTTAAGGTCGATCGCCTACACCGAATCGCGGTCGGGGCTATGAAGCAAAGCAAAAACCTCCGTCTACCTACCTTGCATGACATACAAGACATAGCGGAAGTAGTGAGTCATGCCAGCGATAGTACCTTATATGTGGCTCACTGTGCCGATGTAGAAGAGCACCTGGCTAAGCAGTTGATTAAGACATCACCCGAAGACATCACGATTTTCATAGGGCCAGAAGGCGACTTCACCACTCAAGAGGTGGACCTATTGCTAGGTGCTGGAGCCAAAGAGGTTAACCTGGGCACGAGTAGATTACGAACAGAAACCGCTGCAGTTGTGGGGGCGAGCATCGTAGCTACGGTGTATGATGCTGTTTTATCCCGTACGTAAGCCACTAATTACTAATTTTGTTAGCGGTCGGCATTTTGCCATCACCTCAATAACACCGATATATGGTCTTCTTAGAATTTGAAAAGCCACTCGAAAAACTATACGAACAACTGGAGAAAATCCAGCAAGTAGCCGCCGAAGGTGTTATCGATGTAGACGATAAGATCAAGGAGCTAGAGACCCGTATAGCCAAGGAAAAGAAAGATATCTACGCCAATCTTACAGGCTGGCAAAAGGTACAACTGAGTCGCCATCCGGAGCGACCATATACCCTCCACTACATAGAGCAGATCTGCAAAAAGTTCGTAGAACTCCACGGAGACCGTTACTTCTCAGATGACAAGGCCATCGTGGGTGGCATAGGCCAGATAGGCAGTCAGAGTGTGGTCATTATCGGCCACCAGAAAGGTACCAACACGAAGCTCAGGCAGTACCGCAACTTTGGTATGGCTAACCCTGAGGGATACCGTAAGGCGCTACGACTGATGAAGCTAGCGGAGCGGTTCGGTTATCCAGTAATATGCCTGATCGATACACCAGGCGCATTCCCAGGACTGGAGGCTGAGGAGCGAGGTCAGGCAGAGGCTATCGCCAGAAATCTCTTTGAAATGGCTCAGCTCAAGGTACCAATTATCTGCTACGTCATAGGCGAAGGTGCCAGTGGTGGAGCACTAGGCATAGGTCTAGGTGATCGAGTATTTATGCTAGAAAACACCTGGTATAGCGTCATCTCCCCAGAATCGTGCTCATCTATACTATGGCGCAGCTGGGACCACAAACAAGAGGCAGCCGAGGCCCTCAAACTGACGGCTGATCACATGCTCGAGTTTGGCTTGATAGACGACATCATCAAAGAACCACTAGGCGGTGCTCACAATGACCCTGAAAAAATGGCCATCGAACTCCGCAAGCATATCAAGCGTGAGATAGCGACCCTACAGCAGCTGACCCCCGATGAGCTGATCAACCACCGACTAGAGAAGTATGGCAAGATGGGAGACTTTGACGTACTCAGCGAAAAACAACTGGCCAAGCTTAATAAATGATCGCTGCTATAAAAAGCTGGCTATTTAACAGGAGGTTACAGCAATCGCTCAGTCAGTCAACGTCAAACAGTAAGTCGGCTATCAATAAGGGGCGGCAGGTAGCCATCCTCACCGATGACGACTGCGATATGCGAGCGGTAGATCGATTCGTCACTCAGTTGCAAGACAGAGGCAGGACGGTAAGCGGCCTGCACTATACCACCACCAAGGATATAGAGCCTGACCCCGGGACGCTGACTCCTAAGCAACTCAACTGGTACGGCTGGCCACAAAGCGATACCGTTACACAATGGCTGTCTACCCCTTATGATATACTCATCGTACTCGCTGAGCGACCATCATCGGTAACAGCCATGCTAGCAGCCTCTGTACGTGCCGAGCTCAAGACGGGAGCCAGTGACTTTATCGACCACATAGACCTAGTCGTAGACCTAGACGAAAAAGAAAGTACCAGCGACCTCATCCGTAAGATTACGACCATCATCGGATACTTGAGTGCTGCATAGTACTGTCTATCTTGATTCCATATTGATCGTAGTGGAAAACAAGTCTACTTCTGTAGATATCAGCTGTACTCTTTGACACTATAGCCAGTGTCGTAGAGGTCAGACTGACCTAGATGGCAGCCCTAGTTCACAGTAACTCTTAGTCCATCATAGCCTAGCCTTATAAACGATGGTAGATCCTCATTGACACTATCATGCAGGCCCATGTAGTGGCTGATGTGTGTGATATACGCCTGCCTGGGCTTTATCTCCTCTAGTGCTTCTACAGCCTCGGCTAGGGTAAAGTGGCTGTGGTGCTTACGATGGTGCAAGGCATTAAGTATGACCAACTCCTTGCCCCTGATGGTGTCTCGTACCCGATCCGTTAATGCTGAGGCATCCGTAATGTAGACTACGTCCTCCCCTAGCATGTAGCCCAGTATATCTAGCTTGCCATGCTCTATCGGTAGCGGCGTCACGGTAATATCGCCGATATCAAAGGCCTCCCATGGCTCTACTGGTCTCACCGCTAGTCGAGGAGCTCCCGGGTAACCACCTTCGAAGGCATATCTAAATCGATCCTTAAGGTCCGTCAGGACACGCGATAGGCCATATAGCGGCATGTCGACAGCCTGTGCGAAGTTGTAAGGTCGTACATCATCTATACCTATGATGTGGTCATTGTGCTCATGGGTGAGCAATACGGCATCTAAGCGGTCTACCCGCTCGCGCAACATCTGCTGCCTAAAGTCAGGGCCCGTATCAATGACCAGTGTGGTCGTAGGACTTGATATCAATGCTGAGGTACGCAGGCGGCTATCATGCGGATCACTACTGCTACAGACCTCGCAGCTACAGCCTATGATGGGCACCCCTTGCGAAGTACCGGTACCTAGTAGTGTAACAGTAATGGGGCGGCTCACTCCTGGAGGGTTTGCTGGGCCTTAAGGATCTGCCTAAAAAAAACCTTGCTCGAAGGACTCAATCGATCCTCCATCACGACTAGCATGCTAAGGATATCCAAAAGGCAGTTGATACGTCCTTCGGTATCGAAGAATTTATTGATGACAACTACCTTCTTGTCTTCTACAACACAATAGCCAGATTGAAATGTACCTTTCTCATACCGAACCTTGTAGTCCTGCTCGTTGAATATCGTCTCCAGTTTCTTTAAGGTAGTACGTGTATATTTCATGATAGTCGTAAAGATACAGTATACCGCCTATACAGATGATGGAGACCACACTCGAGATGTCTACCTTTGTACTAACAACTTATGAGAATGAAAAAAATACTAGTCGTTATCGCACTCTTTGCCACTAGCCAGATGCATGGCCAAGTAGGCTTTGATTTTAAGGCAGTGGTAGGATTGACGCTTGCGCAGCTGGACGGTGATATGCTAGCTGGTTACAATAAGCCGGGCATCTCTGTAGGTGGTAGGCTTAGTTATGCCCTTGCAGATGAGATGGACTTGAGCCTAGAGATGCTCTACAGCAGCCGAGGTAGTCAGGAGCAGCTCTTCGGCAGTAACATCAACGCCACTACTCTGCAGTACATCGAACTACCTGTGATATTCTCTTACAAAGACTGGTTTATCGAAGGCGAAGACTACCACAAGGTGAGGGTTGAAGCAGGTCTCTCGTATGGGTTCTTATTTGATTTTGAATCAGAAAACACCCTCTATCGCAATATCGGTGAGGAGATCCAAGAGTCAGACCTCTCCTATGTACTGGGTGCAGGATACCAGTTTACCAAGCGGATCGGCATATCGCTCCGCTACACTAGGAGCTTGATAGACCTATACCGCCCAGAGGATGCCTCGCTGATTAGCTATTTCCTTACCTTACGAGCTGAATATACCTTCTAACTTATGCGCTGGATCCTCTACCTCCTACTCCCCATCGGACTTTTATCGGCCTGCACAGACGGCGGCAAAAAATCAACGGATGGCGTCACTGTAAAAGCAGTCGAAAGCAAGCGGGGTCCTCATGCCCTGCCGCCGATGGACAAAGCAACCTATGAGCAGCTACAGTCGACGGTTACGCAGGTAGACTACATCTTTCACAGCCTACCCTTTAGCGTTAATCAGACGGAGCGACCCGCCATCCAGACCAATCTCGCTATGATCTCACCCGAGCGAGCGAACGATGTTACGGGCTGCCCCATTTTTGCCAGAGAGTCCTTTCAGGTCAATGGTGAGATCGTCCTAGAAGCAGATATCTACTTTAATGAAGGCTGCTATGCGTATGTGTTTTACCAAGGCAAGGACAAGGTATTCGCCAATAAGATTACCGACCAAGGCAAGCAGTTTTACAACAACCTCATCAATCAAGTGAAGCTGCAAAGTCAGTAAAACTAGTCAAGCCCCTGAAGAAGCATAAAGTGCTGTAATAGTATAAGCGTCTTCGCATCTGTTACCTTGCCATCTGCAAGCATTTGCGAGATGCTGTCCGCGGGTATTTCTACTACTTCGATCTCTTCGTGCTCACTAGCCAAGCCACCACCAGGGCCGACCTTCATAGCATCGGTAACACGACCATAGTATAGGTGTACCTGCTCTAGGTGAGCCCCCGGACTGGCAAAAACAGTAGCTACATGACTCAGATCGACGGCCCTATACCCTGTCTCCTCCTCAAGCTCCCTGATCATAGCCACATCGGGCTGGTCATCGTCTAGGAGTCCTGCAGGCACCTCGAGTATCCAGCCATCATCGACACCCTTGAGCTGTGCAGTGATGCGCCACTGACGGACCAGGACGACGGTATCTCGATCTACATTATACAGTAGGGCTGCTGCTCCATCACCATTGCTGTCGTACACCTCTCTAGTGACCTCGTCGCTTCCATACCTTACGGTGTAGTGGGTTAGTTGCCCCCAAGTATCCTCGTATGATCGCTTTAGCACTACATCTTTCTTACCGTATAACATGTCCATATATCTTTGCCTCATGCAAGATATAAAGAGCTTCTACAGTAGCCGGTACCAATCTGCCATTTCTAAGTATGAGGCGCTTAACACTAAGGCCAACAAGGTGTCCGTCCTACGCCTAGTCTACTTCCTAGCCTGGATATGCTCTATGATTCTAGTCGTACAGATTCACTGGGCGGTCGCTATTGTAGTCTTCTACGGCGGTGCCTACATCTTCAGCCGACTGATGCGGTGGCACGATCGAGTACGCAGAAGTGCCACTCTTGCCGATAGGACCTCAAAACTATGTAGTGAAGAGTTACACATCTACGACCTCCAGCTGGCCGATCGAGATACAGGCGCGAACCTTAGTCCCGATGATCACGCCTACGCAGATGACCTCGATCTCTTTAACGAGGGCGGTATCTATAGCCTGATCTCTCGGTGCCGCACGAGCCTAGGACGTCAGTACCTTGCGTCTGCCCTCACCACCATACCGCTACGCGACGTCGTAGATGGTCGACGTAGTGCGGGTCTCCACCTGGAGCACAAGGCGGAGTGGATGCTACAGCTACAGGCACACGGTTATGACATCGCTGATAGTGCCGAAGACCTCCAGCAGATACGGACTTGGCTAGAGCAGCCGTCGGAGCTCAGCACGAAGTCCTACCTCCGCTATCTTATCTGGGTGTTACCCATAATCACGATTGCTGGCTTTAGCTGGCTATGGTACCATTACACCTTTATCATCGCCCTAGTAGCGCTACTGCCTAACTTATACCTACTACTCAAGACCAAGACCTACGTCGACAACTTGCAGCAGCGGGTGGACCGCCTAGGCAGTACTATGGCCGACTACAGCCATATGTTTGCATTCGTAGAGTCCTCTGACTTTACAGAACCCTATATCAAGTCCGTCACCAGCTGTCTGAGAGGTGAACGTCTAGCCTCTGTCGGCATCGCCAGGTTTAGCCAGTTGGTCAATAACATCAACTTGAGGAACAACATCTTTGGCATAGTCATCAATGTATTTACCCTATGGGATCTACACTACGGCATCAAGCTAGAGCAGTGGCGAGAGCAGCACAAGGCACTGATGCCTGCCTGGTATGCCTGCCTTGCTGAGCTGGAGGTGCTCGTGAGTATAGGCAGTACCAACTATCATAATCCTACCTGGGCATCACCCACCTGGACGACTGCCCACGAGATCGGTGGTACTGCCCTAGGCCACCCGCTACTGGATAGAGCTATACGCATTACCAATGACTACACGACCAAGGGCCGGCGGCATGTGACCTTACTGACGGGTAGTAACATGGGTGGCAAGAGTACATTCTTAAGGACCGTAGGCTTACAGATCGTACTGACCTACCTAGGTAGCCGGACATGTGCTGAGGCCTGGTCTATGCCATACGGCGTATGCCTATTTACCAGTATGCGTACACAAGATGCCATACAGGAGAGTACGAGTGGCTTCTACGCGGAGCTGCGTCGACTACAGCAGCTGATCGAGGCGGTACAGGCCGGCAAGCCGATGTACTACCTCATAGACGAAGTACTCAAGGGGACCAATAGTGTAGACCGTAACAAAGGGGCAGCAGCCCTCATCAGACAACTCGTCGACTACGATAGCGCCGGTATCGTGAGTACGCATGACACCACGCTGCACATCCTATCACAAGAGTTACCTGGTCGTGTTACCAATCAGTGCTTTGAGGTTAACGTCGAGGGTGATCAACTGACCTTTGACTATAAGTTACGAGACGGTGTGAGTAAGAGCTTTAACGCCACGGCACTGATGCGGCAGATCGGCATCAAGGTCTAGAACCAGTATCCTAGATTAAAGTAGATCTCTCCGACATCATCTACAAAACCATAAACGACCTCCACAGGACCGATCACCGTATTGATACCCATGGATACTCCTCCACCAAAGATCACGGCATCGCTATCAAAAAATGCTGACCGCTGATCTGTTACATATAAGGACCTAAAATGTCCCGTGATATAACAGTTCTCTATCGGTAGCCATCGTAGGAAGGGAGATGCATACAGGGCCGTGCCACCGGTCGCCTCACCTAGATCAAGACCGGGGAAAGGTCTAAAGCGATTGAGTAGGTTTTGGTTAGCACTACCATAGTTGTAGAGCATAGGCAGGTGGGTCTGTAGCAGGTTGACCCCCATATTGACCTCAACGCCAGCGGATAGCTTGTCAGCTAGAGGAAAAAACTGTAGCAGCTGCATATCGAGATTTAAACCAAGCTCTCGGACGGTCGTACCCTGGTCGATGTATACAGGGTAGAGGCCTTTGGCACTTAGCTCTAGTCGACGACCTCGCATACTGTGCTGGCGACTGTCGAGGTTGTCGAAGTAGTATCTAGCATCCGTCGTCAGGTACCACGTGTCTTCTATAGACAAGCCATTCATTGCTTGATTCTCCACCTGGTCAGACTCTACACTGTAGTGGTGGATACCCGCTGCGAGTTCTATAAGGGTATTACCATCATCATAAGGGGCCATCGTGACCTCATTATAAAAGTCTCTAAAGACAAAGGGGATCTGGGTAATAGACAGACTGCTATCAACCCTCAAAGGCTCTGCGAGTGTGGTGGTGATCTCGTTGTATTCAAAAGATGATCGTAGACCAAAGTCTGTCTTAGCTGATCTATTAATGTAATACTGGAGGTCGTAGCGAAGGCGATTACCCAGTGTAAGGTCTAGCTGCAGCTCATCCCGATAGGTAAAGAGTGACCGCTGCTTACTCTGCAGCAGCAGTCCCACGCCATATAGATTATCAAAGTGGATACCCACGCCAAAGGTATTGTCAAAGTTGCGCTTGAGTTGAGGTGCGAGACGCAATGTTACGCTTACCTCGTCACTAGGTATCAGCTCGTAATAGACCTCATCAAAAAAGCCACTAGCCTCGATCTGATTGATACCCGTAGAGATATCCTCCATATCGATGTAGGTGCCCACCTGCCATGGTAACCTGGCTTGCAGGTATCTGGTGGTAGCCTCGTCCGCATCGATTTCAACTCCTTGCAGTCGTAGGTATCGCTCATACCGTGGTGCCTGCACTGCCTCATACGGCTCAAGGGCCTGCTGGCGCCTGCCTATCTTGACAAGGTCGTCTTGGTGGGTGAGTGCAGCAGCCTTACCTAGGCGGACTAGGTCTTGCCTCGCATCGAAGTCTAGCAAGCCATAGGCGGAGATATCTGGCCTGATCAGCACATCACAATACTCGTACTGCTCCTGACTCTTCTGCACGATAGAGAAGCTCGACACTTGCGAAAATATATCCGTAGCACTCTGTAGCTCATCGGCCGTACTCAGCCCATCCTCTACACTGACGCATAAGACCACATCGACGCCTTTCTCCCTCATCTCTTGTGCTGGCAGGTTATTGGCCACACCGCCATCTACGAGGATTTGTGAGCCTAGACGTACGGGATTAACGATGGTAGGCAGTGCCGAACTGGCTCTCATAGCGGTGGCTATATTACCACTATCGAGTACGACCTGCTGCCCCGTGGCGAGGTCAGCAGCTACACAGAAGAAGGGTCGCGACAAGCTGTCAAAAACTAGCTCTTGGTTAAGAGGATATGTATTTTGGTAAAGAAAATCGTAGATACGCTGCCCATCACTGATACCCGCTGGTATGTCTAGACGTCCCCGACTATAGGTCAAGGTCAAGAAGGTCTTCTCGTCGTACTTACGGCTACGGATACCGGTGCTAGCTCGTGGCAGTTCGCCCATAATGATGTCGCCTAGGTCGTGCTGCTGTACCAGGCTATCCATCTGGCTGGCATCAAAGCCTAGGGCATAAAAGCCGCCGACGATCGCCCCCATGGAGGTCCCCGCTACGCGATCTATACGTATGCCGTAGTCCTCTAGTACTTCTATCACGCCTATGTGTGCCAGCCCTTTGGCACCACCGCCACTTAACACTAGGCCTACTGTAACATCGTCTGTAGCCTGCTGGCTGCTTACTGACCAGGGTAGTGCTAGCAATACCGTGATAATGATGGTGAGTTTATTCATAGTAAAAGGGGTGTAGCTGGTCTCTCTATGACGGGAATCGCATCATATGCCCCATCGAGTAACACGTACGACAGCGGGGCTCGTAAGCGTCTTTTTCTCCGAGCATCACCTGCTCATCATTGGCCTCTAAGCGATAGCTATGCGTAGCTAAGTTACCACAATGAGGACAGATGGCATGCAGCTTGGTAATATACTCTGCAACAGCTAGTAGCTGAGGCATAGGACCAAATGGACGTCCCTTAAAGTCCATGTCGAGACCGGCGACGATAACCCTAACGCCAGACTGCGCTAACTGCTCACAGACGGCAGTAAGGCCATCATCAAAAAACTGTGCCTCGTCAACGGCAACCACCTCGGCATCTGTTACCTTCTCTAAGATCTCAGCACTACTGCCCACCGCAATCGAGGCTACATAATTATCATCATGAGAGACCACATTATCTTTACTATACCTAGAGTCTGTAAGCGGCTTGTAGATCTCCACCG
Source organism: uncultured Saprospiraceae bacterium (assembly GCA_964389475.1). GTDB lineage: Bacteria > Bacteroidota > Bacteroidia > Chitinophagales > Saprospiraceae > CAYMFD01. The sequence goes on from CAYMFD010000023.1 coordinate 39,383, forward strand.
ACATGTCAGCAATCCGAGCCCGCTTGATACGACGTAGGAGCTCCTCTGTCTTACCACTAAACATCGAACCACAGACGACCTCTATCCATCCGCTACGTTGTCCTCTATGGTGTGGTTCTAAAAACATATTTATTTCTCTGTCATACAAAGGAAGCGAAAATGTACCTATCCGAGCGACATAAATCCGCTCAAGCTGGCAATATCAGCAGGTGAGCACCGAAGGGATTGCTTTGTTACTTGCTCGATGGTGGCACGAATGATGTGAATGTCGAATGTCGAGTGATGATTATCGAATGGTGAATATCGAGTGTCGAATGGTGCACAGGGCTACAATCACTATTACAATCGTCTCTTAGTCGAGGTCCCAGGTTTTGGTTCACAAGTCACGCCGCACCACAGGTGCTGAGCGGACCTGAGGGCCGAAGGATGAAGCGATAGAGACACTAATTAGCACGAATGCCACGAATGTCAAGTGATACGAATGCCGAATTACGATTGGTGGCTGTCGAATGGTGCACAGGGCTCGGGCGATAGAGAAAAAGAGAATCGAGACGGAAATTTCGATTGCGCTGCGCTACACTCAATCACCTTGAGAAGCAGCTCTTAATCGAGGTCCCAGGTTTCGCTTAATAAGTCTCGCCGTACCACAGGTACTAAGCGGACCTGAGGGCCGAGGGAGGAGAATGTAGCTATTATCGATACTAAAGTGGTCGAGACCGTGCTTCTTGTACCTCGTGCAGCTTGTTTTGATTAGATTATATCACCAGGTTACCTTATAAGGTGATTGAGCACGAAGTAGTCGAAATCCCGAATACAGCGATAGAGACACTAATTCTCACTAATGCCACGAATGTATACAGGAGAATGTCTATTTTCGATTGTCAAATGATGAATGGTAATGCATGCCTCGGGC
>CAYMFD010000024.1:0-40105 GCA_964389475.1 uncultured Saprospiraceae bacterium
ATCGAAATCTCCGCTGACTGATTCGTGGTCTTCGTGTTAATTAGTGTATGTAAAGAATGGTTCCTCGGCCCTCAGGCGAAACCTGGGACCTCGATTAGACGAAAGGTTCGAGCAGCGAGATTTCGCTCTTGGAGTCTCGCTAAGCTACCAAGCTTTGCGGACCTCAGCTGCTGATAAAAGGTGATTGAGTGAAACGCAGTGCCATCGAAATCTCCGACGTCTAATTCGTGATATTCGTGCTAATTAGTGTCTGTACCGTCTAATTCGGGATTTCGACTACTTCGTGCTCAATCACCTCATAATGTAACGTGACTATTATGGATTCAATCGAGCAGCGAGGTTTCGCTCTTGGAGTCTCGCTAAGCAGCAGAGCATTGCATCTCTCAGGAGAGAGGGAGCCAAATCAACGATAACCAAGTACTTGGAGTAGTATGTAATCTCGGTTCTTAGGGACCCATCCCAGACCCTTCCCTCGGAGAAGGAAGGGCTTGTAGGTGCCGCTGTGCGACTGCTTTTTTGATTCTCAGCGGAGATGCGCTTAAGCATCTAGCTTAGCGAGAAAATCTTAATGCGAAACCTCGCTGCTAAACGGCTAGAACACATACTAACGTACTAACACACTAACGTCTTAACCTGCAAAACTAGAAGCACTTACTTTTGACCTCTTTTATCTTAACGAGATGAGCGACGAATGACAATCAGAACGGTAAGTGTAATTACAATCGGAGATGAGCTCCTCATCGGGCAGACTATCGATACCAATGGAGCCTGGATGGGTCAGCTGCTCACTCAGGAGGGAGTGTCCATCATAGAGCGAGCGACTATTACGGACGACAAGGAGCAGATAATTAACACCATCCGCCGACTTCAGGAGACCTCCGATCTAATACTCATTACGGGAGGTCTCGGCCCTACCCGCGACGATGTGACCAAGGTCGCACTAGCTGAGGTCGCAGGTGTTGAAATGGTCTTTGACCAAGAGATGTGGGTTGGTATGCAGGGCTTCTTCGCGGAGCTCAATCGCAGTACGACGGATGCCCATCAACAGCAGTGCTACATGCCCGCTGGTATCACCAAGCTAGAGAATAGGATGGGTACGGCGCCAGGTATGCTCTTTGACCTAGAGGACACTTACATCATATCGATGCCTGGTGTGCCCTACGAGATGAAGTACATCATGGAGCATGGTGTATTGCCCATCATCAAGGATCATCGTGTAGGTGCCGTCGTACACCGCACCATACACACTATAGGCGAGGGCGAGAGTCGTATTGCGGTGCAGATAGACGATATTATCACGAGTATGCCGGCTCATGTATCGCTAGCGTTTTTGCCGAGTCTCGGTAGTGTACGGCTGAGGGTGACGGCGATAGGAGACGATGACGCTAGCCTACGACTGGAGGTGGATCACTATGCTGAGCGAATTATAGATACGCTTGGAGAGATCGTCTTTGGCGAGGGGGATACCAATATCTCTAAGGCCGTGGGAGCACTATGCAAGGCTAAGGGTATCATGATCGGTACTGCCGAAAGCTGTACGGGTGGTAAGACAGCTAGCAAATTGGTCGAAGTCGCTGGGTCGTCTGCCTACTTTGGTGGTAGTACCGTTACCTATACCAATGAACTAAAGCGTGACCTCCTAGGCGTAGCAGAGCAGACACTTGCCGAGCATGGTGCTGTGAGCGAGGCTACCGTCAAAGAGATGGTGACAGGGGCCATACCCCTGCTAGGTGTGGATGTAGCCGTGGCGATCAGTGGTATCGCAGGGCCGTCGGGCGGGTCGGCCGATAAGCCGGTAGGTACCATCTGGCTAGCCGTCGGCAATAAGGATAGCATCTTTACCAAAAAGCTAAACGGCCGTACAGACCGCAGTAAGAATATAGAATATGCGTCCAACATAGCGCTAGATATGATCCGTCGCTTCGTGCTTAAACACTACTAGCGATGCACATCTTGCATATAAGCAGTGCCATCTCATGGCGTGGCGGTGAGCAGCAGATCGCCTACCTCCTGCGGGGTCTAAGGGCACATGGCATTAAAGTTACGATGATGGCGCCTAGCGGTTCGCAGCTGGCGGCCTATGCGGTGGAGCACAACTTCTCGCTAGTGGTATATCGTAAACTAGCTGGCGTAGATCCTTTCGCCTCTCGCCGTATCGTACAGACTTGCAAGTACACCAAGCCGGACCTCATACACATCCATGACAGCCATGCTCATACATACGCCTATCATGCCTACAAGTACATGGGGCTGGCCCTACCTAGCGTGGTGAGTAGGCGGGTAACCTTTGCGGTAAAGACGCTTGCCAAATATCGCCACCCGATGGTACGGCGTGTATTTTGTGATTCGCAAGCAGTGGCCGACCAGCTGTTGAGCCAAGGAATAGCCGCTGAGAAACTAGCCGTGCTGCACAGTGGCGTGGAGGTAGACCGAACGACTAAGAATATAGACATTTACAAACAACTGGATGTAGCGGACAATACGACTGTACTGACCTGCGTAGCTGCCCTGGCTCCTTTCAAGGGGCATGAGACATTGGTCAAGGGTTTTGCAAAAGCTGTGAGGCTCATAGATCAGCCCCTCCACTTGGCTCTGGTAGGTGGTGATGCAGGTAGGAGGGCTGATATCGATCGCCTTATCAAAGAGCTGGACATGACCGACAATATTACTATATTAGGTCACCAAGCCGACCCATGGTCTTGGCTAGCTGCTAGTGATATAGCCATCTTCGCCAGCGAAAAAGAAGGCCTCGGCACCTCTGTTATTGACGCGATGGCGATCGGTACACCTGTCATTAGCACTGCGATTGATGGGCTCGCTACCACAGTCATAAATCAGCAAACGGCACTCGCTATACCACCCCGAGATCCAGATGCTTTAGCAACGGCTATCACACACTTACTGTCTAGTACACAACTGCAGTCAGCATTGATACAGGGAGCAAAAGCTCATGCACAAACCTTTTCTGTGGAGCATATGGTCTCGAAAACGATAGGCCAATACGGCTCTATGTTTTTCTAAGGGGTGAAAAGTAATTGGCCGCCTACAGTTTGTTTGTCACTGTACAGAGCTAGAGCAAGAGTGGACAAAATGTGCGAATTTTTCACTCTAGCCAAAGTGATTCTGGCCTTCGTAATAGGATCGACGCTTACCTAAGCCATTAGCACGCTGTAGACAGGAAAAATAAAAGCAATTTTGACACGACTCTAGATCGGTCTTGACTTGGTCAGAATTGTAGTAAAGACTGTGAGGTATCAAGGACAAATCAGTCCTCAAAAGTAATTGTAAAGTCAAGAAGCTCCTTACAGCGACATGATTTTTGCCTTCTTTTGATCTGAGCAAAAGAAGGAGGCCAGTCGGGCCTTTCCGACACTGGCTAGCAATCAAAGGGCACATGTGTTATCTACAGATGGGACTCGTTTTCCACTGTAGTCAACATAGAACCAGCAATACCTAGATCTGCCGGGATTAACATAGACATTGCCTAACCCGCTATAGCTCGCTTAAAGTTGACGGTTTGAAGGACAACCAAGCCTATCACAAACAAGCCAGCGATCACCAAGACACTATTGCGGATATCACCCGTGACAAACTCTATCCACCCAAAAAGGAAAGTACCCATGACGATCGACATCTTAAATACGACATCGTAAAAACTAAAGTAGCTAGTCACATCCTCCTCGTCCTCGCGGAGCATCTTGCTATAGGTAGATCGACTCAAGGCCTGTAGACCGCCCATAACAAGTCCTACCGTAGCGGCCACAATGTAAAAGGTGGGCTTATCGTCAACGACATAGGCAACTAGGCATAGTGCAATCCATATCAGCACCATGACCGACAGCGATAGGCGATTACTCGTCATATTACTTAACCACGCAAATAGGTAGGCACCACCTATCGCCACCAACTGCAGGAGGAGGACGATGATTATAAGCTCTGCACTCTCGAAACCTAGCTCCGTCTGGGCAAAAATTGTTGCAACATATATAATCGTATTGACTCCTGATAGGTAGAAAAACACAGCTATGAGGTAGCGCTTGAGGTCTGGTTGTGTCTTGAGAGCTCGCCATACTTTGAGCAATTCTTCCAAACCCTTTTTAACCAAATTACTACCTACATTAATGAGCTTGTCTTTGGGCAGTCGTCTAAATGATAGTTGCGCAAAACCCAACCACCAGACGCCGACCAAGACGAAGCCTATCCTTGCAGGTAGCTGCTCGTCTACGATACCAAACCAAGCCGGCTTTTGTACCATGACCAGAATAAGTACGAGCAAGATGACACTACCCACATACCCATAGGAGTAGCCCTTAGCACTGATACTATCATACTTATCCTCGGTAGCTATGATGGGTAGGTAGCTGTTGTAAAAAACTATACTACCAGCAAAGCCTATGGTCGAAAGGATAAAGGCGCTAACACCCAGCCACAATTGAGGCTCACCCGTAAAAAAGAATAAGGCCATGCAAGACAACGAGCCGATCAAGGTAAACACCTTTAAAAAGTACATCCTGCGACCACCGAAATCAGCCATCCCAGATAGGAGGGGTGATAGTATCGCTATGATTAGATAAGCAAAGGCAATCGAAAAACTATAGACAGAACTATTGCTATACTGCGTCCCGAAAAGCTCGATCGTCTTAGGTGTGTAAGCCTCAAAGTATATAGGAAAGATCGCCGTCGAGATCACCAATGAGTATACACTATTGGCCCAATCGAAGAGAGCCCAGGCGTTAATGACCTTCTTATCATTTTTAGTAAAAGCGATGGCAGATTGCATATACCTGTTTCTAATGTGGGAGTAAGATAATACGAATTAAAAGACCCGCTGGAGGAAGGAGTAAGTCCACACCGCCTACTGGGTGTATTTCAAAATGTAGGATTAGGTTACTTTTTCAGTAATGGAAAAAGTAACTGGCCTGTCGCGCCAGTGCGACAATGCCACACTGCGACCAAGGTAAATGCTCGTAGCTCAAGAAGAATTATTGGGAGATTTTTCATTTTGAAATACACACCGCACACTCTCCAAATACCATATCTTGAGGCCTAGTCAATCCAAGTGCGAAACTATGAGACACGTATTATACTTACTATTCGTGATTACCGCTGTCACCTCTATGCGAGGCCAGGGCGATATAGAGTCCGATCTGTACCTACTGCCTGACGTCATCTTTGAGGCTGCATCAGATATAGCAGATGGACTAGAATACGAGCTAAAGATCAGGCAACCGATCGACCACGGTGACCTGTCCAAGGGCTATTTCTACCAGAAAGCCTATGTCCTACATCGCGGATACGACCGCCCGACCGTCATGGTGACGGAGGGTTATAACCTACGACGGCATCGTCCTTATGAGATTACAGAACTGCTAGAGGCTAACCAGATACAGGTCGAGCACAGATACTACGGCGCCTCGATACCAGACAGTCTAGATTATGACTACCTCAACATGACCCAGGCGACGCAAGACTATCACAAGATCAGGACTCTATTCGACGAGATATACAGCGGTAAGTGGGTAAGTACGGGCATCAGTAAGGGTGGGGCAACGACCATCGTGTACAAGCACCGCTATCCGACCGATATCGATGTAGCCGTTCCCGTCGTAGCACCGATTAATGACGAGTATGAGGAAGACCGCATCTATAAGTTTTTGGACACTGTAGGTAGTGACGACTGTCGTCAAAAGCTGCTGGCAGTACAGCGAGAAATTCTCAGCAGGCGGGACGAAGTGATACCTCTGCTGCGATACTTCACCAAGGGGGCTAAGGCCAAGTATGATTACCTCGACTTTGAGCAAGCATTTGAGTTTGGGGTACTGGAGTATCCTTTTAGCTTCTGGCAGTGGGGGGCGGACTGCGATGACATACCTAGTACCGATGTTGTGACGGATACCCTGCTAGAGCACTTCCTTCAAGTGAGTGACTTGACGTTTTTTGCAGATCGTGCCATGAAGGCTTACGGCTCTCACTACTACCAGAGTGCAGAGGAGTACGGTTACTATGGCTATGAGACGGACGATCTACAGGACCTGCTAAAGACTTTCGAGCCTGGTGAGCGACCTCATGCGGCCTTTACACCTGATAAGATGGCCGTGACATTTGACCCCAGCCTCCTCAAGGAGCTCAATCAATGGCTAGCAAAAGATGCCCACCAGCTGATCTACATCTATGGAGCTCTTGATACGTGGACAGCCAGTGCCGTGCCATACAATGACAAGGTAGACGCCGAGTGGTTCGTACTGCCCGGCCGATCACACGCTGATGCTCGTATCAAGAACTTCAGCACCAGCGATAAGGCTCGTCTAGTAAGCACTCTAGAGCGGTGGCTCGATATGGAGATTGAGCAAGAGTAGGGGTACCGTAAGCTAAATTGGGACACACTGCCCATCTATTCCAACTTATCCCGCTTTCTCTACAGCAATCACGATCTCCTCCTCATCTAGAAGAGGCACCGTATGTCCCGTCACATTTGTACCCGTCGTTACACTATCCGCTAGGACCTCGGTTGCGATGTAGTCGGCAAACTCAGCAACTGCACCCTGCACACTATCTAGGTTTTGGATGGTAACATGGATACGGTCGGTCACTTCGAAGTCACTGTCCTTTCGGATGTTTTGGATACGGTTGACCAGTTCTCTAGCCATACCTTCATCGATCAGGTCCTTGTTGAGAGAGATATCAAGTGCCACAGTCAGTCCGCGGTCCGTCGCTACCTGCCATCCAGGTATATCCTCCGTCACAATCTCTACATCGTCCGCCGTCAATACATAGTCCGTGCCGTTGATAGATATCGGGAAGTCACCTGCCTCGATCTTGGCAATTTGGTCTTGGTCAAAGGCCTCGATCATATCCTTGCCCGCCTTCATGTCCTTGCCAAGTTTGCGTCCTAGGGTCTTGAAGTTGGCTTTGGCTTTTTTATTGACGATGCCCGCGGTGTCGGTTATAAACTCGATCTCCTTGACATTGACCTCTGCTAGTATCAGGCTTTGCACGGCCTCGACCTGCTGCTGGAAGCCGCTGTCTAGGACAGGCAAGAGAATGCGCTGTAGTGGCTGACGTACCCGGAGGTTCTGCGCCTTACGTAGGGACAATACTAGCGAACTGATGCGCTGTGCATAGTCCATCCGCTCCTCTAGGGCCTTATCGATGACCGCCTCGTCTGCTGCTGGAAAGTCTGCTAAGTGTATCGATAGTGCCGTGTCTTTGGCTGTTGCTGCATTGAGGTTTTGATAGAGCCAGTCACTGAAGAACGGCGCTACCGGTGCCATCAACTTACTGATGGTGGCCATACAGGTATAGAGGGTCTGGTAGGCACTGATCTTATCTTGGCTATAGTCGCCCTTCCAAAATCTACGTCTGCACAATCGTACGTACCAGTTACTCAGGTGTTCGTCTACGAATGACTGTATGCGACGTGTAGCACTAGTTGGCTCGTAGTCGGCATAGTCCGCCTCGACATCTTTTATGAGGGTATTGAGTAGGCTGAGTACCCAGCGGTCGATCTCTGCTCGTTCGCTTAACGCTACATCTGCTTCGCTGTAGCTAAAGCCATCAATATTGGCATATAGCGAGAAGAACGAGTAGGTATTATAAAGTGTGCCAAAGAACTTACGCTGTGTCTCACCGATACCCTCCTTGTCGAACTTCAGATTATCCCATGGCTGAGCATTGCTGATCATATACCAGCGGGTTGCGTCAGCACCGTACTTGGCGATCGTCTCGAAGGGTTCGACGGCATTACCGAGTCGCTTACTCATCTTCTGGCCTTTCTTGTCTTGGACTAGACCGTTAGAGACGACATTTTTGTAAGCCACACTATCGAAGACCATGGTCGATATAGCATGTAGCGTAAAGAACCACCCCCTCGTCTGGTCTACTCCCTCGGCGATAAAGTCAGCTGGGAAGTTGGCCTCGAACGTTTCCTTGTTTTCAAATGGATAGTGCCACTGTGCATACGGCATACTACCTGAGTCAAACCATACGTCGATGAGGTCTTTCTCGCGGTGTAGCTTGGTCCCCTTGTCTGAGACTAGGATGACGTCATCCATGTACGGGCGGTGTAATTCTGGCGGCATTTCCTGTGATAGGCCTAGGACTTCATTGGCCTTGTCCATCGCTACTCTAAGTTCTTCCATGCTGCCGATGCAGACCTCTTCTGTACCGTCTTCGCTACGCCAGATTGGTAGCGGTATGCCCCAGTAGCGGCTACGACTGAGGTTCCAGTCTTGTAGGTTCTCTAGCCAGTTGCCGAATCGCTTTTCGCCGGTATGGCTAGGCTTCCAGTTGATCGTCTTATTGAGTTCGATCATACGGTCTTTGACAGCGGTGGTCTTGACGAACCAGCTATCGAGCGGGTAGTAAAGTACGGGCTTGTCTGTCCGCCAGCAGTGTGGGTAGCTGTGGACGTATTTCTCGACCTTAAAGGCTTTATTTTCTTCCTTAAGCTTGATGGCAATATCGACATCGACAGAGCGGTCAGGCTTATCAGCTTCGTTGAAGTATTCGTTCTTGACGTACTTACCACCCACCTCAGGCAGCTCATCTAGGAACTTACCCTGCAGATTGACCAGTGGCACCGGATTGTCATTGCTGTCGAGGACGAGCATCGGTGGTATGGGTGGAGTCGCTAGTTTGGCTACTTTGGCATCATCAGCACCGAAAGTCGGCGCCGTATGGACGATTCCCGTACCATCTGCTGTTGTGACAAAGTCGCCCGCTATGACTCGGTAAGCATCTTCTGCATTTTGATACGGTTGTGCATAGGGTAGTAGCTGGTGGTAGCGTATGTCTACTAGGTCTTTTCCCTTGACCGTCTTCACTACTTGGTAAGGTATTTTTTTGGCCCCAGCCTCGTAGCTAGCAAAGTCCTCATCGCTCTCTGCTGCACGGTACTTGCCGCCAAACTGCTTGCCTACGAGGGCCTCAGCGAGGACCACATTGATCGGCTCGTGGGTATATTGGTTGTACGACTTGACGAGGGCATAGTCGATGTTAACTCCTACGGTGAGTGCCGTATTGGACGGTAATGTCCATGGTGTCGTCGTCCATGCTAGTATGTGGATCGCACCCAGGCCTTGCAGTGACGCAGGTAGGGAGTCGGCCACGGTCTCAAACTGAGCCGTCACCGTGGTATCACTTACGTCTTGGTAGGTACCTGGCTGGTTAAGCTCGTGGCTACTTAGGCCAGTTCCTGCTGCAGGGCTGTATGGTTGTATGGTGTAACCCTTGTATAGGAGACCTTTGTCATAGAGCTGCTTGAGCAACCACCACACAGACTCGATATAGTTGTCCTCAAAGGTCACGTATGGATGGTCTAGATCTACCCAGTAACCCATCTTTTTTGTGATATCATCCCAGCGATCTTTGTACCGCATGACCGTCTCTCGGCACTTGTTGTTGTACTCTTCGATGGTGATCTTGGTCCCTATATCCTCCTTGGTAATGCCCAGTTCTTTCTCTACGCTGAGTTCGATGGGTAGACCGTGTGTATCCCAGCCACCCTTACGGTTGACGCGGTGACCCTTCATCGTCTGAAAACGGCAGAACAAGTCCTTGACCGTACGAGCCATGACGTGGTGGATGCCCGGCATACCATTGGCAGAGGGAGGTCCTTCGTAGAAGACGAATGGCTTGTCAGCAGGCTTATCTTCGATACTGCGCTTAAAGATTTCGTGCTCCTCCCAGTACTTTAGTATCTGCTGGTCGATGGCAGGTAGATTGAGTCGGTCTATTGTCTTGTACAAGCTCATGATGACATTTTATAAAGGCACAGCCTAGCGTCTGTATTGCTTAATAATCGTGCAAAAATAAAAGAAGCCCCGTTCGGTCTAGTGAGCGGAGCTTTATTTACTTGATATCAATTATCATACTCCACTCACCCAGGGCAAATGATGTTAATAATAATGGATATGATTCTGCTGTTTTGCATAGCACAAAGGTAGGAGAATAAGTGGTTATGTCCTTACCAGGTAAGTAGAGGTAGTGGTTAGCCTCAGTCGACAAAGGTTTCTTTCAACACTGCTTTACAGTCTGATATCTCACTAGGTGACAAAATTTCAAAAGCACGAACTATTCGTTTCTTATCGATAGTACGAATTTGGTCCATTGCTATATTTCCACCTATACCATTGTGCCTTACGGATACGCGAGTCGGATAATCTTTCTGACTCGCAGTCATTGGTGCTATAACTACTGTTCTGAGATGTTTATTCATTTCGTCAGGAGATATGATAACACAGGGTCTTGTCTTTCTTATTTCACTGCCTATGGTGGGATCAAGATTTACTAGAACAATGGTGTATTGTCTTAAGACCATGCTTCGAAAGATTCGTCACCAAAGACATCATCAATAAGTAATGTGTCGTCACGATTATCACTCATGCTCTTAAACCTGGCCTCCCACCCTTGTCGAGGCCTACTCATAGGACGGATTACGATCTGATTGTCTTCGAGAATCAATTCCACTTTATCTTTAAAATCATATTGTTCTAAAATCGTTTTGCTTAAACGCAATCCCCGAGAGTTCCCTATTTTGATTATTGCTACTTCCATTTATCCCCTGTGTAATTACAAAGTAAATACATTTTAGTTTAACGTGCAATGTCTAATACCATTGGAGGATTAGTCGTGTACTACAACTCCACTCTCTCCACACTATTGGCCGTAGGTCTATCGTCAAACATCGCCTTGGTCTGTGGCCATACGCTGGCGAATAAGTCGCTAGATCTATATTGGTTGAGGTTGTCCTGTGACTGCCATTCGCTGTAGGTAAATAGTAGGCGGTCATCATCGACATCTTGCCAGAGCTCTAGGTGCTCGCAACCTTGCTGAGATCGGATCTTGGGCTGCCACTCCTCGAAGCGCTGCTTGAACGTATCGATCAGGTCAGGCTGTATGGTTAGTTTTACTATTCGCTTGATCACGGTTTATTGTTTTTTGCCTTTGATATAAGTGTCTTGTACGATGTTGCCTGCATAGCGGTAGGGTAGTAGCGACAGGTCTTGCATGTAGTCTGTCACTACAAAATCTGCCGACTTACCGACCGTAATACTACCGGTAACATCCGCTAGCTCTATCGCTGCAGCACCGTTGATGGTGGTGGCGTTAAAGGCCTCCTCCGGTGTGAGACCCATCTTGTAGCAGGCTAGTGTATTGACGAATTGTAGGTTACCACTCGGCGAGCTACCAGGATTATAGTCCGTCGCTAGTACCAGTGGTAGACCAGCATCGATCATATCACGAGCGGGTGCATAAGGTATGCCCAAGAAGAACGATACCGTGGGCAGGGCCGTGGGCAAGGTCGTCGAAGCAGCTAGGGCGGCTATCTCTGCTGGTCCAGATTCTTCTAGGTGATCTACTGATATGGCACCATTCGCTATGCCTACTTGTACACCGCCACTGTTGGCGAGCTCGTTAGCATGTATCTTGGCCTTGAGCCCGTAGGTAGCGCCGGCCTCTAGGATGGTAGTCGTCTCCTCTACGGTGAAGAAGCCTTCATCACAGAAGACATCGATATAGTCCGCTAGGCCATGGTCAGCGATGTAGGGCAGCATCTCATCCGTCACTAGGCGGATGTAGTCTGCTCGTCGACCTTTGTAGTCCGTCGGTATGGCATGGGCTCCTAAAAAGGTAGCCTTGATGTGTATATCGTAGTTGGCCTTGAGCCGCTGTATGACGCGAAGCATCTTGACCTCGCTGTCGAATGTCAGTCCATAGCCGCTCTTGATCTCTATGGCGGTGGTCCCTAGGGATATCACCTCTTCTAGTCGTTTGGCCGCACCGTCGTACAGTTGCACCTCATCCGTCGCCTGTAGTCGCAGGGCAGAGTTGAGGATACCTCCACCAGCGGCGGCTATCTCTTCGTAAGTCTTGCCCTGCTGTCGCTGCGACCATTCTCCCGATCGCCAGTCTGCGAAGACGATGTGGGTGTGGCTATCGCAGAAACCCGGCATGGCTGTCTGACCCTTTAGGTCGATGATCTGCGAGGCAGTATCTGTAGGGCCTGAGCCCTGCCCATAGTCAGAGATGATGCCATCGGTCACGACTAGGTAGGCATCTTGTAAGATATCGACCGTAGACATAGCGCGACCGGCTAGTCGACTTACTGATGGAGGTAGGCAGCCAATGAGGCTGCCTATCCCAGTATACAGTGTTGTCATTGTACGGCGGCTTCTAGGCCAAAGTCCTTGTATAGTATCTCCTTGAAACTATCGGCCTCAGACTCAGAGCTGAAGTGACCCATCATGATCTTGAAGACCACCTGTCCACCTACGACCTCGTTAACCACAGTGATAGGCTCTAAGAACTGCTCCTGGAGGGACACGACCTTGCGACTAGCTGCCTCGTACTGTGTGTATGAGCCCATCTGCAGGCGGTAGTAACCACGGTGCGGTGTAGTACTTGCTGTAGCATTAGTAGGTGCTGAGGAGGACCTTGGCGACCGATTGAGCGACTGTGTGACTGGTAGCGGTTCGCTTACTGTAGTGACATGCCGATTAAGGATGGTGATCATCTTGCTCGGTGTCAGGGTCTCTTCGATCCTTTCTATCATCTGACCCTCTTCATTAAAGATCAGGATCGTCGGCAATACCTGCACATCGTACTTCTGTGAGAGGTCAAAACCCACCAAGTCGTCTATATCGACCTTGACAGATACGAACTCGTTATTCATCAGTCGGCCTACCTCGGGGTCGGAGAAGGTCGTTTGGTCCATCCATTTGCATGGCATGCACCACTTAGCGTGAAAGTCCACGAAGAACAGTTTCCCTTCTTCACTGGCTTTTTTTCTGGCGGCGATCAGATCGCCTTCATAAAACTTGACCGATGTAGCGGATGCGGCTGTACACAGCATGGCTACAAGGGACATTGTGATCCATTTCTTCATCATCAGTTGCTTTCTTAATAGTTAAGCGTAGAGTAATCTGATGAGTCTGATCAACAATTGAGTGTAAAAACAAAATATACAAGGGGGTCATTCCTCGACACGTGACAGATACAACGTGTAGCATTACTGCTGTGGTACATCGTCCGTATGACACCCTAGTTGCAAAACCCATACCACTACAGCCTGCCTATATATGTTGATCTATATATATGGGTGTCTACTTGTTTCATAAAATGAACAACATCAATTAGTTAAGAGCGACCATATAAACATTAAATATTTTTGCAATATATATGGGGAACGCTAAGTAGGTGCTTTTACCACCCATAAAAAACTACACGATCTAGGTCCTGACAAGCTAATGCGTCATCACTAAACTTCATTAGCCTTATATTGCGCCATCTTGCAAAAGCTATAGATAAAATAGACATGAAAGCAGCTATCACAGGTATCGCAGGGTACGTGCCAGAGACCGTACTTACCAATGCAGATCTTGAAAAAATAGTAGACACCTCTGACGAGTGGATCACTTCACGTACGGGTATTAAACAGCGGCACATCGTCAAAGACGAGAGCAAGGCTACCAGTGATCTGGGGGTAGAGGCTGTCAAGAAACTGCTATCTAAGACCAACACATCGCCAGATGAGATAGACCTGCTTATATGTGCGACGGTGACAGGAGACATGGTATTTCCTGACACGGCCAATACGATATTGCACAAAGTAGGAGCGAGCAATGCATTTGGCTATGATATCAATGCAGCGTGCTCAGGTTTTATATATGCGATAACGACTGCTGCCAAGTTTGTGGAGTCAGGTAGTCACAAGAAGGTCATCGTGGTGGGAGCAGATATGATGTCCACCATCGTCGACTATGAGGATCGTACGACCTGCGTTATCTTTGGTGATGGTGCTGGTGCCGTCATGCTCGAGCCATCAGATGACTATGGTATAGTCGATAGTGAGCTCAAGGCCGATGGTGCTGGTCGCAAGTACTTACATATGAAGGCTGGTGGGTCACTTAATCCACCTACTGCCGAGACGGTGGCTAATAGAGACCACTACCTCTATCAGGAGGGTCGCTCTGTATTTAAAGCTGCAGTCAATGGTATGGCGAGTACCGTACAGACAGTTATAGATAGGAATGGCGTAGCTCTCGACGATCTCGACTGGCTGGTACCACACCAAGCGAACAAGCGGATCATCTCTAGCGTAGGCGATATGCTAGGCATCGATGAGAAGAAGGTCATGGTCAATATCGAAAACTACGGTAATACAACGGCTGCGACGATACCACTCGCCCTATGCGATTACGAGTCTCAGCTCAAGCAGGGTGACCATGTGGTCCTTACCGCCTTTGGTGGAGGGTTTACCTGGGGCTCAGTACTCATAAAATGGGCCTACGATGGGCAAGTATAGCTACTGGCTAGTAGCGATATGTCTGCTACTCATCAGTTGTGGCCCTAGGGTCATATACGACCAGCAGTTCGATGTCGATGTGGACGGCTGGGACTATGCCGACAGTCTTACTTACGCGATAGAGGTGGTTGATACCACACAGGTCTATGATATGCTACTGTCGGTAGAGCATAGTGATGCATTCTCTTACGAAAACCTCTACGCTATGATCAGCACGACATTTCCCGATCGTCGATATACACAGCAGCAAGTCAGCCTACAGCTTACCGATGTAGCAGATGCATGGCTAGGTAAGTGTAGCGGAGAGTACTGTGCCGTAGATATACCTATTGCTGAGAGGCGGCGATTTAAAGCACCAGGTACCTACACAATAGCTATCGCCCAGCATAGCAGAAAAGAGCAGCTCTCAGGCATTAAGTCGATGAGACTACGGCTACAGACGTCGGCAGAATAGATCTTAAACTATGGCATAGTAGGCCTAAGAGCGGGCTGATGACCTAGCAGTCAGTATTTTATACATCGAGAGAAAAAATTTTATTCTCTCTTGTCGTTATCGTGCAATAATTAACAATAAGGTTTTACATTTGCATCGCTGAAATAACACGGTTTGTTAGTACAGCAATTTAAAATATCCCGCTTAGGCGGGAGGGTCGCGGGATCGAGTCCCGTCCACATTAGCAGAAGAGCTAATATAACTCGAAGAAAAATGCTTTTAGAGCACGGTCTGGTAGTTCAGTTGGTTAGAATACTTGCCTGTCACGCAAGGGGTCGCGGGTTCGAGTCCCGTCCAGACCGCAAAAGCCTTCGACATTTGTCGAGGGCTTTTTGCGTTATATAACTTGCGATTAGTCCACCATCTCCTGCCGACATTATCTTAGCTAACAATAAGAAGAAAGAGTGACTGGCGGGGTGAGAGAGTCAACCGAGTACTGAAGTTAATCAGATAGTGCCAGCCACTCACCATGTAAGCGTCCTAGCTAGGCACAGTGTACGGCGCAAAAGTGGATGTTGACAGTGATTTAACCATGATCTTAATGATATCGAAACAATAGCGGGTATCTAGGTCACCATTTGCCGCATGATTGTCGGACAGCTCACAGATCAGAGAGTATATTTGTCGACTATGGAGGACTGGAAGAGAGACTTTGAATGGTTGCGGGTACGACACCAGGTAAAGGATATGATGGGCTACGATAAGCTGCCTGACTTTCAGGCCATGTTATTCCTCATCGGTATACAGGAGCTCGGCGCTTGGGATCAGCCCTTTACCAAGGAGGAGAAGCAAGATCTGATGCACATTGCAACCTGCCGACTGCTAGAGCCCGACGGTTACTATAGCTTTGTGGGTAGAGATCACGACGGGTGGCCACATTATCGTAAGCAGCGAGGCTTTACTATTGCGGGTCTCGATGATCAAGAGGCCTACCTAATAGAGAAGGTCATCGCCTACTTCGATACGCTAGAGGCCGAGTCAACACCATCAAGCACTTCTGATGAGCTCGGACAGTAATATACCCAAACGGACGATCAAGGACTGGTCAGTCGATGACCGGCCTCGGGAGAAGCTACTACTCAAAGGCTCCGCTGCGCTGTCAGATGCAGAGCTGATGGCGATACTCATAGGTAGTGGCAATAGCGACGAGTCTGCCGTGGAGCTGTGCCGTAGACTACTGATGGACGCTGACAATAACCTCAATCGTCTAGCGACGTACGATGTAAGCGACCTCATAAAGTATAAAGGCATCGGCGAGGCCAAGGCGATCACCATCATGGCCGCCATGGACCTGGGTCGCAGACGGGCCAGCGCTACACCTGTGATGCGGCCCAAGTGTGAGGATAGTGAGCAAGTGTATCAGGTGATCGGCCACCAACTCAAGGACCTGCCGCATGAGGAGTTCTGGCTACTCCTTCTCAACTCACGATCTCAGCTGATTAAGAAAGTAAATATCGGCCGAGGTGGTATCAATAGTGTGATCGCTGATAAGAGATTAATCTGGAAGCATGCCTTTGCGCATCTAGCTAGCTCTATCGTGCTGGTACATAATCATCCAGGCGGTAGCTGCTATCCGTCATCTCAAGATATAAAGCTCACAGACCAGCTCGTAAAAAGTGGAGAAATACTAGGGGTTAAGGTCATCGATCACGTCATCATAGCGGGCAATCGCTACTACAGCTTTTCGGACGAAAACAGAATTCTATGACGAGGTTCCTTATCTTAAGCTTACTACTATCTATAACACTACAGCAAGTGTCCGCTCAATGTGATCAGGCATTTATCCTAGACCATATGGGTGTAAGCGTAGATGACCTAGCACCTGTAGGTGGTGTGACGACGCCTCTCACCGATCAGTATATAATACCGACCGTCATACACGTATTCCACGATGGCGCCACGGCTCGTATCAGTGAGGCGCAGGCGGTATCAGCTATACAAGTACTCAATGATGACTTTAATGGTCTCAACGATGCTTGGGATGAGATTGACCCGCTGTTCGACTCTATAAAGGCTACAATTGACATCACTTTTTGCCTAGCTAGTATCGATCCACAAGGCCAGCCGACAACAGGTGTAGTCTACTACGACAATCCTGCAGCTATGAGGCGAGACATAGATTTGTACCAATTCGCCTGGCCCAATCGTAAGTACTTTAATATCTATCTGCCTCAGTACGTGTTTGATCCTGGTACCAATTTCACGGCTTTCGCTACCCTGCCGAGCAACACTACGATCAACCAAAACCGAGATGGGGTTCACTACAGTTCGGTCCGATTTGGTCATGGTGCGGAGTCACAGCTAGAGGAGGGTGATGACTGGGCCAGTGTCATAACCCATGAGGTTGGCCACTGGCTAGGCTTACAACACACTTTTCAGGGTGGTTGCAGCAGCTTTAATGACGGCATCGATGATACACCTCCTACCACAGGAGGTACGATATATCTCAGCGGTTGCAACAATGAGGATGGTAGCTGTGGACAGGCTACTAACGGATCTAACTTTATGGATTATAATCATCGCTGCAAACGCATGTTTACCCGTGGGCAGGTGGAGGTGATGCTCAGCGTACTTAATGGTATACGTCAGGGTATGTGGTCATCAGATAATCTGATGACTACAGGATGTAGTTCCCTCGTTAGTACAGACGATATAAGGCCTGCCAGCCTGACGAATGTCTACCCCAACCCATCTGCTGGGGATATATACATTAACCCACCTGCTGAGGTCATCGTCTACCGTATCGATGGACATCTCATTTCGTCTTACCCTATGAGTACTAATATAAGCATAAGCGATCCTGGAGTCTACATGGTTATCACTAGTAGAGACGGTGTAACCGAGCAGCACAAGGTTGTGATTTGGTAAGAGGGCTACAGTAATCGTATATTGCTGCTAACCAACTTATTCTTATGCCATGAAAAACTTCAAACTAGAGCTCAAGTGGGGTCTCATATTTACCGTCATAGCATTGCTATGGATGGTCCTCGAAAAAATGATGGGTTGGCATGACGTACACATTGCCGATCATCCCAAGTATACCATGCTCTTTGTACCTATTGCCTTTTTGGTTTACTTCCTAGCATTGAGCGATAAGCAGAAACAAGATGGTGGCCTTACTATCAAAAGTGCTTTTATCAGTGGCCTGTTGATCGGTCTAGTAGTTATGATCCTAACACCCTTATCACAGTATATCGTGCATAACCTCGTGTCGCCCGATTACTTTGCTAATGCTGCAGCATACGCTACAAGCTCTGGTGCTATGACGCAAGAGGCAGCAGACACATACTTTAATTTTAAGAACTACTTGCTACAGGCAGCCTTGAGTGCCCCTATTATGGGTGCTGTGACTGCACTGATCGTAGGTGGGGTTATGGTCCTCCTACAGAAGAAAAAGTAATGCGAATGTCGCGGTTAAGCGATTATTTGCTCGTTTCTAGTTGCTCATCATTACAGGCATCACTAGCATAAGGAGGTATTCGTTCTCCTCTTGCTCACCTGGTAGTAGTATACCCGCTCGGTTAGGTGTAGATAGCTCTAGCTTGACCTCGTTGTGCTCGATCACGCCTAGCATCTCGATGAGGAACTTAGCGTTAAAGCCTATAGTCATGGGCTCACCATCGTAGGCACAGCTTAGTGTCTCAGTAGCCTCGTTGCTAAAGTCCAGATCCTGGGCCGATATAGTAACGCTACCCTCAGAGATATTGAGAAGCACTTGATTGGTCGTCTTATTAGCGTATATGGCGATACGCTTGAGGCTATTCTGAAAGTCCTTACGGTTAAGCGTCAGGGTATGCGGATTCTCCACTGGGATTACGGCATTGTAGTCCGGATACTTAGCATCGACTAGACGGCAGATCACTCGCTGGTCTCCGAACTCGAAGAAGGCATTCTTTTTGTCAAAGCTGATCTTGACATCCTCCGCATTAAAGATGGCAGATCGTAGTAGTGTCAGTGCCTTCTTAGGTAGTATGAATGATGCAGCAACATCTGTCTCTATCGTTGAGAAAGTATACTTAACCAATTTGTGAGCATCCGTCGCGACGAATATGATCTTGTTAAAATCAACCTGCACGTAGACGCCAGTCATAGCTAGTCGCAACTCATCGTTACTCGCAGCGAATACACTTCTGTTGATGGCATCTAGGAGGTTACCGGCACTTAATGTGATGGTGTCTGCCTCGTTTTCTGCGGGCACCTCAGGAAAATCGTCTGGTGCATCGCCAGCCAGTTTGTACTTACCGTAGCTAGACTTTATCTCCACACCTCTGGCATCGTCATCGACCTTGATCGTAATAGGCTGGTCTGGTAGTGCCTTGAGGGTATCTAGCAAGATCTTAGCCGGGATGGCTATCATACCGTCCTTGTCCGCATTGACTGGCAACTTGGTAACGACGGTAAGCTCTAGGTTACTAGACGCTATCGTAAGGTTACCACCCTCTACTGTAAATAGAAAGTCCTCCAGTATAGGAAGTACCGGATTGCTACTGATGGCACCGGCGGCTATCTGTAGGTGTTTCTGTAACTCTGAAGATGATATATCGAACTGCATAGTGGCGTGTTAAATGGAGGCAACAAAAGTACGGTTTACCCTTGATAAGACAGTAGTAAATAATGACTTGCTATTCTTATTGACCTGATCCGGATAATGATCACCGATACATGCCGCTAGGTCAAGGCGGTAGACTAGGCAGAATAGCAGGTAGTAGCGGGCTATATCGATGACTCTCGTCGCAGCAGACGATTATAGCGTTTATCTTTGCCCCTGCTTAAAAGATTGATCTAGATGGCTACACCACTATCTGTTGCTTTTCATACACTGGGCTGCAAGCTCAACTTTTCCGAGACCTCTAGCATCAGACGCATGTTTGAGGACCAGGGCTTTGCGATACACAATTACAATGAGGTATCGGATATATACGTGCTCAACACCTGCTCGGTAACGGACTTCGCGGATAAAAAATGTCGCTACGAGGTACGCAGAATGCTGCGGCTGAGCCCAGATGCCAAAGTAGTCGTCATAGGCTGCTATGCCCAGCTCAAACCTCAAGAGATAGCCGATATAGAAGGCGTGGACCTAGTACTCGGTGCTGCCGAAAAGTTCAACATCCTCAATTACATAGACAACCTATCCAAGGCACCCGGCAAGGGGATGGTCAAGGCAGGCGAGGTTACAGAGGCGGACACTTTTGTAGAGGCCTTTTCTTTTGGCGACCGTACGCGATCTTTTCTCAAGGTACAGGACGGCTGCGACTACAAGTGCTCCTTCTGTACCATACCGCAGGCCCGTGGCGCTAGCCGTAGCGATACTGTAGAGAGTGTCGTTGCTAATGCTCAGAAGATTGCTCAAAGTGGTGTCAAGGAGATCGTACTGACTGGCGTCAATATAGGCGACTTTGGCAATGGTACGGCCGTGATAGAAGGCGCTAAGCCCAAAAAAGAGGCGATGTTCATCGACTTGATCGCAGCCCTAGACGAGGTAGACGGCGTAGAGCGATACCGCATATCTAGCATCGAGCCCAATCTCTGTACCGACGAGGTGATCGACTTTGTGGCCAGCAGCAAGCTATTCTTACCCCACTTTCATATGCCGCTACAGAGTGGTAGTGACAAGATCCTCCGTGATATGCGTCGCCGTTATCGATCGCAGCTCTATGCTGATCGAGTACAGCACATCAAGTCTGTGATGCCACACTGCTGCATAGGTGTAGACGTAATCGTTGGATTCCCCGGGGAGACAGATGACGACTTTCTAGATAGTTACAACTTTATCAAAGGCCTAGATATCTCCTACCTCCACGTATTTACCTATTCCGAGCGAGCTAATACGCCAGCCGCGGCTATGGCTGACCCTATACCGATGGAGAAGCGCCGCAAGCGCAACGAGTTACTACGTCAACTCTCTGCTCAGAAGCTCGCCGCCCACCGCCTACAACACGCTGGTCAGCCGAGGCCTGTACTCTGGGAGACGACTAAGCAAGACGACATCATGGCTGGCTATACGGACAACTACATACGGGTCGAGCGACCAGTAGATGCCTCGTGGATCAATGAGGTCAGGGTAGTAGAGGTGTAGGTGTATAGTAAACCATCTCTACATCAAGTCCTTGCCGATATCCTTACGGTAGTACTTACCCTCGAAGTCTATGACCGCCGCAGCGGACAAGCTCTTGTCTACGGCTGTAGCTATATCAGGACCAAAGCTCGTAACCGCTAGTACACGGCCACCATTGGTCACGACCTCATCACCGTCCTGTCTAGTGCCCGCGTGAAATACGATACTATCTGTCACCTCGTCTATGTTGGTGATTACCTTGCCCTTCTCATACTTGCCGGGGTAGCCGCCGGAGACGAGCATCACCGTCGCAGCAGATCTGCTATCTACCTGTAGGGGGTGTGCCTGGAGTGTCTGGTCTTTGAGGCTGGCTAGAGCTGGGACGATATCTGATGCGATGCGAGCAAAGACAACCTCTGTCTCAGGGTCTCCCATGCGGCAGTTGTACTCAATGACGTAGGGCTCACCACCCACATTGATCAGACCTAGAAATATAAAACCCTCATAGTCCATACCCTCTACGAATGAACCGGCAACGGTAGGTACGACGACGTACTCTTCGACCTTGCGCATCATCTCTGCATCGACGAATGGCACTGGAGAGACCGCACCCATACCGCCCGTATTGAGGCCAGTATCGCCCTCGCCTATGCGCTTGTAGTCCTTAGCGATGGGGAGGATCTGATAGCTACGACCGTCTGTTAAGACAAATACAGAAAACTCGATGCCGTCTAGGAAGTCTTCGATGACGACCTTGGCAGAGGCGGCACCAAACTGCCCGTCGAGCATCTCTTTGAGGCTTGCCACGGCCTCATCACGATCCTCAATAATCAAGACGCCTTTGCCTGCAGCTAGCCCGTCAGCCTTGAGTACGTATGGCCCTGGCTGAGATAGTATGTGGTCGATACCTGCCTGTAGATTATCTGTGGTAACCTCTACGTAGCCGGCAGTGGGTACACCGTGTCTAGCCATAAAACCCTTGGCAAAAGCCTTGCTACCTTCTAGCTGAGCAGCAGCCTTAGATGGTCCTACCACCTGTATGTTAGTAGGGGCGAAGTAGTCGTAGATACCTTCAACCAGGGGTAGTTCTGGACCCACGACGATCATCGCCACATTGTGATCTACGCAGTAGTCCCTGATCGAGTCGAAGTCCGTGACACCCAAGGCTACATTGGTACCGTATGTACTCGTACCGGCATTGCCAGGTGCTATGAAAAGCTGGTCGCACAAAGGTGATTGAGCAATCTTCCACGCAAATGTGGACTCACGACCACCACCACCTAGGATTAGGATATTCATCAGACTCTATTTTTATTAAAAGCTAGGTGCAAAGGTAGACCTCCCGACGTATCCTAAGGTGCTCAGAGCTGTCTTTATCGCCTCAGTAAATCTTAAGCGTCAGGCAATCCTGCCCCAGTCTCTATTGTGCCGCATCAAGACATTGACATAGGCTTTGAGGTTGGCATGTTCGTTGGCTTCTAGCCTGGGGTCTTTTGCTGTGATGAGCTCGGCATAGTGGCGGGCTGTATTCATAATGCCGGTATCTTGCGTGAGGTTGATCAAGCGTAGGTCCATAAGGCCGCTCTGTCGAGTACCCTCGATATCACCTGGACCGCGGAGTTTCATATCGGCCTCAGCGATCTCAAATCCATTGTTGGTCCTAGTCATGGTGCTGATCCGTTCACGGGCCTCCTTGCTCAGCTTGTAGCTAGACATAAGTATGCAGTAAGACTGGTCGGCACCACGACCGACACGTCCTCGCAGCTGGTGTAGTTGTGACAGGCCAAACCGTTCCGTGTTTTCGATGATCATCACAGAGGCGTTAGGTACATTGACACCTACTTCGATGACGGTCGTGGCGACCATAATCTGCGTCTTGCCCTCTACGAATCGCTGCATCTCGGCATCTTTAGCATCGGCTTTCATGCGGCCATGTACCACGCTGATCTGATAGTCAGGTAGGGGGAAGTACTGGAGCAGGTGCTCGTAACCGGTCTGTAGGTTTTGTAGGTCTAGTTTTTCGGATTCTTCGATGAGGGGAAATACGACATAGATCTGTCGGCCTTTCTTGATCTCCTCATGCATAAAGGCGATCACCTGCGGTCGCTTGCCCTCCTGCATATGCAGCGTCGTGACGGGCTTACGACCAGGCGGTAACTCGTCGATCACACTTACGTCTAGATCACCGAATACGGTCATGGCTAGCGTACGAGGTATAGGTGTAGCCGTCATGACTAGGTAGTGGGGAGGTACCTCCTTGCTCTTACTCCATAGTGATGCTCGCTGTGCTACACCGAATCGATGCTGCTCGTCGATGATCGCAATGCCCATGTTGTGAAAGACAACCGTGGGCTCAAATAAGGCATGCGTACCGATCAGGATATGCAAGTCCCCATCTCTAGTCATCTGTAGTACTTGCTTACGAGCCTTGCCCTTGACACTACCGCTCAGAAAACCTACTCGTATACCTAGGCCCACGACCATCTCTCGTATGCCAGCGTAGTGCTGCTGTGCTAGTATCTCCGTGGGGGCGACTAGACAGGCCTGGTATCCATTATCCAGAGCTAGTAGCATGGTCATCAGTCCGACTACAGTCTTACCGCTACCTACGTCTCCCTGGAGTAGACGATTCATCTGTATGCCAGCACCTAGGTCGACACGGATCTCCTTAAGCACTCGTTTCTGTGCTCCCGTCAGTTCGAACTTTAAGTTCTGATTGTAAAAGCTATTGAAGTAATCGCCTACTTTGGCAAAAACATGGCCCTTGATACGTTGCTGTCGGCGCTGCTTACCTAGTAGTAGGCGCATTTGCAGCATGAAGAACTCCTCGTACTTGAGTCGATTGGTAGCGAGTAGCCGGTGATTCTCTGAGGGAGGGAAATGTATCCACTGCATAGCCTCTCTCCTAGCGCAGAGTTGTAACTTGGTGAGCATGTAGGCCGGCAGCATTTCGGGGTAGGCATCTAGTGGTAGTCGCTCTATGATCTGCTGGACCATCTTGCGCCTCAACCTATTGTTAACACCTCGTGCCTCTAGTCGCTCTGTGCTAGAGTATACAGGATGAAAGGCCTGTGCTTGAGACTTCTGCTCGCTGACTGGCTCCATCTCTGGGTGTGTAATCGTACGCTTACCGTTGTACGCGGTCACCTTGCCAAATACGACGTAAGACTCGCCCTCGGTAAGGATGTCAGCCATCATCTTGACGCCTTTAAACCATACGAGCTCCATGATACCAGAGCTATCCTTGAGTTTTGCTACTAAGCGGTTTCGGTTGTTTTTACCTTTGATAAGTGACATTGAGAATACCTCTCCCTGCAGCTGTACAGACACATTGCTGGGGATGACGTCCTTGATACGAGTAACCTGAGTGCGGTCGATATACCTAAATGGATAGCAGGCGAGCACATCCGCGAAGGTGAAGAGGTGCAGTTCTTTTTGCAAGACCTCCGCCTTAGCAGGACCCACTCCTTTGAGGTACTCAATCTTGGTACGTAGGTATGAAACTTTACTACTCAATTATTAGTTTTAATGCTTCTGCAAGATTTTAACAACAGCAGAATAACACAAAAGTAAGATAGAGAGCGATGGCATCGAAGAGACAATTGCAGGTAGGCGAAATGATCAAGCGCAATTTTGGCATCGTACTACAGCAGGAAGGCCAGTATGTATATGGATCAGAGGCACTAGTGACCGTCACCAATGTAGTGATGAGCCCCGACCTAGCTCAGGCCAAAATATACCTATCCGTCTATAACGTAGAGGATAAGCAGACCATCGTAGACCTAGTCAACAAGGAGATGCACGGTCTCAAGCAGTCGCTGGTTACTCGCATACGTCGGCATATGCGCAGGATACCTACACTAGCCGTCTACATCGACGAAACGCTAGATGAGATGTACCACCTCAACAATATATTTGATTCTTTAAGTCAGGAAGAGGAGTAGTGCGGAGCACTATCTATAAACCCACAACGTAGAGGGTATTCCTTTTACCCACAGCAGGTACTTGCTTACGCCACTCGGCTATGGTCTTGGTCTTTATGCTACCATCTGCTGCCGTTATCTCTGTAGCTATACATAGCTTGAGATGAGGAGCTAGGTTATCCAGGAGGACCTTGATGTGTTTATCATTGCGATAGGGAGTCTCTATCCATATCTGCGTCTGACCAGTACTAGCTAATCGATCTACCTCTCGTAGTTTTTGTGTTAATGCCTTGGACTTGATAGGTAGGTAACCGTTAAACGCAAAGGACTGCCCACTCATACCACTAGCCATCAGTGCCAGTAATATCGATGATGGACCGACCAAAGGGACTACCTCATAGTTGGCCATATGTGCTGCGCTTACATAGACGCTACCTGGATCGGCGATACCAGGGCACCCACTTTCTGATAGTATGCCTACATCGTGGCCCGCTTTGAGCCACTGTAGTATAGTAGAGGTATCGGGTACATCCGCATGCTTATCCATCTCTACGAATGAAAGATCATCTATGCGGTATAGTGGTTTGGTACTACTGATGTATCGTCTAGCTGTACGCAGTCGCTCCACGACGAAGTGTCGCGTCTGGTGCAGTGCTGTGATAGTATCAGCAGGTATAGATGCGTTGTGCCCCTCGACGATGGGACAGGGTATGACCAGGAGGCGTGCCACTAGATTTTGTCCTTGATCGTAATCTCAGTAGCAGCTACAGTGGTCAGGAGCTTATCTCGCAAGACCTTAAGCTCTAGCGTATAAGTGCCAGGCTGACCGTACTTATAAAAGGTCTGTTGTGTATTAAATATAGCTCGCTGCTGATTGCCCATGTCTAGGTAGTATCGTTCCTCAGCGGCGTCGGGTATTAACTTTATATCTAGTAATGCTCCTACTACGTAGTCACCATCTATCTGCACTAGACTATCAAATCGATCTGTCGCTTTTATGGGTACAAGTACAGCGGGACTAGCGTGCGGTAAGGCACTGACTATAGTGGCCTCTCCGATGGAGACATCGAGACTCCTATTGGCAAATATGTATAGACTGCCTATAAGCCCTACGGAGGCTACAGCACATAAAATCAGATAATCAGCATACCTAGATACAAAGGAAGGCTTGGCTGCAAAATGAAGCCTAGTTAGCTTGACATTAGTCGTACTCATGTCGCTTTCGGTTTTCGGTAAATCGATAATGTGTAAGGCTTTGGGAAACCTTATACGACACAAATATAGGGTTTTATGTATTGCTTTTTATCGTCAAGTGATGGTTGTGGCTTGGGATAACCGAGTGGAGGGCGAGAAGGAGATTTATGTACAACACGATCAATCAACTACACTCCTGATAAAAATGTATAGTTGAAATATATATGTAGAAACTACCGCAATTGCAGGCTATATGGCGAGGAGACCAAATTGAAACATCAAGACGCTAATGACGATAATGATGTGTATGACCTCTGCCACAAGTAGTCCTCGTAGTCGGAGTACTAGCTGCGCTAAAAAGAAGCTAAGAGGTAACATGAGTATGGTAGCGAATGGGACAGAAAGACAAGCATGAAATAGGGCAACGCCGCATAGTAGCAATACCCAGTACAAGATGTCAATCTTCTTTTGCACTTGTATCGCCTTCTTGCTGGTATTGATCCCATAACCTACCACAGCTACGAGGCTTAGAGAGGTGCAGGCGATCGTCAAGTAGATACTGCTCCACTGCTGGAGAGGGGGCAATTGAAAGGATACGAGCTCTTGCAGATACATTACTGCCTCTGTGGATCCATCTAACCAATAAGAAATACTAAACCACAGGAAGTAAGGTACTACGGCTCCTGCTACATATTGCAGTCGATCCTTGATCCCGACCGCCCTGAGTATAACCAGGCCTATATAGCCGATGATAAAAAAGACGCTTGCTACAGGCTCAACAATACTAGCAATACCGATGTAAAAGCCGACGTCAAACACTAGGGTAGCAGCATTGTGCTCTTTATAGCTGCCGTAAAGCCTAGTCAAGCCGACTATAAGAAAGGTGGTCGCTAGGAGCGGGAGGTGAATCTGCAAAAACTGAGGCAGGATACTGACCCCCAGGACATACAACATCCCTGGCAACAGACTAGACTCATGACCCATGCGATTCTTGATGACAAGTCGATTAATCATCAATGCCTGCAGGTATACGAGCAAGCAAGCTACGATAGCTGATAAGCGGCCGCTTCCCAAAATGGTCAGGGCCCACTCCTGCAGACTATTAGAGACGGCAGCAGTGTCCACCACCTGGGGATAGATAATACCATGTATCCTCACCAGCACGGTGTAGAGCAGTAGCAGTAAGCTATTGAGAAAGATGTTAGTCTTGAAGATGTGTATCAAAGTACCAGCGCTGTTAGCATGTGTGTCTAGAACATTATTATTAAAGTAAGTAAGCAAAGATTAATCCATTCTCGCCCTACGGGGGTTTATATGGTACACACAGTTATCTTCGCCTCGCGTATGGCCAACATCCTCGATCAGATCAAAGCACCGATTAGGCAAGAGCTTAAGGAGTTTGAGAAGCACTTTAAAGGCGCTATGAAGAGCCATGTGCCGCTTCTCGATAAAATCACCTACTACATAGTACAGAGAAAGGGCAAGCAAGTACGACCCATGTTTGTCTTCTTGAGTGCTCAGATGTTTGGCCCTATCACAGAGGCCACTTTTCAGGCAGCTAGTCTGGTAGAGTTACTACATACGGCCAGCCTAGTCCATGACGATGTCGTCGACGATTCGATGCAGCGACGAGGCTTTTTTAGTATCAATGCTCTCTGGAAGAACAAAATTGCGGTCCTCGTAGGCGACTACTTACTCAGCAAGGGGCTACTCCTAGCTCTAGATAACGACCGCATCGAGATGCTTAAGATCATATCTAGAGCTGTCAAGTCACTCAGCGAGGGCGAGCTACTACAGATAGAAAAAGCAAGGAAGCTAGACATCGATGAGGCGGTATATTTTGAGATTATCAAAAACAAAACGGCATCACTCATAGCTGCCTCTTGTGCCGCAGGTGCTGCCTCTACTGCTAGCCCAGAAGATGTGCTTAAGATGCACGACTTTGGCGAAAAAATCGGAATTGCATTTCAAATAAAGGACGACCTCTTTGACTACGGAGAGGAACAAATAGGCAAGCCCAAGGGTATAGATATCAAGGAGAAAAAGATGACCCTTCCCTTAATCTATACCCTATCTCAGATAGATCGCAAAGAGCGGAAGTCAATCATCAGAACCATCCGCAGGCATAGCGATGACCGACAGCAGGTCAATAAAATAATAGCAACCGTCAAGGCATCGGGTGGTATAGAGTATGCACAGGCAGCAATGCTGGACTATCAGCAGCAGGCATTTGATATTCTCTACACGATGCCAGATAGCGAGAGTCGCCAGGCTCTAGAAAAACTAGTCAGATATATTACTGAGCGGAGGAAGTAGCTCGCCGCTTGTACCCTTTACTAGGCAATATCTCCGTCACGACCTGCCACAGGACCTCATAAGGTATAATCTCAGAGTCAAACACATCGGTATTGATAATGCGGTGAGCACTGTTGAGGTGGTCGAGGTACTTGCCTACATATCTAGCAGTACGTATGGGCTGGTACTCGGCTTCTGGTAGTCTTGCGAGCATCTTTATGAAGCAATTGGCACGAAAGGTCTCGTCCCTCCTGAGGTAGCGGTAGCAGTACTTGCTCAGTGCTTCGATCCTAGACTCGATCATGTCTATCCGCTTGTTAACTAGATAGTACAGTACTTGAGCAATCAGTACGGCTGTATTGAGACCCTGTTTGTCTTTACTAAAACTTGGTACCTCATTAAGGAACCTGCCCAAGCGATACGATTTATGGTAGGGGCTATCAGGTCGATCTATTTTGTCTGCCTTGACTAGAAATACAACATAGGCCTCAATGATCTTCCACATCTCATAGTTGGCCTTAGTCTTGTTAAGGTCAGACCGTAGATTGATCTCGATGCTTAGGTCGTGTAGCTGACCGTAGTCCTGCAGGAGTGCATAAGTTAGTGCTAGTTGACGCTGTAACTTATACCAGTTGTGGCGACCCTCATCTACCTCTCCCTCTAGCTGTAGTAGGACCTCTAGTGCATCTTGCTTGCGGTTTAGATTGAGGAGGGCATCTACCTTGCCACAACTGAGGTTATATCGTGTGGTCCTATTAAAGAAGGGTCGAGCCGATAGTATCTCTAGCGCAGCATCTGTCTTGTCGATACATGCATCGTAGTTACCCTTGCGCAGTAAGTAGAATTGTTCGATCTCAGCTCGCCGATTGATATAGCGATACGCCGTATACTTATCTCCATCAGCCTCGAAGTCCCCTACTATTTGTTCTAGATGTTGATCGAGTTGGGCGGCATGCGACTTGCTTTTGTATAGACCATAGTAGCTGACTAGATTGTATCTCTCCTGTGATAGCTGGAGACCGGCCACCTGTTGTTTTATAAAATGATACTGCTTTTGGTAGCGTTTCCACAGCTTTTCGTCTAGCTCTTGAAAGGAATAATATTTAGTGATATAAGGTAGGGCTAGGTAGGCGACATCATATTGCTCATACTTTGTGGCTAGCTTGACAACTCGCTTTAAGACTTCTACTCCTTGGCCAGCTTGGCCAGCCTGCTGTAGGATTATACCTTGTACGAATAGCTTTTGAACCTTGAGTAGTTGCTTGCGTACGGGTGATGCTCCCTTATGGGGTAGTCTCAGCAGACCATCTAGTAAGCGATCTCGTAGTCGGTAGCATAGTGACTTAAAGCCTGCGAGTTCTGCGTTATTATATCCAGCGATCACAGCAAGTTCGTCTATTGTAACCTCCGGATCATCGAGTAGGGCCTGATAGATATCCTGCATGCCGTCAGACCTCTTTGTCAAAAGAAAAAAGTGCTCTGCGTCGACACCATACTTCCTATACGGTATCATAAGTTCTCTCAGTTCACGCATCATAAATAATTGAATATAAGGGCTTTAAACAAGCACTGTGGTACTTAATGTTGAATCTTAGAACAAAAATATGTTGACAAATGTCATTAATTTTAAGCTTTAAGTCGACCTATATTTGCATTGTAGTTAGTTTTAATCAATACTGTTTGCACTGCAAGTAGTTGATTATTAGCATGTAAGGCGATGTTAATTGTCTTATAATGCAATTTTGGTCTGCAAAAGAGTGGACTGTTGTGTCCTAATTTGAAGAGTGATGTGGCTGTAACTTTGCATCATCGTTGATAACAAAACTTCAATATTATGATGCTTCTTAACTTACTACTTGCAATCTTTATAGGCTCAGAAGAAGAGTCAATATAAGTGAAAACGAAACTCTCTGTAGTTTCTAATAAATATAAAGCCTTTGCTTGATTACAATTTTGTGGTGATCTTGTAACGACCCCAGAGGCCATACTTAAATACTCATTTAGGCTTTGATAGCATCCGCCAGCAGTGGTGGATGCTATTATTTTTTACACCCACCCCACCTTTATCTTAAGACAGGGTGATCCCAATCACTGGGACTGCGTACAGCAGAAAGAGATATCCTTACTTTTAGTTTTACTGTCACTTTGTGTGCCTAGCAGAATTGTACCATCTTCGACGTGGTCAAGACCTGCTGCAGCGCAGTGCCTCCTTTGCCGATGCACTTCTCTGCTTAGGGTCTTTCTGCGTAATAAATCGAACTCTAGTCAGGATGCATAAAGTATTATACAACGTTACGGTAAGGATAGGTCACGAAAAACATGGCGAGTGGCTAGAGTGGATGCAGAAACACCACATCCCAGATGTCATGGCTACCGGCCACTTCTTATCGTATCGGATGCATAAGATCATAGGTGACGAGGCGCAGGATGGCGTAACCTATGCTATAGGTTATGTAGCGAAGAACCAAGGAGAACTAGATCTATATCAGGCACATAAGGCCCCTGGCTTACAGCAAGAGCACCAACAGCGATTCGGAGGATTCTTCGGTGCATTCAGGACCATCATGCATATCGTTGACGAGGGCTAGTGCAAGCTAGTACTCTGCTTGCTAGCCACCCGACTGGGGAGGAGCACGGCCAAAACACCTATCACGATTACCGTAGCTGGTACTACTAGAAAGTCGGTAATGCTCAGCTCGATAGGATAGGCAGTAGTCATATAACCGTCTGGTATCTGTATGAGGCCTACGTTTTTTTGTAACCAGTATATCAATAGTGCTAGTAGTAAGCCGATCATGAGTCCTATACCGGTGATCAAAAGGCCCAGCCTCATAAATATCCCTTTGATATCACTCCTAGTCATGCCCATGCTCTTGAGTATGCTAATATCTCTAGCCTTGTCGAGGGCTATCATCCACAGGGCTCCGATCAGGTTAAAGGCGATTAATAGTAGAGTAAAGCAGGTAATTAGGTAGCTGACCCACTTTTCGATATTCATGATCTTTAAGAAGGTAGCGTTCTGCTCGTAGCGATCTGATATTTTAAAATCGCTGCCCATTACCGTTGCTATAGATGCAGCTACCTTATCGATGCTTGACTCAGGAGAGGCCTGTACCTCGATTGACGAAATGTGGCCCTGCCGGTTGAGCAGTCGATTGACAAAGGATAGAGAAGCGATCACATACTTGTTGTCACTTTCGCTTCGTACAGAAAAGACGCCAGATGGATAGAAGGTCTTGGACCTAAATGCCTTGTCAAGTGGTCCTCTCTGCTTGCGCTTGAGCATATATACCGTGATAGGCGTGAGCCCATCTCTATGATTGACGCCTAGCATATTGTTAATACCTAGCCCTACAACACCGTAGTTAATATTATTAGCTGCTAGCTCAAACTTGCCAGATAGTATCGTCGTGTCTATGGCCGTCACGTGCTGATATCGGTCATCGACGCCTTTGATCGTTCCTATCTTTTGTGTGCCGTCATACTCGAATAGGGCTATCTCCTCTAGGGTGAGCGACAGATCTTTGACACCATCGAGAGCACGTAGACGCTGGACCATGCTACTATCGACCTGCCAGCTCTTACCCTCTACTAGAGTGATTTTTAAGTCAGGGTTAAAAGCGTCAAACATATCTGACAGCAGGGCTCTAAATCCATTAAAGACTGAGAGGATCAAGATCAGAGCTGCTGTACCGATGGCGATGCCTCCGATAGATATACCTGTGATCAAGTTGATGGCGTTGGTAGATTTCTTACCGAAAAGATAGCGCCTGGCAATGTCCATCTTGACATTCATACCTTAGGACGCTGCGAGTCAACAATGGCATTGTAGATGGCGGATTGCACCTTGGGTCTTATGTTGAGGCGGCCGAGTTTGTTGCCCTTCATGGATGGGTAGGTGCGATTGCTGAGGAATACGTATACCAGGTCGTGTTGCGGATCGACGAATACAGCTGTCCCGGTAAATCCCAGGTGGCCATAGGTGTCAGCGCTGGCCTCTGCACACATATTTTCTCGATTACTACGATTTAACTCTTTCATATCCCAGCCGATACCTCTACGCGTAGATGCGTGATACCGCTGTGTAAATCGCTTTACGGTCGCATTGCCAAAAATCTCATGACCGCCGTACTTGCCACCGTTTAGCACCATCTGCATGATGACGGCTAGGTCTTGCGCATTGCTAAAAAGACCGGCATGGCCGCCCACACCACCTAGCATGGCTGCTCCCATGTCATGTACATGCCCGAGTATGGTCTGCTGCCTAAAGTAGTTATCCCGCTCAGAGGGTACTATCTTATCCCGATCATACCACTGCAATGGCTTGTAGCCAGTAGACTCAAGCCCTAGCACACTGTAGATCTCTTGGTTAGCATACTCTGCGACAGGCCTGCCGTCGATACGGCGTATCAGGTTATCTGCTAGGTAAAAACCGAGGTCGCTGTACTTGTAGCCACTCTTATCCCGTAGCTCGCAGCCGTATATCCTAGACCATATAGTGTCTACATAGTCGGTCCTCATAAAGAGATCGTCTGCCACCGGTATGGTGAACTGCGACTGCAAGGTTGTGGCGTAGTGTGTGGGCAGTGGTTTGGGGTGCTTGCCCTCACTGATCGTCCGCTTGTAGAAGGGTATCCATCCTGGTAGCCTAGCGTGATGGGCTAACATGGCTTCTATTCTGATATTTTTCTTGTCACAAGTGTCGGTCTCTGGTAGGTACTGACGTAGTGGTGCTGTGAGACTCAGCCGACCTTCCTCATATAGTTTCATTAGTGAGACGGTAGTCGCTGCTACCTTGGTAACAGACGCCACGTCATAGATATCGTGGTTGTCTACTTTTTTGTTCTTTCGGTAGGTATGATATCCGTAGCTTTTATACCACACGATCTTACCATCCTTGGCCACTAGGACCTGGCCTCCTGGGGCTGCCTTTTGCGACTGCATATACTGCATGATGCTATCTATCTTCTCTAGTCGGCTAGAGCTCATACCTACTCGCTCTGGTAGGGCATATCCCAGGGTACCGTTTTGCGCCACTATTTTTCCTTGCCCATAGACGGCTCGACCGCTAGCTGAGATAGGTAGCTTGCCTCGTATGTCGCTAGCCCCAAATATCGCTTGAGCCGCTAGGTCTTGAGCTAGGTCACCCTTCTCATAGGCAACAATGACCGTTGAGATATCATCCAAGAACTTGAGGGCATAGGGATTACCAAAAAGGACGAGTCGGTAGGGTTTCTTTGCCTGGAGAGCTGTGAGTAGGTCGAGCATCGAGGCGGTAAGCCCATAGTTCTTGCTATTGTATCGACTGCCAGCGTGGACGGAGACGATCACATGATCGTGCTGAGATAGCTGGCGCAGTAGGGTCTCTCGCTCCGTGCCCGATATGTCATCATCGACATGCAAGATCGTTGCTCCTGGCACATAGTCCTTGCATCGCTTGCCAAACGAGGTCGCCTGATCACTACCTATACTCAGGATAGCGTATCGCTGACCACCTGTAATGGGAGTGGGCAAGAGATTGTCATCATCTCTTACGACCGTAATAGCAGCTTCAATAAGTCTAGACCTTAGAGCCTCAGCTGGGTTATCATTGATTGCAGATAGTAGGTCTGTCTTCTGTATAGGATGACGACTCTGGGTCAGCCCCACTTGCTGCTTAGCTCGTAGTACGCGACGTACACTCTCATCTAGTCGTGCCTCGGTAAGGCTACCGCTAGCGATGTAAGCCTTGATGGTCGTTACTGTTTTATCTATATCGTTGGGCAGGAGTATGACATCATTACCAGCCAGTATGGCCTCGGCATCTGATACACCATTGGGGAAGTGGTCGGCGACGCCTTTCATCTCCATAGCATCGGTAAAGATCAAACCGTCAAAGCCTATCTCACCTCTCAGTATGTCTGTGACGATGGGCCTCGACAAGGTCGCTGGCCGATGCTCTCGATCGTCTAGGGCGGGTAGGTGTAGGTGGGCTACCATTATGCTAGCTATACCCTCATCTACGAGCGACTTAAAAGGCATCATTTCTACTGATGTGAGTCGTTCTCGACTATGCGTGATGGTAGGCAGACCGTAGTGACTGTCTACATCGGTATCACCATGACCAGGGAAGTGCTTGGCACAGGCGATTAGACCTCCATCTTGCATGCCCTTCATATAGGCGTACGACTTAGCAGCCACATTGTACTTATCCTCGCCGAAGGACCGATCGTTGATTACAGGGTTACGTGGATTATTATTGACATCAACTACAGGGGCAAAGTTGACATGGATCCCTGTCCGGCGCATCTGGCGAGCTACCTCTAGGCCCATCTCATAGATCAGGCTATTGTCTTGTATGGCCCCTAGTGTAAGCTGCCTGGGGAAGCTCATCGTATGCTCTGGGTATCGCATGCCCAAGCCCCACTCACCATCTATTGATACCAGTAGAGGCACCTTACTAGCTGCTTGAAATTCATTGATATAGTCAACCTGCCGACGAGGATCTCCTTGAAAAAAGCACAAGCCACCGATGTGATACTTCCTGATCTGATTGAGGATGCTGGCCCGCTCGCCTTTCTTGCCCTTGGTACTAGCACGGACCATGATGAGTTGTCCGATCTTTTGGTCTATCGTCATCTCACTCAACTGCCGCTCTACCCAGTCTAGGTCCGTACTGACGGGGGGATAAGCACTTGATAGTGACAACCAACATATGACCAATAGTGAAATAGCTCTCTTCATAAACCCTTTGCTCCAGTACTGCACTCTTGTAACGCTGGAGCATGAAACCATGTTATCCGACGTACACACGTGTAATACCGCTGACTATTTAAACGGACGCGAATCGCATTAGCGTCTTTAAATATGTATCGGCATTATACCACTCTGTAATGTGAAAGACTTCAACTGGAATGGTATCAATGAATACAGTAAATATTGTCTACAAATATAATGTGTAGAAGCCTGACGAAGGGTTACTTATGCCCAGTGATTTGTTAGGATCATACATCATAATTAAGATTAGGCATCAGCCAACGTTCGGCATCAGCCATCGACAGCCCTTTTCTAGCGGCATAATCTTTTACCTGATCTCTGCTGATGTGGCCGAGGCCAAAGTACTTACTCTCGGGGTGAGACAGGTACCACCCGCTTACTGAGGCGGCGGGGTACATCGCTCTACTTTCTGTGAGTTTGATACCTATATGTCGCTCTACATCTAGGAGGTCCCACAGCTTGTCTTTTTCGGTATGTTCTGGACAGGCGGGGTAACCAGGTGCAGGACGTATACCTTGGTATCGCTCTGATATAAGGTCATCGTTGCCCATATCTTCTTGAGCTGCATAGGCCCATAGATCTTTACGAACTATAGCGTGCATATACTCAGCTAGTGCCTCGGCCAGTCGATCGGCTAGTGCCTTGACGAGGATGGCATTATAGTCATCACCAGCTGCCTCATACCGCTGTACATGTGCCTCTATACCTATACCTGCCGTCACCGCAAATGCACCGATATAGTCCTGTACACCCGAGTTTTTAGGGGCGATATAGTCTGCTAGGCTGAGGTTGGGCTTGTCGGCTGCCTTTTTTCTTTGCTGGCGGAGCATGCAGAGGGTGGTCTGCACATCTTCGACTAGGTGACTGCCGTAGACCTCTATGTCATCTCCGACAGCATTAGCGGGGAATATGCCTACTACTGCCTTGGCCTTTAGCCACTTCTCTTTTACGATTAATTGTAGCAGCTCATCGGCGTCCTTTTTCAGCTCCGTAGCTTGCTCGCCTACTACGTCGTCGGTCAAGATAGCGGGATACTTACCGGCTAGCTGCCAACTAGAGAAAAATGGTGTCCAATCTATGTAAGGCACCAGCGTAGCTAGATCTATATCGTCATAGACGTGTATGCCTGGTTGTGCTGGCTCTGGCGCCTGGTATGCCGACCAGTCTAGCTGCAGGGCATTAGCTCTAGCTCGAGAGAGGGGTAGGTACTGTTTAGTCGTACTGCGCTGGGCCCGCTGCTGCCGTACCGTTGCATACTGCGTCTTAGTATCTACTACGTAGTTGGCTCGCTGGCCTTCGTCCTCTGATAGTAATGCACTGGCTACCGTGACACTCTTGCTAGCATCTAGCACGTGCATCACGGGACCCTTGTAGGCAGGGTCTATCTTGATTGCGGTATGTGTCTTGCTAGTCGTGGCGCCACCTATAAGCAGGGGTATAGTCAGGCCTAGTCGTTCCATCTCACTAGCTACGGTGACCATCTCATCTAGGGAAGGTGTGATGAGGCCACTTAGCCCTATGATATCGACTTGATGGTCGATAGCCGCCTTGATGATCTTACTCGCCGGTACCATTACACCTAGGTCTATGATCTCATAGTTGTTACACCCCAGTACGACGCCTACTATATTCTTACCTATGTCATGTACATCTCCTTTGACGGTGGCCATGAGTATTTTGCCTTTTGCACGTCTGCCGCTTCCTTCTTTCTCGGCCTCGATATAGGGTGTTAAAATAGCTACCGCTCTTTTCATCACCCGGGCACTCTTGACTACTTGTGGTAAGAACATCTTACCCGCACCAAAGAGGTCACCTACCTTGCTCATACCATCCATCAATGGTCCCTCTATCACGTGCAGCGGTCTATCATACTGCAACCTTGCCTCCTCCGTATCATCATCTATGTATTCGGTAATACCCTTGATGAGGGCATGGCTCAGCCTCTCCTGCACGGTACCCTTGCGCCATTCGAGATCTCGCACTTGCTGCTTACCACCCGTATTGACACGGTCTGCATACTCCGTCAGTCGCTGTGTCGCATCAGGTCGTCGGTCAAATAATACGTCCTCTACCAATACGAGCAGCTCTTTGTCTACTTCTTCGTAGACCTCTACCATACCTGCATTGACAATACCCATATCCATACCAGCTTCTATGGCGTGATATAGAAAGGCCGTATGCATCGCCTCTCGTACTAGGTTATTACCTCTAAAGCTAAAGCTGATGTTGCTTACGCCACCACTTATTTTGGCGCTGGGGCACTTCGCCTTGATCTGGCGAGTGGCTTCTATAAAGTTAATGGCATACTGATTATGCTCTTCTATACCAGTAGCTACAGCGAAGATATTGGGGTCAAATATGATGTCTGTAGGAGCAAGGCCCACCTGATTGACCAGTATATCATAGGCTCGTTCGCATATGCTTACTTTCCGCTCGATGGTATCCGCCTGGCCCTCTTCGTCAAATGCCATGACGACGGCACTTGCCCCATATCGCTTGACCTTCTCTGCCTGTGCGACGAATGCCGCCTCCCCTTCTTTGAGCGAGATACTATTGACGATACACTTACCCTGGACACACTTGAGGCCTGCTTCTATGACTTCCCACTTAGAGCTATCGATCATGATGGGTAGACGAGCGATATCGGGCTCGGCCATTACAAGGTGGAGAAATTTTTCCATGGCGGCCTTACTATCGAGTAGGCCTTCATCCATATTGACATCGATGATCTGTGCCCCACCCTCTACCTGCTGTAGAGCTACCGAGAGGGCCTCCTCGTAGTCGTTGTCCTTAATGAGTCTGGCGAACTTTCGGCTGCCCGTGACATTGGTTCGTTCGCCGATATTGATAAAGTTGAGGTCTTCTCGCACCCATAGCGGTTCTAGACCCGCATATTGGGACACAGGTGTTATGCTAGGCAGTGGACGTGGTTGTACACCACTTACCCCCTCTACCATCGCAGCGATATGGTCGGGTGTCGTACCACAACAGCCGCCGATGATATTGACAAAGTCACTCTCTGCAAAGTCACGAATGTAACGGGCCATCTCAGCAGGCCCCTGATCATACTCACCCATCTCATTGGGCAGGCCAGCATTTGGATAGGCGCTGACGTGGCAGGTAGCGACCTTACTTAAGTCTAGTAAGTGCTGGCGCATCTCTTGAGCTCCCAGGGCACAATTAAGGCCTACACTTAGTAGGTCCATATGCGATACCGAGATCCAAAATGCCTCTACCGTCTGGCCACTCAGTGTACGGCCGCTAGCATCGGTGATCGTGCCAGAGATCATAATGGGCAGTTGTGTTGACTTACTGGCCATCACTTGGTCTGCTGCATAGAGGGCTGCCTTACAGTTGAGTGTGTCAAATACTGTCTCGATAAGTAGTAAGTCTACGCCTCCATCTATCAAACCCTCTATCTGGGTACTGTAAGCATCTACGAGACCGTCAAATGTTACGGCCCTGTAGCCGGGGTTATTTACATCTGGAGATAAGCTAGCTGTACGATTAGTGGGGCCTACAGCTCCAGCCACATAGCGGGGTTTACTGGGGTCCTGACTGGTGTAGTACGCAGCTGCTTCTTTCGCAACAGCAGCAGAGCAGAGATTGAGCTCGTAGGCGAGATCCTCCATGTCATAATCCGCCATCGAGATGGCATTAGCGCTAAAGGTATTGGTCTCGATTATATCACTACCTGCCTCTAGATATGCTTCGTGTATCTCCTTTATCACATCGGGTCTTGTGATGCTCAGCAGGTCGTTATTGCCTTTGACATCCATATGATAATCTGCAAATCGGTCACCTCTGAAGTCCGCCTCTGTAAGACTGTAACGTTGTATCATCGTACCCATGGCACCGTCTAGTACGAGGATACGACTCTTTAGCTCTTCTCTTATATCTCTGATCTTCATAGTGGCACTTGCTTATTGTATTGCCAAAAGTAATTGGCTAGTAGTTACACTACGAATCTTTGTGGCAATAACTCTTATCAAGTCCGCATACGACGCTGCATAATCTCACCATAGGTATCATAGTCGACGACGGTGGGACTTGTGATGACAAATACATCGCCCGTACCCGCAAATGCTAGCGCCTCCTCTGCATCTGCGACCAGAAAACTGTCGACAGGCAGGTCCTCACCATTGACGCTAAGGGTGCCAGATAAGAGGTAGAGTGATAGTGTCCGACCTGGGTCCAACTGTATGTCAATGTCGCCGTACACAGTCCATCGCTCTATACTGATGTCTTGCGTATCGAGCTGCATAATCCCTTTAGCACCGGCATAGTGATGCACTTTGCGCTTGCCTTCTGTTGAGGTGGGTATATCAGTAGCTGGATAGTCGTCGTAGCTAGCAGGTTGAGACATCGTTTTACTCAAGTCTGGATCTAGCCATATCTGAAACATGCGGCTACCCGCACCCATCCACTCGCTATGGCTGATGCCGTTACCCGCTCTGATCACCTGTGCATCACCACTGCTGAGCGACTGCCACTTATCCAGTAGAGTATCGTAGTGCCTTACCTCGCCATCTATCACGAACGACATGATTTCAAATCCCTGATGGGGGTGCAGCCCGATGGTACTATCTACTTGACCTTCGGCATTAGCCCAGTAAAACAAGTTACTGTATGGTCTCAACAGACCACCCTCCCTATTGAAGCCAATGGGCTTGTTCTCAATAATCTCACCTCCGTTAAATGCCCCACTTGCTTGCTCACGCTTAGTTATAATTCTCATCTCTTGCTGTTATTGTCTATGTAAGGAACAGAACTCCATCGACAATGTTTGTTATAACAAATAAAAAGATTGTCGCCTGTATGCTTAGTAACAAATGAAAACCAAAATAAACTATATTTGCAGCGCTTTACGAAAATGATCCAAGCCCTTGGTGACGTCTCATTAAGCAAGCGCCACGATCTAGAGTACTTAAAGAAAAAAGGTCGACTTACAATCAAAGTGACCTGCCGATGGTCCCCCGGGCCGGCAAAAAAGATAGTATGGCGAGGTAGCTCAGCTGGTTAGAGCGCAGGATTCATAATCCTGAGGTCGGGAGTTCAAGCCTCCCTCTCGCTACTCACAGTAC
>CAYMFD010000025.1:0-5835 GCA_964389475.1 uncultured Saprospiraceae bacterium
ACTACAGCTTTATGTCAATTTCAGCTGGCAGAACTTTCATCTGCTAGATGTTAAATACTATCTTACGATAGCTTAAGGGTATGCCTGGCACATACATGTGACATGACGATCATGCTTCCTTCGTCAGCACGCCGCATGTCACTGGGACGTTCATCCTAGAGACGACATCTACATAAATTCTTCCGCTACCTAAAACCTCGCAAAGGCACCCACCGTATAGCTCGGTCGTGCAAAGATCAGCCGCCCCCAGACAGCTCCCGTGACCCCGGCAGATATACCCCAGTCCTTGCCTACGAAGTAGTTGATCTCAGGACCTATAGATATGTGCTCGGCATTATTAGCAAATATGCTGGTGCTATTGGCAAAGGCATTTTCGATGCCGTTAAACGTTGAGAAGACGCTGATGGCTCGTACTATCGCAAGCACTTTTTTGTCAAAAAGAAAAACACCGGTCTCTAGCCCAAATCTATATTCATCGCTAAATCCCTCTGTTCGGTGGTTGTAGGCGACGTAGGCATTGGCATAGCCTTCTGTTTGCTTGACCTTGTATCCTATGCCTGCGTCTATCTGCACCATCTGATTAAACTCTCCATCACCCGTCTGTAGGTTGAGGTCACGGCCACCTGCCGGATTGCCTAGCGGTATCCCAAAGGTCAGAGAGGCGGTCGTATTGATCTTGCCAGCCGTGAGGCCATATGTGAGTGTCAGGTCCGTATCGCCAAAACTATTGATGGCATCACCGGCTGCTATGAGTTCTCCTGTGGTGGCCGATATCTGGTTGTTGACCGTAGCTCTGCTGAAGAAGGGTATGTAAGCCTTGACGGTTAGTCGGTCCGTAATGCCGTACTCTGCGTATAGGCTGGTGTTGAATACACCACTCGTCAAGTTAGGGTCGATGAGGCCACTACCAGTGAAGTGCTGGTCGGCCGTGAGCCACCATTCTGCTAGCTTGAGATAGCCATGGCCTTTCTTCTGTGGCCAGCCTCCACCTGCTGTTAATAGGGTAGTTAGGCTGGCAAGTACTAGTGTATAGGTAAGTCGTCTCATGATATTATTGCGTTATAGCGCCGTCGCCGACCTTTACATTAAATGGTTTACAGAAATATAGGATGTCACTAAAGTCATCGATGCCGACACCTTCTACGACGTAGCTATGTGCTCCGTCAAATACCCTGACGGCGCCGATCTCATGGGCATCTCGAGTGGTAGCTGTATTGTTGGTGAGATACACGTATAGGCCGGGTAGGGCCCGATCTGCAATGTAGTCTTCTGCAAAGGTGATCGTCAGACCGCCATCGGTTTCTGTTATGGTGAAGTTGCCAGATAGTACATACGAGCTAGTGGTGGACACGATACCAGAACGCTGCTCTGGCTCGTCTATGATGATACTGTCCATAGTCACGACAATACTAGCCGTATCAGCATATGACTGGCCTATATAGTCGGCCCATACGACGATGTCGACCTCGCCCTCAGCTAGTGTGATGACCTGCCCGTCGTCGTTGACCGTGGCGACTGCTGAGTTGCTAGTCGTGTAGCTAGGAGTGACTGTAGCCTCCTGGCCAGTCTCATCTAGGAAGGTAAAACTCAGCGTGGTGGTGTCACCAACTGCTAGTTGGCTGGGTGGACTGAGTATTCGCAGCCTAGGCTCGACGAAGTCTTCAATGATGTCATCACCTATACAGCCTGTAGTAGTCATCATGGCCAGCAATGTGAGGTAGTAGATAGTACGCATAGAGCATTAGTTTGCTACCTATACGAGTCGTTGTAGCAATGGGTTGCCTCTGGTGCGATCTGGTATGATATAAATGTAGACCTTGTAGATTGATCAACCACTTAATCACAATAAGCCCTGCCTATGTTAAGTTAACTTTGCAGCCACTTGATGACAGACTATGCTTATGACGATTCGCTACTTTTTCACGATGATGATCTTGCTCCTCACGGGAGTGCTAGCCGCCCAGGAGTCGACAGCCCTACTCCAGTGGGAGGCACACCTGCCCTACCAGCAGGGAGCATGGGTGACCCAGAGCGACGACCAGGTGATTTACTGTAGTGAGCTCAGCGTATTTACCATCGACAAGCAAGATATGAGTGTCGATTTTCTGTCCAAGGTGGAGGGCTTGAGTGATGTCGGTGTCGACTTTGTGGCCTACGATCGAGTAAGTGACCGCTTACTCGTGGTCTACAGCAATAGTAATATGGATGTCGTCGGTGATGAGATTTATAACTTCCCAGAGATACTAGAGAATAACCGCATACAGGGTGACAAGAGCATAAGAGCCGTCTCTATCAGTGATGAAGGGGTCGCCTACCTGAGTACAGCCTTTGGCTTCATAGAGCTAGATATGGTCAACCTAGAGTACGGTGAGACGGTATTTACCAGTAACCTGCCTGTGTCGGCTGTGCAGGAGCATGAGGGTAAGCTTTATATCGCCACAGAGGATGGGGTGTACTCTGTGCCGGATGATGGCTCGGTCAATATCAAGGACGTCAGCAACTGGACGCTGATCGATGCTGCTAGCGGCTTGCCCACGCTAGAGCCAGTGACCCATCTGGCTAGCTTTAATGGCAACTTGTACGTGTCTACCATCGATCGGGTATTTGTCGGGGAGGATCAGTTCTTCGAGACGATCGCTAATGCTCCTGCTGATAACTTCATAGCCTACCTGAGTAGCAATCCTAGCCACTTAGCGCTTGCCTTTAGGCCTTTTAGTGGTAACCGTACGTCTATGCGGTTTTATGATAGGCAGGGCGACTTCGTCGATGATAATAGTGGGTGTACGAGTAGGTCTAGATACGCTGTGGTAGATGAGCTAGGTCGACCATGGTATGCTGATGAGTGGGAGGAGATCCGCTTCGCTGATGCCATAGGTGGTGCATGCTCCAAGATCCGCTATAATAGCCCGCCCGACTTCTCTACCTCCAATATATCGACTGATGAGGATGGTAATGTCTACGCAGCCAGTGGTGGGGCGACCGATGACTTTGCGTATAATTTTACCAATAGGGGCTTCTTTATATTAAAGGAAGGTCGATGGACCACTTACAACCAAGACAATGTCGACATCATAGGTGACCGTAATATTACTAATGCCTTTGACATCGTACCTGTACCTAACTCCTCCGTGGTGTATATGGGCTCTTACTGGGCCGGTGTGCTAGAGTATGATACCGAGACTGGCGACGCTACCCTCCACGACAAGGACAATAGTTCTCTACAGGGTACCATAGGTGATGCGGCCCGTACCCGTGTCAGTGGCTTGCGTATAGATGATGATGGCAACTTGTGGGTGAGCAACTACGACGCGGGTAGCCCTATCAATGTGAGGACACCCGATGGTGCATGGTATGCCTATGATGCGCCTAATGGCAAAAACAGTATCCATGAGATCGCTATCGACGAGAGTGGTTATGTGTGGATGGTCGTCTCTGGTGCTGATGGTGGTGTGGTGGTCTATGATCCGGGAGAGGATGTGACGACCGCTGCCGATGACCGATCTCGATTTATAAGCCTGAGCAATAGTGAGATATCTACAGGTCAGGTACTCAGCGTGGCTGTAGACCTAGACGGGGATGTGTGGGTAGGTACGGCAGAGGGACCAGTCGTCTTCGAGTGTGGGGCTGGTGTTTTTGAAGATGGCTGCATAGGTGATACCCGGCTTGTACTCCAGGATAGTATCCCCGCCATACTACTCGCCACAGAGCAGATACGGACGATCGCTGTAGATGGGGCCAATCGCAAGTGGTTCGGTACGCGTAACGGTATATTCGTGCAGAGCCCCGATGGTGAGACGCAGGAGGCACGGTATACGAGTGACAATAGTCCACTATTTGACAATACGATCTCAGATATGCACTATGATGGTGTGACGGGCAAGATGTGGGTAAGCACC
This sequence comes from uncultured Saprospiraceae bacterium, assembly GCA_964389475.1. GTDB lineage: Bacteria > Bacteroidota > Bacteroidia > Chitinophagales > Saprospiraceae > CAYMFD01. The sequence goes on from CAYMFD010000025.1 coordinate 3,897, forward strand.
GACCAAGGCCTACAGGCGATACGTACGACGACTACGGAGGGTGAGCGGCGACACACGCCAGGCAGTGTATATGCCTTCCCCAATCCCGTAGAGCCAGGCTACCAAGGCCCCATTGCGATCAAGGGTCTCGTGACCGATGCTGATGTCAAGATCACCGACCTCAACGGCCGACTCGTCTTCGAGACGACAGCCCTCGGCGGACAGGCCGTGTGGGACGGTACGGACTACTCTGGCCGTAGAGTAGATACAGGCGTCTACCTTGTATTTTCGGCGGGAGCAGTCGGATTTGATGAGGTAGATAGCTACGTGACCAAGATCATGTTTATAAGATAGTTCTAGCTTACCTTTTTGTCAAAGTGCAGAGAGTGCTTACCTTGCCATTGGTATTTGATTACTCCACTAAAACTACTTATCATGAGACAACTACTACTATCTGCTCTTTTTTGCAGTATTGCCTTTTGTGCGACCGCACAAGATTTTAAGAGTGCAATAGGCGCAAGGCTAGGTATTCCTGCCTCGTTGTCATATAAGGTATTCTTATCAGAAACAAATGCAGTAGAGGCCTTTGGTGGTTTGATATTTATCGACGGCACTGTTGCTTTGTCTGCTAATGCGGCTTACCAGATACATGCTGACCTTGAGGTAGAAGGTCTAGAGGGTCTCCAGTGGTACTATGGTGGTGGTGCTGGTTTTGTTACATCGACCAGTAGCACTTATCTGACCCTTTCCGGTTACGCTGGTCTATCGTATACTTTCGATGATATACCACTCAATCTATCCGTTGATTGGGTGCCTACCTTTGGCATAGCCAAGAATGTAGGTCTTGATGTGGGCTACGGAGCTCTCGCTGCTAGATACATTCTTTCGCAGAATTAGCGAAAATCTTCCATATACTATACTACAAAGGGCTGCCAGTTTGGTGGCCCTTTTTTGTGTCCGTACGTCACGTGTACGGCCTCTCCCTTCGACCGAAAAGCTCAGGGACCGCCCCAGCCCTCTCCTAAAAGAGAGGGAGCCTTGAGTAAAGCTCCGCTATTTGTTAAATGGATGTTTTACATAGCAGATTTCTGACTGCAATCAATTACCAAAAAAGAGCAGTGTTGCGAAGCGACACCTACAAGTCCTTCCTTTTTAAGGGAAGGATTTAGGATGGGTCCTTACTCGTCGAAGTACTGGGTTCCTACGTCACGTGTACGGCCTCTCCCTTCGACCGAAAAGCTCAGGGACCGCCCCAGCCCTCTCCTAAAAGAGAGGGAGCCTTGAGTAAAGCTCCGCTATTTGTTAAATGGATGGCAAAACAGCAGAACTCTTTCTTGAACGTAAAATCTCATTTACAGCATCTCCATTTCTAGATTTACCTTGGCGGTGTTAAGCTCACTCAAGGCATGGAAGTCGGTGGCCTTCTTGGCGACCTGTATGCCGGCCTCGTAGGTAGCTATGGCTTGCTCACCCTGGTCGAGTTCTTCGTAGAGTTTGCCGAGGTGGTAGTATAGCCCTACGTAGCTGGGATCGTCGGACTGTAGGGTTTCGAATGCTTCTTTGGCCTGATACATCTGTCCACGCTTGAGGTACTCCTGAGCTAGGGCATAACGGATGAAGCTATCGGATGGATCGTTTGCGAGAAATTCCTTGAGTTGGTCTATACGGTCGGCCATGGTGATGTTTTTGCATGTGTAAAGGTAAGGTTTAGCGGGATGTGATAAGCGATTTGCGGTGTTCGGTTTGCGGTCTCAGGTGTTCGGGCTAGTGTGACGTGTGCATTGTCAGCATCAGGATTTTGAGGATGCTAGGATTTTCAGGATGCTAGTGTGACGTGTACTTTTTTGTCTATTTGTTGATTCGTTAATTCGTCAATTTGCTTATGCAGGATCCGGACCAAGAAAGGCGCTATCTACAGGTCATTGAGTATAGCGAAGCGGCATTGAAATGCCCGGCATGG